>JBIIVW010000054.1:0-17879 GCA_044339205.1 Rhodoferax sp. | reverse complement strand
GTCTGCAGGTGGGCGGCCACATCGGGCTTGAGGGCATCACCCAGTTCTTCGGTCACGATCTGCACATAAGCGGTCACGTGGCGCAAGGAGGCCCGCAGGTCATGTGAGACCGATTGCGTGAACTCCTCCAGCTCAACGCGCGCCTGCAGCAGCTCGCGTTGCAGGCGCTCGTTGTCCAGACGCGCCTGCTTCCAGTCCTCTGCACCGCTCGGCAATGTCTCAGGCGCGGGGCTCATTTGGCAGGTCGCCTCCAGTTGGCAATGCTCACTTGTTTGCCCCTGGCCACACTCAAGGCACCGGGCGGGGTGTCTTTGGTCAGCGTCGAGCCGCCGCCCACGGTGCCACCGGCCCCCAGGGTGATGGGTGCCACCAGCACGCAGTTGCTGCCGACATGCACATCGGCCTCGATCACGGTGCGGTGTTTGAATGCACCGTCGTAATTGGCCGTGATGCTGCCGGCGCCATAGTTGACGCGTTCGCCCACGGTGGCGTCGCCCAGGTAAGCCAGGTGGTTGGCCTTGGCGCCGGGGGCCAGTGTGGAATTTTTGACCTCGACAAAATTACCGATGTGCACCTCGGCGCCCAGCTTGGCGCCCGGGCGCAAGCGGGCAAACGGACCAATCAGCGCGCCCGCCCCCACCTCCACGGCGTCCTTGGTGCCGGGTTGCCCGCCCTGAATGTGGGTGAATGGGTGAATGACCGCGCCCGCCGCAATGGAGGCGTTGGCAATGACGCAATTCGCGCCGATCTTCACGTCGTCGCCCAGCGCCACGGTGCCCTCAAACACACAGTTCACGTCAATCGACACGTCTTGCCCACAGGTCAACTCGCCGCGCACGTCAAACCGCGCCGGGTCCGCCAAGCGCACGCCCTGCTCCATGAAACGCAGCGCCTGGCGCGCCTGAAACGCGCGCTCCAGCTCGGCCAGTTGCACGGGGCTGTTGACACCGGCCACCTGCACGGCATCCACGATCTTGTGCGCCACCACCGGCACGCCATCAGCCGCAGCCATCTTGACGATGTCGGTCAGGTAGTACTCGCCCTGCACGTTGTTGTTGTCCAGACGCGCCAGCCACGGCTTGAGGCGGGCGGCGGGCACGGCCATGATGCCACTGTAGACCTCCCGAATGGCGCGCTGCTCGGGGCTAGCGTCTTTGTGCTCCACGATGGCCTGCACCACCTCGCCCCGACGCTCGATGCGGCCATAGCCGGTGGGGTCGGCAAAATCAATGGTCAGCAGCGCCAAATTGTTCCCACCGCAGGCGGCAATCAGGTCACGCAAGGTGTCGGCCTGCGTCAAAGGCACATCGCCCGAGAGCACCACCACCATGCCGTCATCCCGCAGCACTGGCAAGGCCTGCTGCACCGCGTGCCCCGTGCCGAGCTGGGGCTCCTGGCGCACAAACTCAAGGCTAAACCCGGCTGTAGCCTGCGTGTTGTTTGATAGAGCACCTTCAACTTCCGTAGCACCATGGCCGGTGATCAACACCACCTGACGAGCCATCAGGGCGGCAGCCGTGTCCACCACGTGCTGCAGCAAAGCGCGCCCGGCCAAAAGGTGCAACACTTTGGGCAACTTGCTTTTCATGCGCGTGCCCTTACCCGCGGCCATGATCACCACATCCACGGCCCCGGCAATAGGGGCGACTTTTGAGTGTTCTGTCATGTTTATTTCCATTCGCCGACTGCTGCGGCATTTGAGGTCTTTTCATCTTAGCAGCGCCCTTCTGGCGCTCGCCACAGCGCTGGTGCTCACCGGTTGCAGTGCGGTCAAGCTGGCCTACAACAACGCACCGGATTTGAGCTATTGGTGGCTCGACAGCTACCTGGACCTGGGCGATGCGCAAGGGGCGAGGCTGCGCACCGACCTGGCCGCGCTGCACGGCTGGCATCGCGAGAACGAGCTGCCGCTCTACATTGGCACGCTGGAGAACCTGCGCCGTCTGGCCCCGGCCAACGTCAGCCCCCAGCAGGCCTGCGAACTTGGCGACGGGCTCAGGGCCCGATTCGATAGCCTGCTGAACCAGGCCGAACCCGCCCTGATCGCTCTGGCGCAAACCACCAAGCCCGAACAATTGGCGCACCTGACGCAGCAGTTTGAAAAACACAACAAGAAGTGGCGCGCCGAGTGGGTAGAGGGCACCCCGACCGAGCGCACGGCGCGCCGCCAGAAGCAGTTGGTGGATCGGGTCGAGATGCTGTATGGCCGCATGGAAGAGCCGCAACTGGCCGTGGTGCGCGCCTCCCTGGCCACCTCGGGGTTCGATGCCGACTGGCGCTACCGCGACATCCAGCGTCGCCAGCAGGACACGCTGGCAACGCTGCGCAAGGTGATAGACGGCCAATTGAGCGAGACAGCACTCAGGGTAGAAGTGCGGGCGCTGATGGCACGCACGCTCAATTCACCCGATGCAGGCTACCGCGACTACTCGGCCAGAATAACCCAAGAGGGTTGCCGCACCCTGGCTGCCCTGCACAACAGCACCAGCCCGGCTCAGCGGCGCGCCCTCATGGACAAACTGCAAGGCTATGAGAATGACGCCCGCACCTTGCTGGCTGCCGGGCGCTGACCGCCCCGGTGACCGCCCAACAGTTAGCATTGGCGCCATGAAACTCCTCCGAATATTTCAGCCACGCAACCCTTTGTTCTGGCTCATGCTGGTGATCAACGCGCTGTCTTATGCCTTGGCCTGGATCGTGCAAAACCGCACCCTCAACACCGCGGGCCTGCTGTTGATTGGCGGGTTTGCACTGGCTAATGCCGCTTTAGGCACCTGGCTGCTGTGGCAATTGATACGAGACACACCGCCCAAGCCGCAGGCAGAACCCTGACGACCCACCTGGAGTTCAGTCATTCATGCCCCATCCTGAACACTCACTGCGCACGCGCCCCATCGGCATGGGCCAGTTGCGCGCCTTTGAGGCGGTGGCGCGCCACCTCAACTTTCGGGCCGCGTCCGAAGAACTGTCGCTGACCCAAAGCGCGGTAAGCCGCCAGATTCAGTCGCTGGAAGAAGACGTGGGCGTCGCCCTGTTTTTGCGCCACACGCGGGCAGTTGAGCTCACTGGCGCGGGCGCGCAGTTGCTGCGGGCCGTGCTGCCGTCGCTGGAGCGGGTGGACAGCGCGGTGCGGCTGATCCGGCGTAGCGCCGGGCGCAAGAGTGTGGCCATCAGCACCTGGGCCTCGTTTGCGTCCATGTGGCTGATTCCCCGGCTGGAGGCGTTTCAAAGCGCCCACCCGGACATCGATATCCGCATTGATGCCACTGACGTACCGGTCGACCTGGACACCACCGACATTGATCTGGCCCTGCGCTACGCCACGCCCACCCATGCGCCATCGGGTGCGGTGCGTCTGTTTGGCGAGCAGCTCACCCCGGTGGCCAGCCCTTGGCTGCTCAAGAGCGGCCCGTCCTTGAACAAGGGCGAAGACCTGGCGCACTTTGCCTTAATTGAAGCCAGCGACGCGCACCGCACCCAACACCTGGAGTGGCTCACCTGGCGCCGCTGGCTTGATACCCACCACTTCAAGCAGCTCGAACCCAAACGCTGGCTCTACTTCAACTACGCGCACCAGATCGCCCAGGCCGCACTCACCGGCCAGGGCGTGGCACTGTCGCGTATGCCTCTGGTGGCAGACAGTCTGGCCTCGGGCGATTTGGTGGAGATATTGCCGGGCATGCGGCTGGAGTCACCCATGGCCTACTGGATGATCGTGGGGCCGCGCTGCACGGCTCGACCGGAGATTCGCGCTTTTTGCGACTGGCTGACTGCTCAGGCCGCGCTCACGCGGGTGGCCATGGGGGAAGTCGCGAAGTGACTGGTCAACCGGCTCAAATGGGCCACACCACGCCGTTGTCGTTCAGGATCGCATCCAGCGGCATGTCGTGGGATTCGGGCTCAAAGTCGGGCAGAAATCCCTGCGAGAAGCCCAGACCCACGGTCAGCGGGCGGGGCTCCAGGGTGGCCAGCATGCGGTCATAAAAACCGCCGCCATAACCCAGACGGTAGCCGCCTGCCGCGTAACCCACACAGGCTACAAACAGCAGCGTGGGCACGATCACCTCGGTGTCTTTGGGCTTGGGGATGCCATAGGCGTCTTCTTCCATGGGGCAGCCCGGATACCAGGTATGAAAAGTCATGGTCTTGTGAACTTTATCGACCACCGGCAGTCCAATTTTTCGGGGTTGGGGCTGATCGATCAGTTCGCCGTCTTCTTTCCAGCGGTGCAGCGCAGGCAGCGGATCAAACTCCCCCTTGATGGGCCAGTAGGCGCCAATGACCGCTTCCGGACGCCCCACCAGCCAGATGCGCATGACACGCTGCAAAAGATCGGCCCGCTGTAGGCGGTCCGGGAGGTTCAAGCGTTGCTCTACCAAGAGTTTTCGCAGCGCCTTTTTGTCAAGGGCCTTTTGTTCATCAGAGTTAACCATAATCTCCACATGCAGTTTCACAACATTTTGACATCGATTGCGCTGACCGGGTGTGTCGCCCTGTCAGCGTTCACACCCGCCCACGCCCAGACCGCGGAGACCCGCAAAACTGCGGCCGACGAGGCCATTCTGGACATGAGCCAGGCTTTTAAACGGGGCGACATCAAGGGCTTGAGCGCCCTGCTCCCCAAGGTACAGGGCCATGTGCTGGAGCCCTGGGGCGCCTACTGGGCCCTGCGCGCCCGGCTCGATCAGGCCAGCCCGGGTGAGATACAGGCTTTTTTGACACGCTATATCGGCACCTACCAGGAAGACCGCCTTCGCAACGACTGGTTACTGATGCTGGGCCAGCGCCGGGAGTGGAACACCTTCATGGTGGAACACCCCAACTACCGCATGGGTGACGACCGGTCAGTCCGGTGCTACGCCCTGCTGACGGAATACAGCGCGCGCCAAGTGGAGGTGGCCAACCAAGTGGAGGCCTTGTGGCTGGCCCAGCCCAACGCCGATGAGGCTTGCGCTGCTGCGGCAGAGCAGCAACTCAAGGCCGGCAAGCTCAAGGCCCACAGTGCCTGGGTGCGCGCGCGCCTGGGCATGGAAAACGATCGCCCCCGTGTGGCCACTCAGGCATTGGGTCTGCTCAACGGCGACTGGGCTGACACCGCCAGCGCCATCTACACCAAGCCAGAACATTTTCTGGAGGGCCGTGTGCTGGCCTTGCGGCCCCGCACCAAAGAACTGGTCACGCTGGCCCTGATCCGTCTGGCTGTGAGTGACCCCGAGGCAGCGGCTCAGGAAGTCGACAAACTGCGCTGGAAAACCCAGCTCACCCAGGAAGAACGCAGCTGGATCTGGGGCGTGATCGGCAAGCGGTCGGCCATGCGCCTCTCCAGCGACGCCTTGCCCTATTTCATGAACGGACAAGACAAGTTCATGCATGACGAGCACCTGGCCTGGAAGGCGCGCGCCGCTCTGCGAGCCGGCAATTGGGAGCAAGTGGCCAGCGCCACAGCGGCCATGGGCGAGGGTCAGGCCAAGGACAGCACCTGGATCTACTGGCGTGCACGGGCGCTGGCGGCGCTGGGCAAGACAGACGCTGACCGCGCGGAGGCTACGCGCATGCTGCAAGGCATTGCCAGCGTACGCGGTTTTTATGAGCAACTGGCACTCGAAGAACTGGGCCAGCGCATCGTCGCTCCACCCCCACCCACCGCACTCAGCGCCGAGGAAAAAGAGGGCGCGCGGCTCAACCCCGGCCTGCAGCGCAGCCTGCATGCCATCAAGATTGGCTTGCGTACCGAAGGCGTGCGCGAATGGAACTACAGCACCAATTTGCACCAGCGCGGTGGCATGGGCGACCGCGAGTTGCTTGCTGCGGCCGACCTGGCGTGCCAGCGCGAGGTGTGGGATCGCTGCATCAACACCAGCGAACGCACCAAGGTCGAGATGGACTTCTCGCAGCGTTTCCCCATGCCCCACAAGGCGGCTGTGCTGCAGCGTACCAGCCAGATCGGCCTGGACCCGGCCTATGTGTATGGCCTGATCCGCCAGGAGAGCCGTTTCATCATGGACGCCCGCTCGGGCGTGGGGGCTGCCGGCCTGATGCAGGTGATGCCCCCCACTGCGAGCTGGACCGCCAAAAAAATCGGTCTGACCGACTTCAAACCCCACCAGATCACCGACCGTGACACCAACATTGCCATTGGCACGGGCTACCTCAAATTGGTGCTGGATGACTTTGCCGGCTCCATGCCCATGGCCGCAGCAGCCTACAACGCGGGTCCCAGCCGTCCTAGAGCCTGGCGCGGGCAACCGGGCGCCCCGGTGCTGGAGGCCGCCATCTGGGCCGAAAACGTGCCCTTCAACGAAACCCGCGATTACGTCAAGAAGGTGCTCTCCAACACCACGAATTACGCCGCCCTCATCTCCGGGCAGCCGCAGTCCCTGAAAAACAGGCTGGGTCTGGTGGGCCCGAAATCTGCCAATGCGGCCACTCCGGACGCCAATCTGCCGTGAAAAGCTTGACTTTCAGTCCAGCGGCTTGTACAGCTCACAGCGGTTGCGCCCGCTGTGCTTGGCGCGGTACATGGCCTGATCGGCATGGCGCATCAGGGTAGACGGGTCACGCCCGTGGTCAGGGAATATGGCCACGCCCATGCTGCCTGACACAGCCGTCAAAGGCGCCTCGGGGTCGCTGCTCAAGGCGCAGGGCTGCGCCACTTGGGCCAGCACCTTGTTGGCCAAGACCATCAATTCCTGCGCGTCATCGACCGTGGCAAAGAGCAACACAAACTCGTCTCCACCCAGGCGGCACACGGTGTCAGATGCCCGCAGGCTTGACCGAAGCCGTTGCGCCACCTCGCGCAGCAAAAGGTCGCCTGCGTCGTGGCCCAAGGTGTCGTTAATTCCCTTGAAGTTATCGAGATCCACAAAACCAAGAGCAAATGAGCCACCATGGCGGGCGTGGTGCAGGCAACTGCGCTCCAGCCGGTCTTGCAACAACACCCGGTTGGGCAGGCCGGTGAGCGGGTCGTGCTCGGCAAAGTGGCTGCGTGCGGCCAGCCGGTTTTTTTCGGTCACATCCTGCAACACCCCCAGACTTTGCAGGGGCTTGCCCCGGTCATCGTATTCCCAGACGGACGACAGCAACACATCCAGAATCTGGCCATCCCGGGTAAGCACCTGGTAGGCCACATTGTCACAGAGGCCATCGCGCACGTTTTGGGGGATAAGCACCTCGCGCGCGCGCAGGGCCGACTCAGGCGTCAGGAAATCCACCGATGGGCGCCCCAACACCTCCTGCTCGGCGTAGCCCAGGGTGCTGAGCCACAAGCTGCTGACACTGGTAATGCAGCCCCGAGGGTCAATGGAGAACATCATGGTGGGCGTCTTGGTGTAAAGCGTGCGAAAGCGCTGCTCGCTGGTCAAAAGTTGCTGCATTACCGCTGCTCGCCCTTGCACTGAACTTGCCAGAAACAAGCCCGGCAGCAACGTGGCCAACACCGAAAGGTAGAACAGTCCAGGCCCCCACCAAGTGGATGAAGGGGACTCTACCAGCACACCTGAACCGATCAACCCGCCCAAAATCATGGCCGTCAGGGCGGTGGCCATTGCGGTAACCAAAAAATCAGTGCGAGCCGCCAGCAACACCAGGGGCAGCACCATGACCCCAAACGGGTGGGGCAAGGTCGTCGCGGTCAATAACGTAACGGCAATCCAGAGCAGCACCAAACCCACGGTTCGCGACTGACGCAGCGCAACGCCCGCCTCCTTGCTCCCTTGCAACCACAAAGTCAGCGCCAGCGGCAGCACAGCCACCGAACCGATCAAACTGCCAGAAAACCACACCAGCCAGGTCGGCAAAAAGGGGTTTGTCTCCGGCCTCGACAGGGCCAACGCGCCGGCGCCCAAACAAGCGCTGACCAGCGTCGGCACCAGCGCCCCCAGCAGCAACACCCGCGCCAGCTGGTCCGGGTGCCCAAGCGCTAAAGGCCCCAGGACCACGCGCTTGAGCAGGAAGGCAGCCAGCGCCATCTCAAGGCAGTTGCCCGCAGCGTAGGCTGCTGCAGACCACCCGGTCGGCCATGACCAGCCCTCAGCCGCGGCCCCCTGCGCAAAAAGCGTCATCAACAAATTAGCCAGTGTGTTCGCCAGCGCCAGCACAGCCAGCATGGGCAGCCATCGCTGCACAGGCAGGGCCAGCAAAGCAACCGCGCCCACCGGATTGGCAAACCACATGACGGCGACCCCGCTGCGCTGCCCGGTCAGCCACATCGAGCCCGCAGCCAGCAAAAAATAAATAACGGATACCCAAGCCACCCACGCCCAGGACCTGGGCCGGGTGAGCAGCGCCAAGTTGGGGTCAGTCATACCCCGGGCCGCGCCAACCATCGCCGCAAAGTCGGCCAACCCAAGGCCACCACAGCCAACACAGCCAGACCCAAGCCCAGCCAGCGCCACCCGGTTCGCTTGGAGTCTTCAAACTCCAGGGCGTGGGTGTCGATCCAGCGGTCGGTTATTTTTTGACGGGTTTGCGGGTCCAGCCTGGTCAGGGCGGCATCAAGTTGCTGACCCAGCGCAGGGAAATCCTTGCGGTACGCAAAACTCAGGGGGTATTCAAACCCAATGGCCTGCGCCACCTGCACGCCGGTAATCCTGTGAACGCGTATCGCATGGTTCACGCTGGCAATGTCGGCCACAACCCCCTGATATTGCCCCGCCACAAGCCCCTGCAGGCCGGCAAGATCGTCTGGCACGGCCTGCCAATCGACACGCCGGTAATTTTGGCGAACAAATGACTCGACGGCGTAGCCCTGCCCGACCGCCACACGTTGTCCGTCCAGGTCAGCGAGTCTGGGCGGGCTGACGCTCTGGCGCACCACCAACACCGCAGGAACTTGAATATAGGGCGCCGTGAAGGCCAGGTACGCGGCGCGCTCGGGCGTAGGGCGCAAGGAAGACACCAGATCGACCTCGCCCCGCTGAACGGCTTCCAGAATACGACTCAGGGGCTGAGCTGGCAGGGTCGTGAGTTCAACGTCCAGCAAAGGCCTGAGCGCCTCCAGCACATCGATGGACAGGCCTTGAATGCGACCCTCGGGCGTTTCGGACACGAAGGGGGCGTAGTCTTTTTCAGGGGCGAACCGGACCGCCAGGGCAGCCTGCAGGGGAAGTGCAGCAAACGCCAGGACGAGGCCAACGACCCAGGTTGCGGGCTGCAATAAATGGTGGTGTGAATTTCGCCAAGTGATCATCGCCGCCCCTTTGCAATTGAGGAAATTTAAAACGTCCCGGCCACTACTTTGAAATAGATATTCGAATTTTCATCCTATAAAAGCAAAGATACAAGGCTGGAACACCACGGTTTGGTCGGTTTTGCAGAAACGAATGTCCAACATCAATGCCAGCCTCCGGGTGAAGGCTGGCGGTGCCCTCGCAGTTAGCGGGGAATCAAACGCAGCAGTGGAGCGGTCTTGAGGTTGATCTTGACGGCACTGGCGAGCAGGCTCGATTCAATCGAGGTGTCTTTGTTGGCGGTGCTGCACCGCCGATACCCGGTGATCGGCTGGTTGTTGCGGTTCATCACGCTGGCAACCTGGGGCTCTGCGGGTTTGACGCCCCGGCAGATCACCACCGCGATTTCGCCGTTGGCCAGTTTGACATAGGTGCCCGGCGGGTACACACCCAGCGTGCGCACCAGGGCAGAGCCCACTTCGTCATGTGCGGCAACACCCGCCTGCACCACCACACTGAGCGCCGAATCTCGTGCCGTGCGACTGATCCGGGAGCCGCGAGGGCTCATGGCGGCGGTGTAGCGATCCACGGTTTGCAGGATCTTGGTCATGCGCTGCACCGGCGTCCAGTCGGCCAGGGCTGGTGGCCCCGACAGCGGCGCATGGTGCAAGGACACCACTTCCAGCCACATCGAATCCGTCACCAAGGCCTCCACCAGACACTGCACGCCCTTGTCCGAATGGTTCTTGATTTCCCTTCGCTGCACGGCAGAGGGATTGGCGTTTTGAATGGCCAGCGCGTCTTGCAGGCGCGTCATGGCAACGTTCATGGTGAGTGCGGCGCAAACCAGGCTGCAGCGCTCGTTTTCGGGCAATCGAAACAAGGGCGCCAGCAAATGCACCAGGACGGCGCACAGCAGGGAATGCATGACGCTATAGCCCTGAAAATCCGAGACAGCCCGGTTGAACAACAGGAACTGGGACCCCGATGGGTCCTCTTTCAGAAGGCTTTGGATGTGCAGATCCAGGCTCTGTATTCTGCTTTCGAAGTTTTCGGTGGATTTGACGCTGGCCAGCAACCCACCGAGCTTGGATTCCATCGTGCCCCAACGCTCATCAAGGCTGCCCGTCAGCTTCTCTTCAAGCCGGCGACCCGTGAGCCGATCGCGGTCGAGCTCGGGCGTATCCAGCCGCAGGTGTTTGGAAAAATCCTTGATCGGAGCGCCCATTTTGTTGAGCGTCGAGAGGCCTGAGCGCAGAGCGCGAAGCCCTTCTTCGGATTCATCAATTTGAACAAAAATCCGTTTGCGATCCAGAATGCTTTGCAGTTGCCTGGCCGTCCCGAGGCGATGGCCTTTGCCCAGCAAAATGGCCCCCGTTTCGTCGCGAAGCGTGAAGTTCAGGACCATACCTATCGCAAGCCGGGCCTTGGGCAGTTCGATCAGATCCATGGCAGGGGGTGTCGGCGCTTTGGCGCGGCGTTGGAGGTGGCTGGAGAATGAATCAAACTTACCTTTGGACGGGTCGATGTGCCCTTGCGTCAAGCGATTATGCACCGCTACAAAACAGTAGTTTATGTCAGCAACTGGTGGCAATTGACGGTGCTAGCATTGTCGATTTGGAGACTCCCATGCTCGCTCTTTACGTTGGCAACAAAAATTACTCGTCCTGGTCCATGCGGCCCTGGGTCCTGCTCACACAGGCGGGCATTGAGTTCAAGGAAGTCATGGTGCGGTTTGACTCGTTTGAGCCCGATTCCTCCTTCAAGTCGGTCGTCAACACCCTGACGCCGACCGGCAAGGTGCCCGTGCTGGTGGATGGCGATCTGGTGGTTTGGGACACACTGGCGATTGCGGAATATGTGGCTGAGCGGTTCCCGGACAAGCACCTGTGGCCTCGTGACCGGGTCGCCCGGGCCCGCGCCCGCAGCGTGTGCGCCGAGATGCACGCGGGTTTTACCGGCCTGCGGAGCAACTGCCCGATGAACATCGAGGCCTCGCTGAAAGACACAGGCGCCCTGATCTGGCGCGACAAGCCGGCTGTGCGCGCTGACGTAGCGCGCCTGGTGAGTATGTGGCAGGGCTTGCTGGGCGCATCCGGCGGGCCGATGCTGTTTGGCGAGTTCTCGGTGGCAGACGCCTACTTTGCCCCGGTCTGCATGCGCCTCAAGACCTACGGACTGCCCGTGCCAGCGGATGTAGCGGCCTACGTGGCGCGGGTGTGCGAGTTGCCCGGCGTCCAGGCTTGGGTTCAGGGCGCGCTGGACGAGAAGGACTTTCTGGACTTTGAGGAGCCTTACCGGCTCGCAGCCGATTGAGTGTTTGAAACGTAAACTGCGCCCATGAAAACTTATCTGGTGGGTGGCGCCGTTCGGGACGCCTTGTTGGGCTTGCCGGTAAAAGACCGTGACTGGGTGGTGGTGGGCGCGACGCCGCAGGCCTTGATCGACCAAGGCTACCTGCCGGTGGGCAAAGACTTTCCGGTGTTTTTGCACCCCCGCACCCGGGAAGAATACGCACTGGCGCGCACCGAGCGCAAAACCGCGCCCGGCTACCACGGCTTTGTGGTGCATGCAGCGCCCGATGTCACGCTGGGAGAAGACCTGGGACGGCGCGACCTGACCATTAATTCAATAGCACTCCAGGCAGATAACACGCCGGCTGAAGGCCAATTTAGCCATAAATTACTAAATTCCCCCGCATTGTGGCCCTCGTCGGGTGATTTGGTCGACCCTTTTGGCGGCCAGGCCGACTTGGCAGCCAAGGTATTTCGCCACGTGACCACCGCCTTTCGGGAGGACCCGGTGCGCATTCTGCGCGTGGCCCGGCTCGCGGCCCGCTTTGCCGACTTCACGGTCGCGCCCGAGACCCTGCAGCTGATGCAAACCATGGTGAGCGAGGGCGAGGCAGACCATCTGGTGGCCGAACGCGTTTGGCAGGAGCTGGCCAAAGGGTTGATGGAAGCCATGCCCTCGCGCATGTTTGAGGTGCTGCGCGACTGCGGCGCGTTGGTGCGGCTGCTGCCGGAGGTGGATGCCTTGTGGGGTGTGCCCCAGCGCGCCCAATACCATCCTGAGGTTGACACCGGCATTCACCTGATGATGGTGCTGGACATGAGCGCGCGCCTGAAGGCCAGCCTGCCGGTGCGCGTGGCCTGCCTGCTTCATGACTTGGGCAAAGGCACCACGCCCCCTCACCTGCTACCGCGCCATCTGGGCCACGAGGAACGCAGCGCCCGTCTGCTCAAAAAAATCTGCGAGCGCCTGCGCGTGCCCACCGACTGCCGCGAGTTGGCCGATGTGGTGGCCCGCGAGCACGGCAATATTCACCGCAGCGCCGATCTGAGCCCTGCTGCCACCGTGCGCCTGCTGGAGCGATGTGATGCTTTTCGCAAGCCCCAGCGTTTTGAAGACATTTTGCTGGCCTGCGAATGCGATGCCCGCGGGCGCTTGGGCTTGGGCGAATCACCCTACCCGCAGCGCGCCCGACTGGCTTCTGCACTGGCGGCCGCGCAAAGTATTGCTACTCATTTAATAGCTGAAAAAGCAATGGAAACCGGGGCTAGCGGCAAAATTATCGGTGAACTGATCCATCAAGCGCGGGTTTTGGCCGTGCAGAATCAATTGACCTGGCCTGATCCGTTGGTAAACTGATTTTTTTACGACGAACCACACCCGGCCGTCACACCTGCACTGCCCCTTACAGCAACGTGTCAAAAGAATCGCTCCCTTGTCCCGAGCCATCCATGCTCACCTCCCCGGCGAGCACGCGAGTGCACGCCCAAACTCTGCCCGAGACCACGTGGCAGCTGCAGACGACGCTGGCCAGCATCAGCCAGGGTATCTTCATGATCAACGCTGAAGGCCGGGTGATCACCTTCAACCGGCCCGTGTGCGAACTGCTGGACCTCCCCGAGAGCTTCATGGCGACGCGCCCCACTCTGGCGGAAATTACCCAGTATCAGCTCGCCCGCGGTGACTTCGGCCCCCAAGCCTCGGGCCTTGAGACCATCGTGCGCGGCTATATCATGGACGCGGCGGATGGGCGAACCGCCGATCTACCCGCGTATTACTTGCGCCGGACCTTGAGCGGGCGCACACTGGAGGTCAGAACCCAGGCCCTGCCGACCGGGGGTTTGGTGCGCACCTTTACCGATGTAACGGACTACGTCCAGGCCCAGGCGGAGTTGCGCGAGAGCGAAAGCCTGTGGAAACTGGCGCTGGAGAGCTCCGGCGACGGCGTCTGGGACTGGCACATTCAGACCGGAAAAGAGTTCTTCTCCAAGCGCCTGCTTGAAATGTACGGATTCGAAGAACACGAGATCCCTGAACGCTCGGATGAACTCGATGAACGCACCCACCCCGATGACCGGGCCAAGCTGAAGCAGGATCGCCAGGCCCACTTTGACGGCGCCACGACCACCTACACCAACGAACACCGTATCCTGTGCAAAGACGGCAACTGGAAATGGGTGCTGACCCGGGGCATGATCATCAGCCGCGATGCACAGGGCCAGCCGCTGCGCATGATCGGCACGCATACCGACATCACCGAGCGCAAGGTGTCCGAAGCCCTGATCTGGCAACAAGCCCACTTTGATGCCCTGACCGGCCTGCCCAACCGCAATATGTTGCGTGACCGGCTAACCCAGGAGATCAAGAAATGCCGGCGCGATGGCTCGCAACTGGCCTGTCTGTTCATTGACCTGGACCACTTCAAGGAGGTAAATGACACGCTGGGCCATGGCAGCGGCGACCAACTGCTTGTGGAAGCCGCCCGGCGCATCCGGAGCTGCCTGCGCGAGATCGATACCGTGGCGCGCATGGGTGGCGACGAGTTCACGGTCATCCTGCCCGAGGTGTCCGAACCGCGCAGTGTGGAGCCGGTGCTGCACAAACTCCTGAGTACGCTGGGGATGGCCTTTGAACTGGGAAATGAACGTGTGTTTGTCTCAGCCAGCATCGGTGTCACCATTTATCCGCTGGATGCCAGCGACATCGAAAACCTCTTCAAACACGCCGATCAAGCGCTGTACGTGGCCAAAGGCGCCGGGCGCAATCGCTTCAGCTTTTTCACACCGGCGCTGCAGGAAGCCGCCCAGGCCCGGGCCCGCCTGACCCATGACCTGCGCGAGGCGATGGCCGCCCAGCAGTTCAGGGTGGTCTACCAGCCCATTGTGAACATGGTCACGGGTGCCATCCACAAGGCAGAGGTCCTGATTCGCTGGGACCACCCCGCACGCGGCCCGGTCAGCCCGGCCGAGTTCATCCCGATCGCCGAGGCCAGCGGGCTGATCTCCGAGATTGGTAAATGGGTGTTTCAGCAAGCAGCGCAGCAGGTCATGGTGTGGCGCACGTCGCTTGCGCCTGATTTCCAGATCAGCGTTAACCGCTCACCCATGCAATTCCAGCATGACGACCACACCCTTCCGTCTTGGCCCGACTATCTGATGACCATGGGACTGCCCGGGGACAGCATTGTGGTGGAGATCACCGAAGGTCTGCTGCTCGACACCAGCGCCAATGTGGAAGAACAACTCCTGGGCTTGCACGATGCGGGTATCCAGGTGTCGCTGGACGACTTTGGCACGGGTTACTCATCGCTGTCGTACTTGCAGCGCTTTGACATCGACTACCTCAAAATTGACCAGTCGTTTGTGCGCCACCTGATTGCCGACAGCACCGACCTGGCCTTGTGCAAGGCCATCATCGTGATGGCCCATGCGCTGGGCATCAAGGTGATTGCAGAAGGCGTGGAGACCGAACTGCAGCGCGACTTGCTGGCCGCTGCCGGGTGCGATTACGCCCAGGGCTATTTCTTTGCACGGCCCATGCCGGCCAGGGACTTTGAAGCCTTCATGGCACGTCGGTAGCTCAGTTCCCGGCGGCTGACACCCGCAGGCCGCTGTGGGTGTCAAACCAGTTGGCGTGCGCCTCGTTGACCACCAGCCCGGTGAGTTCACCCACCCGGACCTGGGTTTGCGGCGCCACCCGCACGGTCACGGTCCCCAAGGCGGTTTTGAGCACCAAATAAGTGTCCGCGCCGGTGGGCTCCACCAGCGTCACCTCGGCGCGCCAGCGGGCATCGGAGCGCAACTCAATGTGTTCGGGGCGCACACCCAGGGTGGCTTCACGGGTGGCAGGGCAGGCCAGTTGCAAGGAGCCGCATATTGAGGAAAACCGGCCTCCAGCCGGCGTATCTTCTACGTGACCAGCTATAAAGTTCATAGTTGGCGAGCCAATGAAGCCAGCCACATAGATGTTGGCGGGGCGGCGGTAGATGTCATCGGGCGTGCCGATTTGCTGCAACACGCCGTCTTTCATGACCGCAATGCGGCTGCCCAGCGTCATGGCCTCGATCTGGTCGTGGGTGACATACACGCTGGTGATGCCGCTGATCTGGTGCAGGCGCTTGATCTCGGCGCGCATCTCCACACGCAGCTTGGCATCGAGGTTGCTCAGGGGCTCATCAAACAAGAACAGCTGCGGGTCGCGCGCCAGCGCCCGCCCCATGGCCACGCGCTGACGCTGGCCGCCCGAGAGTTGCGAGGGCCGGCGGTCCAGCAGGTGCTCGATTTGCAACATGGCGGCGACCTCGGCAATGCGCTTGTCGCGGGTGACCTTGGGAACCTTGCGCATCTCCAGCGCAAAGCCGATGTTGTCGGCCACGCTCATGGTCGGATAGAGCGCATAGCTCTGAAACACCATGGCAATGTCGCGCTGCGCCGGGGCCACGCCCACCACGTCGCGCCCGGCAATGCGCAGCTGGCCCTCGCTGGGGTCTTCCAGGCCGGCAATGATGTTGAGCAAGGTGGATTTGCCGCAACCCGAGGGTCCGACCAGAATCAAAAACTCGCCCGGTGCCACATCGATGTCGATGCGCTTGAGCACCTCAACCGCCTGGTCGCCCTTGCCATAAGTTTTGCGAATGCCTGCAATTTGTAATGAAGCTGCCATGGTGTTGTTCATCCCTTCACGGCGCCAGCCATGAGACCTTTAACGAAATATTGACCTGCCAAAACATAAACCAGCATGGTGGGCAGCCCGGCGATCATGGCTGCAGCCATGTCCACGTTGTAGTTTTTGACGCTGCTCGACGTGTTGGCCATGTTGTTCAGGCCGACCGTGATCGGCTTGCTGTCCGTGCCGCTGAAGGCCACGCCAAACAGGAAGTCGTTCCAGATGTTGGTGAACTGCCAGATCAGCGTCACCATCAAAATCGGCGTCGACATGGGCAGCACGATTCGCCAGAAAATGCGCCAGAATCCGGCCCCGTCCATGCGCGCTGCATTCACCAATTCCCGGGGAATGGCGGTGTAGTAGTTGCGAAAAAACAGCGTGGTGCCCGCCATGCCCGCCAGGCAATGCACCAGCACCAGACCGACCACGGAGCTGGACAAGCCCAGAAAGCCCAGCACCTGGCTCATGGGCAGGAGCACCACCTGAAACGGCATGAACACCCCGAACAGCAAGAAGCCAAACAACAACTCGCTGCCCCGAAAGCGCCACATGCTCAACACATAGCCGTTCAGGGCACCCCAAGCGGTGGACAACAACACGGCAGGCACCGCCATGCTGACCGAGTTCCAGAAGAAAGGCTCCAGGCCCCGGCAGTCCACACCGGTGCAGGCCGACGACCAGGCCAGCCTCCAGGCCTCAAAGTTGATGGACGTGGGCCAACGCAGCAAGTTGCCAGTGCGGATCTGCTCGGCGTCCTTGAACGAGGTGGCGAGCATCACATACACCGGGGCCAGAAACAGCAGGGCTGCCACCAGCAAAACCGCATAGAGCAAGGCGCGTAAAACGTGTTTAGCGATCATGGGGTTTGGCTCGCAGTTCGCTGTAAAGGTAGGGGACAACGATGGCCGCCACGGTGGCCAGCATGATCGTGGCACTGGCCGAGCCCAGGCCAATTTGCCCACGGGTAAAGCTCATGACAAACATGAAGGTGGCCGGCACGTCGGTGGCGTAACCGGGGCCTCCGTTGGTCAAGGCCATCACCAGGTCAAAACTCTTGATCGACAAGTGGGCCAGCACCAGAATGGTGGAGAACACCACGGGCCGAAGCACCGGCAAAATAATGCGCCAGTAAATGCGAGGGAGCGACGCGCCATCGAGCTGTGCAGCCTTGATGATGCTGTCGTCAATGCCGCGCAGACCCGCCAGAAACAGGGCCATGGCGAAGCCGGCCGACTGCCAGACACCGGCAATCACCACGCAATAAATAGCCAGGTCGCTTTGCACCAGCCAGTCAAAACTGAAACTGCTCCAGCCCAGGTCGCGCATGAGCTTTTCCAGCCCGAGGCTGGGGTTCAAAATCCATTTCCAGGCGGTGCCGGTCACAATGAATGACAGGGCCATGGGGTAGAGGTAGATGGTGCGCAAAGCGCCTTCAAAGCGTACTTTCTGGTCTAAAAAAATCGCCAGCAGCATGCCCAGCAACAGGGAGCCGCCAACATACAGCACACTGAAAATCCCGAGGTTGGTCAGGGCGACCCACCAGCGATCGAGTTCAAACAGGCGCCGGTACTGCTCCAGACCAACAAACTCGCTGTAGTTGGGCAGCATGCGGGAGCCGGTCACGGACAGCACGCCGTTCCAGATCATGAAGCCGTAGATGAACGCAAATCCCAGCACAAAAGCGGGCGCGACCACCAGCTTGGGGAGCCAGGATTCAAAGTTGTTTTTTTTCATGGAGTTCTCTGCACTGCTCGC
>JBIIVW010000053.1:0-17898 GCA_044339205.1 Rhodoferax sp. | reverse complement strand
CTACAACGAGTTCACGGTGGTGATCATTCTCAACGTGCGCGGAACTGTGGTGGGCGCCGTGGTCGACGCCGTGTCTGACGTGGTGACCTTGACGCAGCAGTCCATCAAACCCGCACCTCAGTTTGAAGCCGCCATTGACGCCCGTTTCATCACTGGCCTGGCCACGTTGGCTGACCGAATGCTGATCGTGATGAATATTGAGGCCCTGATGAGCAACGCCGAACTGGGCATGGGCCACGCCCTTTAAGCCAACCGGGCTTTCAGCGGGCTGCGATCCTGCAGCTCGTCCATGTATTGGGCGATGCCCTGGCCCTCGCGCTCCAGGTACCGGTCCACAGCGTCGGCAAACGAAGGGTTGGCCAGCCAATGAGCGCTGGTGGTTTTGACCGGCAGCAGCGCCCGGGCCATTTTGTGTTCCCCCTGGGCACCCCCTTCAAACCGCTGGTAGCCGTGCTCGATGCACCACTGCAGCGGCTGGTAGTAGCAGGCCTCAAAGTGCAGGCAGTCCACGCGCTCCAATGCCCCCCAATAACGCCCATAGGCCACTCCTTGAGGGGTATTTGAGTCTTTTAGGCCTCCAGCCGGCGTAATAAAAGGGTTTATCGCTATCAAACTGGTAGCAATCGGAGTGCCTGCGCGTTCTGCCGTGAACAGCAACCAGTTCTCCGGCATGGTGTCGGCCATGCGCTGAAAGAAATCGCGGTTCAGGTACGGTGCGTTGCCGTGCTCCAGATAGGTCCGCTCGTAACAGCGGTAGAAAAAATCCCAGTCAGCCACTGCGATGTCAACCCCTTGGGCGTGGCGAAAGCTCACCCCGGCATCCGACACCTTGCGCCGCTCCTGGCGAATTTTCTTGCGCTTCTCCTGCGCCAGTGACGCCAGAAAAGCATCGAAATCAGCATAGCCCGGGTTGGTGTTGGTCCAGTGAAACTGCACTGTGTGACGCAGCAGCATGTGGGCCGCAGTGCAAGCCTCAATATCCGCCGCACTTGAAAACAACAGATGCAATGACGACAGTTTTTCCTGCGCGCACCACTCGATCAGGGCTTGGGCCAGCACCGCACGGTCTTGAGCGTTGCGCGCCAACAAACGGGTGCCGGGCACCGGTGTGAAGGGCACAGCCACCACGCCCTTGGGGTAGTAAGCCAGGCCATGCTGGTGGTAGGCATTGGCCCAGGCATGGTCAAACACGTACTCGCCGTAAGAGTGGTCCTTGATATACAGCACGCAGGCGCCCACCAGCACATCGTCAAGCTCCAGCATCAGGTAACGCGCTGTCCAGCCGGTCTCGGGGGTAGCGCTGCCGCTTTTCTGCAGTGCCGCAAGGTACTCGTGCCGCATGAACGGCGTGGCGTCCGTCTGGATGTCCAGGAGCTCGTTCCACTCGGAGGCATTCACCTCATCGGCAGATGTCAATATTCGAATGACATAATTGTTTAACACTTGCTCCACGCCTTTTCATTCCCTTTTTTAGACCTGTGATGACACTTAAACTTTGCGTTGCCCAACTCAATCTTGTCGTGGGCGACCTGGCCGGTAATTCAAAAAAAATCATTGAGGCCGCCCAGTCGGCGTATGCCCAAGGCGCGCGTCTGGTGCTCACGCCCGAACTCTCCATTTGCGGCTATGCCGCTGAAGACCTGTTCTTGCGCCCCGCCTTCATCACGGCCTGTGATGATGCCGTGAAAACAGTGGCCCGCGAGTTGGCCGGGTTAAAGAATCTCATCGTTGTCGTCGGTCACCCCAGCGGGGGCGACAGCCGAACCCGGTCTGTTGCCGTCCAGAGCCGCCACAACACGGCCAGCGTGCTGTGTGAGGGCGCTGTTGTTGCCATCTACGCCAAGCGGGAACTGCCCAACTACCAGGTGTTTGACGAGCGCCGCTATTTCACGCCAGGGCAGGGCGTCTGCGTCTTTGAGGCAGGCGAAGCTGATAGCCGCGTCAAGGTGGGTCTGTTGATTTGTGAAGATGCCTGGTTTGAGGAACCCGCCCGACTGACCCGGGCCGCTGGTGCAGAGTTGCTGGTGGTCATCAACGCCTCTCCGTTTCACATTGGCAAAGGCAATGAGCGTGAGCAGATGATGCGCGCCCGGGTGCAAGACTGCGGCTTGCCGTTGGTTTACGCCCATTTGGTAGGTGGGCAGGATGAAGTGGTGTTCGAGGGCCATTCATTTGGCCTCAACGCCGATGGTTCGGTGGCGTGCCGGGCGCCCAGCTTTGTCGAAAGTAGTCTGCTGGTTCAGGTCAAACGGGTGCCCGAGGGCCTGGTGTTGGCCGGCGATGTGGCGCCAGAACGCTCACTCGATGCCGACCTGTGGGACGCCCTGGTGCTGGGGGTTCGTGACTACATTGGCAAGAACGGTTTTCCCGGCGTGATTCTGGGGCTCTCTGGTGGCATCGACTCGGCGCTGGTGCTGGCGCTGGCAGTGGATGCCATCGGCAAAGACCGGGTGCGCACCGTCATGATGCCCTCACCCTACACCGCCGACATCAGCTGGATCGATGCGCGCGAGATGGCGGCACGCCTGGGCGTGCGCTACGACGAAATATCCATCGTGCCCGAGTTCGAAGCCTTCAAGGCATCGCTGGCCGGGGAGTTTGCTAATCTCGCCGAAGACACCACCGAGGAAAACATCCAGGCCCGCATTCGCGGCACGCTGCTGATGGCCTTGTCCAACAAATTCGGTGGCATTGTGCTCACCACGGGCAATAAATCGGAGTTGGCCACGGGCTACTGCACCTTGTACGGTGACATGGCTGGTGGGTTTGCCGTCATCAAGGACCTGGCTAAAACCACTGTATTCAGGTTGTCGCGCTGGCGCAATGCGAACGACCCCTATGGTAGTGGCACGGGGCCGATCCCCGATCGCATCATCACCCGGCCACCCAGCGCCGAACTGCGACCAGATCAAAAGGACCAGGATAGTCTGCCCGAATACGAGGTGCTTGACGCCATTCTGGAGCGTTACATGGAGAACGACCAGAGCATTGACGACATCATTGCAGCCGGATTTCCCCGCGTCGATGTGGAAAAGGTCACCCGCCTCATTCGAATCAACGAATACAAGCGCCGTCAGGCCCCGGTGGGTATTCGGGTGACGCATCGCAGCTTTGGCAAAGATTGGCGTTATCCTATAACCAATCGTTTTCGGGGCTAGCCGTCCCATTCGGGGGCAAGATTCAAGCCCTTTGCCTACCAAATCGTGCCACTTATACATCAGGAGATACAAATGAAACAAATCACAGCCATCGTCAAACCGTTCAAGCTTGAAGAAGTGCGCGAGGCCCTGGCCGAGTGCGGAGTGACGGGCCTGACGGTCACCGAGGTCAAAGGCTTCGGTCGTCAAAAAGGGCATACCGAGCTCTACCGCGGTGCCGAATACGTCGTGGATTTCTTGCCCAAAGTCAAAGTAGAGGTCGTCGTCAAGACCGACGAAGTCGACCGCTGCGTTGACGCCATCGTCAAAGCGGCTCACACCGGAAAAATTGGCGACGGCAAGATTTTTGTCACCAGCGTCGAGCGGGTTGTCCGCATCCGCACCGGTGAACTCGACGAGTCCGCGATCTAAATAGATCTTATCGGACTTTCGGCGCTACATGCGGCGCCGAGACCAGCCGGGTGCCTGCGAAGGCATCGTGCCAGAACTGCTTGTCCGGGTGAAACCGGCTCAAAATCGCCCACACGAGCACCCAACCGGTCAAGATGACCAGTGACTCGGGAGCGCTCAATTCAAACGGCGCAACCGCAGCCAAAGCCGGCAAAAACCACAGCCAACTCAGCACATAACGCAGCAGAGCCCGGCTTTGGGTAATGGGCTCGCCAGCCCGGTCCACCACACGGATGTTCCAGGTCTTCATGGCCAGCGTCTGCCCCTTGGCCCACAGCCAGACAAAGTAAATACCGAAAACCACAAACAGGAATGCCTGCAATGCGTGGCGGTTGTCCATGGCATTTCGGGTTTGACTCAGGGTTCCAAAGAGATAGCCGGCAATAAACACCACGCCAAACATCAGCATGCCCTCGTACATCCAGCAGGCCATTCGGCGCGCCAGGCCCGGTGTTTTCAACTCGTCGTTCATGTGATTGGATGGTTGATGTTTAGTTATTCAGACTTCGAGGCGGGCTCAGTCGCTGGCACCGGCGAGGGCAGCAAGGCATTGCTGTCGATCACCTTTTGAGGTGCCGTGATGGTTGCCGCCTGCGGTTGGTTTTTTCGGCTCAACGGTACGGGCGCCAATTTTTCAGGCGCCACCGGTTTGGCAGCGCCCGCGGCACCGGACGGCTTTGGCGGCGCGGATGCGGCCAGTTTCTTCTTTTCTTCAGGATCAAGCGCCTGGTACGCCTCCCAGGTCGCCACTTTTTGGTCTGGGGTGAGGTTCTTGGACTCCGCGAAATTCAATCTTGCCCGGGCTCGCTCCTGCTTGCTCAACAGGGACCATTCACTCATGCGGCTGTGAAGTTTGGCTTGCTCTGCCGGTGTGAGCGCGGGGTAATTGGCGGCAAGGGCAATCCACTTTCGCTTGAGGGCCGCATCAAGCGGGTTCCAGCTGGCTGCCAAGGGCTTCAGCGAGACGCGCTGCGCCGGCGTCAACTCCTGCCACGATGGCCCTGACGTCGTCGTCGGTGCCCCGGGCTTGTTCATTTCAGACCCATTGGTCTGCAGTTTGGTCGTCGGGGGAGCTTGCAGCGGCTTTTCTGGCGCCACTTGCGCTGCTGCCATTGAAGCCATCAGACTTGAGGCGATCAAAGCCCCGGCCACCAGACGCTGCTTTGATGAACGAACGAGCCCAGCGCTGCTGTGACCACGTGCCATGGGGGAAGTGCGTGGCGTTTTCAATTGCTGATTTTTTCCGATTTCAGTTTGACAAATTCCGTAAAACCAACATCAGCATAGGCAGAAGGCGGGAGATCATCGATCAGTATGGCGGCATCGATTTCGGCCAATTCGTTGGCCTGGTTCTCATCCTGCACTATTGAGATAAATATCAGACCAAAAACCAAAGCCACCAATGGCGCAAAGGCTGCCAGACGACCCCAGCCGCCCAAATGTTCACTGCCCATCAATAAAGTACCGTTGCTTGCGGATGCATAGGGTGCGGCCTTCACTGCGGTTACCTTTCGTGCGGCCACCGCTCTCACCCTGGCGGCGCGCAGCCGCTCTGAAATGTCGTGCGGAAAATCCTCGGTTGCCCCATTCAGCCGCGCAGCAACTATCAAGCCAAATTGATCCTGGTCATTCAGACCCTTTTCGTGACGCCCCGTATTCATAGTGATATCCCCTTTGCACTCAATGCTTTGCGCAGTGCCTGAACGGCTCTGAAACAGTGTGTCTTGACGCTGCCCTCAGAGCAACCCATTGCTGCAGCAGTCTCTGCAACATCCAATTCTTCCCAGTAACGCATCAGAAACGCTTCCCGTTGACGCCCAGGGAGTTCCTTAACCTCATGTTCAATTTCTCGCAAGGTTTGCGTTCTCTCGGTTGAACTCTCGGCACTCTCATGTTGTACAGAGTGGCTTTGTACGTTCAAAGTTTCAAGAAGATCGAAATCTCCATCACCGTCACCAGATTCGAAATCGCCGAGGTTTGAAAATAATGCGTTTCGGGTTTTTTGTCGCCGGAACCAGTCAAGTGTGCAGTTGGACAGAATGCGCTGAAAAAGCATGGGCAGCTCGTCAACGGGTTTTTCCCCGTAATGCTGGGCCAGTTTCATCATGCTGTCCTGCACGATGTCCAATGCAGATTCTTCGTTTCGAACGTGGTAAAAAGACCGCTTGAATGCGCGTTTTTCAACGCTTTTTAGAAAATCCGAAAGTTCTCGTTCAGTTGCCAAGAGGTTTCATGCCTTAGAGCGGCCGTGAGGTCTGATTGTCCCGTTTTGACATAAAAAACCTGTTTCTAACGGCACTTTTTGCCAGATTATGGCATTCGATGCGCGTATTTCTCGCCGCCCCAACTTGATTTGATTGCTGCAGTGCGATAATAGCCATTGCATATCAAAAGGCAAACGGGTTCTGGTCCGGCGCAAAAATCACTGTGTCCATGGCCTTGACCTCAAGTTCCAACGCAACGCCACAAGCGTCTGCGAAGGAGCACCCAAGGTCTTTCGTTAGAGAAATTCACAAAGGTTCATCATGGAAATATCAAAAGCCGAAATCGCTTCGGCTACTGCTGCAGCTGCAGCAGGAAAAGCACACACCGAAACGTCGAACGATCAAGAGCTTCGCGGAGCCGAAATCCTCGTGAAATGCCTTCAAGCTGAAGGCGTCAAGTACATCTGGGGTTACCCCGGCGGTGCCGTACTGCACATTTACGATGCTTTTTACAAGCAGGACACCATTCAGCACATCCTGGTCCGGCATGAGCAGGCAGCAGTTCATGCCGCTGACGGTTATGCCCGTGCCACTGGTGATGTTGGCGTGGCACTGGTCACCTCGGGCCCTGGAGTCACTAACGCGGTAACGGGTATCGCCACCGCCTACATGGACAGCATCCCCATGGTGATAGTGACCGGGCAAGTGCCAACGCACGCCATCGGCCTCGATGCGTTCCAAGAGTGCGATACCGTTGGCATTACCCGCCCGATCGTCAAGCACAACTTTCTGGTCAAGGACGCGCGTGATTTAGCCGATGTCATGAAAAAAGCTTTTCATATCGCACGCTCCGGACGTCCCGGCCCTGTGGTGGTTGACATCCCTAAAGACGTTTCCTTTAAAAAGGTCAAGTTCACAGGCTATCCGGACAAGCTGGAGATGCGATCATACAACCCGGTTCGCAAAGGCCATGGCGGCCAGATCCGCAAGGCGCTTCAGTTGCTGTTGGCAGCCAAGCGGCCTTACATTTACACCGGCGGTGGCGTGCTGTTGAGCAACGCCTCAGCCGAATTGCGCACCTTGGTCGACATGTTGGGCTACCCCTGCACCAACACCTTGATGGGTCTGGGCGCCTATCCCGCCAGTGACCGCAAGTTTCTGGGTATGTTGGGCATGCACGGCACGGTCGAGGCCAACAACGCCATGCAACACTGCGACGTTTTGTTGGCGGTTGGCGCCCGGTTTGATGACCGCGTGATCGGCAACCCTAAGCATTTTGCGCAAAACGAACGCAAAATCATTCACATCGACATTGACCCCTCCAGCATCTCGAAGCGTGTGAAGGTTGACATCCCTATCGTGGGCGATGTCAAAGATGTATTGTCCGAAATGATCGCCATGATTAAGGAAGGCGCAGTCAAACCTGATGCCGATGCTTTGGGCGCCTGGTGGGACACGATTGAAGGCTGGCGCAAGCGCGATTGCATGAAATATGACCACGGCAAGAACGACATCATCAAGCCCCAATACGTGGTTGAGACACTTTGGAACATGACCAAAGACGTTGACACCTACATCACGTCCGATGTTGGCCAACACCAAATGTGGGCTGCACAGTATTACCGCTTCGATGAACCACGGCGCTGGATCAACTCCGGTGGCCTGGGCACCATGGGTGTTGGCATTCCTTACGCCATGGGCATCAAGTTGGCCAAGCCCGACAGCGAGGTGTTCTGCATCACCGGCGAGGGCTCGGTGCAGATGTGCATCCAGGAGCTTTCAACCTGCCTGCAGTACAACACCCCGATCAAGATCGTCTCGTTGAACAATCGGTACCTCGGCATGGTCCGCCAATGGCAAGAAGTGGAGTACGAAGGCCGCTACAGCCACAGCTACATGGACGCGCTCCCCAACT
Organism: Rhodoferax sp.; assembly: GCA_044339205.1. Taxonomy (GTDB): domain Bacteria; phylum Pseudomonadota; class Gammaproteobacteria; order Burkholderiales; family Burkholderiaceae_C; genus Rhodoferax. The sequence continues at coordinate 10,171 of JBIIVW010000053.1, read as the reverse complement.
TCGTCAAGCTGGCAGAAGCCTATGGCCATGTCGGCATGCTCATTGAGCGTGCCCAAGACGTGGAGCCTGCACTGCGTGAAGCCCGAAAACTCAAGGACCGCACTGTGTTCATGGACTTCCGCACGGACCCCACCGAAAACGTATTCCCCATGGTTCAAGCCGGCAAAGGCATCACCGAGATGCTGCTGGGCTCAGAAGATCTTTAATTAACCAACTCACGACGAATCAATTGTTTGCCAAGCCCCGGAGTTACCGCCGCGGGGGGAGGGCAGCGAAAAGAAGAGTCTCATCTCATGAAGCACATCATTGCAGTATTGTTGGAAAACGAGCCCGGCGCGCTCTCGCGCGTGGTGGGCCTATTCTCAGCCCGTGGCTACAACATTGAATCTCTCACGGTGGCCCCCACCGAAGACCCCAGTTTGTCCCGTATGACGATCCAGACCACAGGTTCTGACGACGTCATTGAGCAAATCACAAAACACCTCAACCGACTGATTGAGGTTGTCAAGGTCGTTGACCTGACCGAAGGCGCTTATACCGAGCGCGAACTCATGATGGTCAAGGTTCGCGCAGTGGGCAAAGAGCGCGAAGAAATGAAGCGAATGGCTGACATCTTTCGCGGACGAATCATTGACGTGACTGAAAAAAGTTACACCATTGAGTTGACTGGCGACCAGTCCAAGAATGACGCTTTTTTAGAGGCGCTTGAGCGCGGTGCCATTCTTGAAACCGTGCGGACTGGCTCTAGCGGTATTGGTCGCGGCGAACGTATTTTGCGAGTTTAAATTTTTTACAACGGAGAGAGAAATGAAAGTTTTTTACGACAAAGACTGCGACCTGAGTCTCATCAAGGGCAAGCTGGTTGCCATCATCGGTTACGGCAGCCAGGGCCATGCCCATGCGCAGAACCTGAATGACAGCGGTGTCAATGTAGTCGTCGGATTGCGCAAGGGCGGAGCGTCCTGGCCCAAGGTTGAAAAGGCTGGCCTGAAGGTCGCCGAAGTCGCTGAAGCCGTCAAAGCCGCTGATGTCGTGATGATTTTGTTGCCTGATGAGCAGATTGCTTCTGTTTACACCAATGACATCGAGCCCAACATCAAGCAAGGCGCGTCGCTCGTTTTTGCACACGGATTCAATGTCCATTATGGATTGGTCAACCCACGTGCTGACCTCGACGTCTGGATGGTCGCTCCCAAAGCGCCTGGTCACACCGTTCGCGGAACCTACGCCCAAGGCGGCGGTGTTCCACACCTGATCGCCATTCATCAAGACAAGTCAGGCCGCACGCGCGACCTCGCCTTGAGCTATGCCATGGCCAATGGTGGCGGCAAGGCCGGCATCATTGAAACCAATTTCCGCGAAGAAACAGAAACCGATCTGTTCGGCGAACAGGCAGTCCTGTGCGGCGGAACGGTTGAGTTGATCAAGGCCGGTTTCGAGACCCTGGTCGAAGCGGGCTACGCACCAGAAATGGCGTATTTTGAGTGCCTGCACGAACTCAAGCTAATTGTGGACATGATCTACGAAGGCGGCATCGCCAACATGAACTACTCTATCTCCAACAACGCAGAGTACGGCGAATACGTCACCGGCCCCCGCATTGTTACCAGCGCCACCAAAGATGCGATGCGTCAGTGTCTGAAAGACATCCAGACAGGCGAGTACGCAAAGAGCTTCATCCTGGAAAACAAAGCTGGCGCGCCGACCCTGTTGAGCCGTCGTCGTTTGACTTCAGAGCACCAAATCGAAAAAGTGGGCGAGACACTTCGCGCCATGATGCCCTGGATCAAAAAGAACAAGCTTGTAGACCAAACCCGTAACTAATTAATTTTGTTGCGCCAACAAAGGCCACTTCGGTGGCCTTTGTTACTATGAAGGCTTGGAGACCAAATTTATGCACGATGGGAACGAGTCAGACGCCGGCGCCAGTGAAACAGGCGTCATCAGCAAGCGAAGAAAGGGCATTTACATACTGCCCAACTTGTTTACGCTAGCCGCACTTTTTGGCGGTTTTTACGCCATTGTCATGGCCATCAATGGCCGCTTCGACCTGGCGGCCATTGGCATTTTTTGTGCCATGGTGCTCGACAGCCTCGACGGCCGCGTGGCCCGAATGACAAACACACAAAGCGCCTTTGGCGAACAAATGGACTCCCTGTCCGACATGGTGTCCTTTGGTGCAGCCCCCGCGCTGATCGCGTACGTCTGGGCGCTCAAGGATTTGGGCCGCTGGGGCTGGATTGCCGCCTTTGTTTATTGCGCATGCGCCGCATTGCGCCTGGCAAGATTCAACGTCAACACCGCTGTGGTCGACAAAAGTTTTTTTCAAGGCCTGCCGTCACCCGCAGCGGCCGCACTTATTGCCGGCTTCATTTGGCTGATCACCGAGTCCGGCATCAAGGGAACCGGAGCAGTTTTGGGTGTCTCCATTCCCTGGATCACCTTTGCACTGGCCCTGTACTCCGGCTTGACCATGGTGACCAACGTTCCTTTCTACAGCTTCAAAGATGTGCAGATGAAGCGAAGCGTTCCCTTCGTGGTGATAGTGCTGATCGTGCTGGTCATCGCCGCCATCAACATCGACCCGCCAAACGTCATGTTCTTCGCCTTCGTGGCCTACGGATTCAGCGGCTATGTCATTTACGGCTGGCGCCGGTTCAAAGGCGTCCAAACCAGCGTGATCAGTACATCAACAGAAGAACCTGATGAACGTGGTTTGCACAAGTAGGCAGCTCCACCTAAAAAATTCCAGGAATACAGGAGTAAATAAATGTCTGACAAATTAATTATTTTTGACACCACATTGCGCGACGGTGAGCAGTCTCCTGGAGCGTCCATGAACAAGGACGAAAAGCTGCGCATTGCTCGCCAATTGGAGCGCCTGCGCGTTGACGTCATTGAGGCCGGCTTTGCGGCAAGTTCCAATGGCGATTTCGAGGCTGTGCAAAGCATTGCAAACGCCATCAAGGACTCCACGATTTGTTCCCTGTCGCGGGCCAATGACCGCGACATCTCAAGAGCCGCCGAGGCCCTCAAAGGCGCCAACAGCGCCCGCATCCACACCTTCATTGCAACCTCTGCGCTGCACATGGAAAAGAAGCTGCGCATGACACCCGACCAGGTTTTCGAGCAAGCTCGCCTGGCTGTCCGCTTTGCACGCAATCTCGTGAACGATGTTGAATTCAGTCCTGAAGACGGCTACCGCAGCGATGTCGACTTCCTGTGCCGCGTCATCGAGGCCGTCATCGATGAAGGCGCCACCACCATCAACGTGCCTGACACCGTTGGTTATGCCGTTCCTGAGCTGTATGGCGCATTCATCAAGAACCTTCGCGAGCGAATTCCAAACTCCGACAAAGCCATCTGGTCTGTCCACTGCCACAACGATTTGGGCATGGCCGTCGCCAACTCACTGGCTGGGATAAAAATTGGTGGTGCGCGCCAGGTTGAATGCACGATCAACGGGCTTGGCGAGCGAGCCGGCAATTGCAGCCTCGAAGAAGTCGTCATGGCCGTCAAAACCCGCCGCGACTACTTCCAGTTGGACTTGGGCATTGAAACCAAGCACATTCTGGCTGCAAGCCGCATGGTCAGCCAAACCACCGGCTTCATCGTGCAGCCCAACAAGGCTGTGGTTGGTGCCAATGCATTTGCCCATGCCTCCGGCATCCATCAGGACGGCGTTTTAAAGGCGCGCGACACCTACGAAATCATGCGAGCCGAGGACGTCGGCTGGAGCGCCAACAAAATTGTCCTGGGCAAACTCAGCGGCCGCAACGCATTCAAGCAACGATTGCTTGAGCTGGGCGCGCAAATGAGCAGCGAGGTCGAAATCAACGCAGCCTTTTCCAAATTCAAGGAACTGGCCGACCGAAAGAGCGAGATCTTTGACGAAGACATCCTGGCGCTGGTGAGCGATGAAAGCGTCACTAACGAGAAGGAGCAATACGGCTTCGTCTCCCTCTCGCAGCACAGCGAGACCGGTGAGCGCCCCCAGGCCAGCATCGTCTTCACCATTGACGGTAAGGAAGTCCAAGGCTCGTCTGACGGAAACGGACCCGTCGATGCCTCCCTCAAAGCTATCGAGTCCCATGTCAAGAGCGGAGCAGAGATGGTGCTCTACTCCGTCAATGCCATCAGTGGTTCCACAGAAAGCCAGGGCGAGGTGACCGTCCGTTTGCAGGACGGCGGGCGTGTGGTCAACGGCGTTGGCGCTGACCCCGATATTGTTGTCGCATCAGCCAAAGCCTACCTGAGCGCATTGAACAAGTTGCACAACAAGTCAGATCGGGTTGCAGCGCAAGGCTAGCGAAATTCCGGCCTTCGAGCTTTCGGACCTGTTTTATGAAGAAAACCGTGTAAGTAATTGATCCTGGACAGTTTTTCTGGCTAAACTCACCATTTTGTAAAAATGTTTGGAGATGGATACATGTCCTATTCTCACCTGGCCGCGCTTGGCAAATGTTTACGCCAAGTCAGCCTGTTTTGTTGTGTTGCCACCCTTGCCGCAACTGTCTCCCTGCCTGAGGCGAACGCTGCACCGTCCAAACGTCAGGTCGCCAAAGAATCCAAAAGCAAAGTCGCCACAAAGCGGGTCGTTTCAAAGAAATTTGTCTCCCAAAAACGCACTGTGCTCCGCCAGGCCGCGATCGTGCCCATGCGGCCCTCCTTCGGTCAACTCGCCGGCCTCCACGGCGCGCAAGATGCGCTTGACCTGAAGTCAAGCGTTGCCTTAGTCATTGATCAAAACACCAGTGAGGTCCTGTACAGCAAGAATGACCAGGCCGTGTTGCCCATTGCCTCACTCACCAAGTTGATGACAGGCCTCGTCGTCAGTGAGTCCCACTTGCCGATGGAGGAAATGGTCACCATCTCCCAGGCAGATGTCGACACCGAAAAAGGCAGCTCATCACGCCTCAGAGTCGGAACAGAACTGAGCCGTGGCGAACTCCTGCACCTGGCATTGATGTCCAGTGAAAACCGCGCTGCTCACGCACTGGGCCGCACTTTCCCGGGTGGTTTGGGCACCTTTGTCGGGCTGATGAACGCCAAAGCCAAATTACTTGGTATGAACGACACCAGATACGTTGAACCCACCGGGCTTTCAAGCAACAACCAATCGAGTGCGCGCGACCTTGCCAAGCTCGTAAAAATAGCTTATGGCGACCCTGTGCTGCGCGAGTTATCTACGTCGCCTGGTCACCAGGTCGCAGTGGGCAAGCTAACACTCCAGTACAACAACACCAACCGACTGGTTAAAAATCCAGCTTGGGAAATTGGTCTGCAAAAAACAGGCTATATCTCCGAAGCCGGCCAATGCCTGGTCATGCAAGCGAAAGTCGCTGGGAGAATGGTCATCATGGTTTTCCTGGACTCTGCAGGAAAACTCAGCCGCCTGGGCGATGCAGAGCGGGTTCGCCGCTGGGTTGAGTCCATCCCTGCATCCCCACCTGGTGGCATCACATCAGTCGGCGTGGTCAAAGCCAGCGCTATGTAGGCCCAAAGGCCGCAGCTCACTGCTCTCCCACTGCTACCGGTGGTGAGTCAGCTCAGGTTTGTAACCCAAGCTCGTTGAAATCTCAAGAGCGGTTGCACGGAGTTTTGGCAACCACTCCGCGTCCAGTCGCTCAGCCGGTGCAGAAATCGACAAGCCCGCGACCAGCGTGCCTTGATCATCAAAAACACCCGCCGCCATGCACCGCACGCCAAGCTCCAGCTCTTCGTTGTCATGCGCATGGCCCCATTGGCGCACCTTGGTCAGCTCCCGTTCCAGCGCGGGCAGCTGGGTAAAGCTGTTTTTGGTGTGACCACTCAAGCCCGTGCGAGTGGCATACGCCCGGACCCGCTGCGGATCATCTGCAGCCAGAAACAGTTTTCCAACCGACGTCAAATGCAGTGGCGCATGGCCTCCAATCGCTCGCACCACTTGCATCCCCGAACGCTCGCTGTAGGCCCGCTCAATGTAGACAATCTCGTCACCCTGGCGCATGCTAAGGTTGACGGGTTGCTGTATGAGCTTGTGTAACTCCCGCATGGGAACCAGCGCTGCATCGCGCACATTCAGGCGGTTCTTCACCAGGTTCCCCAGCTCAAGCAGTCGCATTCCCAGCCGATAGTTGCCCGGTTGTGAGCGGTCCACAAATCGTCCCGTGGCCAAATCGTTCAGGAGCCGGTGTGCAGTGGATGGGTGAAGGCTCGCCTTCTCGGCAATCTCTTTCAAGGTCATGGCCTCTTCCTTTGAGGCCAAAACGTTCATCAGGGTGAACATGCGTTCAATGACTTGCACCGTGGGTGTCGATGTGCTGCTTGAATCCAATGCTCGCATGAATGCTCCTTGTCTGCGTAGCATTCATTTTATCTTGTGAAATTTGCAGGGCTAGCCTGGGTCGCCGGCGGGTTCTCCTTTAATCCAGACACCCCCCACAAGAAGCTCCCAAGGTTTGAATCTCGTCTTGTAATTCATCTTTTGGCTATCCTTGATCCAATACCCCAAATACACGTGCGGCAGCCCCAATGATTTGGCCTGCGAAATCTGCCACAGAACACTGTAAGTCCCAAAGCTGTTGTTTTTCTCTGGCTCATAAAAAGTGTAGACCGCTGACAGCCCGTCATCAAGAACGTCAAGAATGGAAACCATCTTCAACTCCCCTGGCTCCCCGTCAGGAAGAGTTACCCTGAACTCGATCAAGCGCGAATTCACCCGGCTTTGCAGAAGAAACTGCATGTACTGGTCCACGCTATCCTGATCCATACCGCCGCCCGCATGCCGCCCAGTCTGGTAGCGCAAATACAAGTCGTAATGCTCCTGGATAAAGCATAGGCTCAAAATCCGTACTTGCAGCGTTGAGTGCTGCGACCAGGCCCGCCGCTGGCTTCTGTCAGCGCGAAAGTCACTCACCCGAACCCGCAGCGGCATACACGCGTGGCACCTGTCGCAGTACGGCCGGTAAGTAAACATGCCACTGCGACGAAAACCTTTGCTCACCAACTCGGAGTAAGTGGCACTGTTGATTAAATGGCTCGGCGTCGCCACTTGTGACCTGGCTTGCAGGTTGGGCAAATAGCTGCAAGGGTAGGTCGCAGTCGCATAAAACTGCAGCGTCTGCAAAGGTAAATCTTGAAGATGAGTCACGTTGAAGCTGGCCCCGGATTCAATACATCCTGCCAATACACAGCGCTAAATTGCCACACCGGCGCAGCTTTCGTGAGCCCTGCGCTCACCCCACATATGAATTGCTCACGCGTCATCTCACTCGCCCCCAGCGAGGCCAAATGCTGCGTATTTTGCTGGCAATCAATTTGGGAAATTTTGTGGTGCCTGCAAAAACCAACCAAGGCTGCGAGCGCTATTTTCGACGCGTCACTCTCATTGCTGAACATTGACTCCCCAAAAACCGCGCCACCCATTGAAACGCAATACAGCCCGCCTGACAACTTCCCGTCAATCCAGGTCTCCACGCTATGCGCCAAGCCAGCATTGTGCAAACTGCAATATGCCTCAATCATTTCCGGCAGGATCCACGTCCCCGCCTGGCCATCACGCGGACTTGCGGCGCACGACTCGATTACCTGCCTGAACGCGCTATCCATGCGAACCTCACAGCCCGGTTCTTTGCCAAATCGCTGCAGTGTCTTTTTGAAAGACGGGTGAAGCTTGAAGTCCGCCACCCTTAGCACCATCCTCGGGTCGGGGCTCCACCAAAGAATGGGCTGCCCGTCGCTGTACCACGGGAAAATTCCGGCGCTGTAGGCCCTGCGCAATGTGTCTACATCCAGAGTGCCACCCGCCGCCAGCAATCCAGGGGCAGGGGAGTTTTCATCCCATGCCTCACCGGGGTTTGGAAAGTTTTCACCCGGCGCCAGCCAAGTCAGTGGTTCGCGTTGAGTTGACATCACCGCACTGTAGCTCATGCTTGCTCGCCATGCAGCAAGCTGCCTCAAGAGCCTGACTTGCAATTAATCAACTCATAAACTGCTCTTGGAGCCAGAAACCGGCTTTTGACCCGTTACAATACAGCTTAGTCGGGGCGTAGCGCAGCCTGGTAGCGCATCTGGTTTGGGACCAGAGGGTCGAAGGTTCGAATCCTTTCGCCCCGACCACAATTTCTCTCGATCTCTGCCCGTAGCTCAGTTGGATAGAGCAACAGCCTTCTAAGCTGTGGGTCGGGGGTTCGATCCCCTCCGGGTAGACCATTAACACTAGTTATTCTGTTGCAAATCCAGAACACTCTCCGCATACTGTAGTGTTGGTTTTTGTTGGTCCTGCCGACTTTAGTGTATCGGATTCACACTTTCCCCAGTCCTGCGGTGTATATCAGCATTGATCCGCTCCCCGGCATGGTCCAGTGATGTCGATGCGGCTGAAATATCGTCGATACCGCTTGCGGCCTTTGCCGAATGTCCCCGAACTGAAACTGCTTGATTCGCATGCATAACTTACGTTCGGTATGGGCTGCCGCGGCAGCTGTCTATGCGCATCGAATCGGTTGCGCAGCATGGTGTGTGTCAGGGACTGGCCGGTGGGGCATAGTAAAAACGTAAAAACGTAAAACGCAAGGCTTGCTTGTCCGTGCTCCGGGTCAGGTGGTCAATCAAGGTGCCTAACGGCGAGCGTGCGCTGTCCACGGTGAGCGCAATCCGTAGAAACTTGCTGGTTTTGCCCTGCTTGACCAACAGCGCGTGCTGGTCAAGGTCACTCAGGTGCATTTTCAAGACATCGGCTGTACGCTGGCCATTGAGGTAGGCCAATCGCACGGCCGCCTTCAACTCCAGGCCCGCATCGGTTTGCACGGCCTCCCACACGGATTCATCGGCGTAAAAGTCGCGCCGCCTGTCTCGGTGTCTTGAGCACGCCTCGGGTCGAGTTTTCCGGTCGTGTAGCCTCACTGGCGCGCCATGTTCCAGACGTGGCGCAACAGGCTGATTGTCAGATCGGCTGATACCTTGGCGGTGCGTTTGTCGCGGTATTGGGCGATGTGCTGAGGCGTGATGGCCGCCAGTGGGGCGCTATCAAACATCGGGCGCAGGTTCTTGAGTGCCAGCAGGTGCTCACACTTGGTGCGCGGGGCCTTAGTGGGCAACAGGTCTTTGATGTAGCGGTCAAACACGGCCGCCATGGTGCCAGCCGGGGCCGGTAACCGCCAGACGATTAAGCCATGCTTTGCAGAGTGAACCGAGTAGTTAAGAATAATTAGGCTTTATAAAGCTGGAGATCTGTCGTGGCGGTTGCCTTGGAGTAGCCTGATGATTTGGTGGAGGACGCCACGCGCCAGGCCGCTGCGGAACATCGCTCGGGGTCGCAGCAGATGGCGTGCTGGGCTCGGGTCGGGAAGGCGGTGTTGGAGAATTCGGAGAAGCCTTTGGACATGATTTAAGCCCAAGTTCAAGAGACACTGCTTTCCCGCGAAATAGCGCCATTTGACTGGACCCTCTCCAGCCGTTAGCCTCCAAACCGGCCAACTTGTTTCGATAGCACCCAAGGCAAGAAAACCGGCGGCTGGCGCCTTGAAAGGCTTGTCATTGCCCCTGCGTCAATGTTTTGCAACGCAAGCACGCAATAATCTTTGTAAAACCTCAAGGAGTTGGGTCATGCGGATATTTGGAGTGCTGAGTTTGTTGATTGCCTTGGTCGTGGTGGGCCTGCTGGCCAAAAAGCAGCTGACCGGGGCGCCGCCCAACGTGGCGGGCGTGCCCGGGGCGCAGCCGGTGCCAGGTGCCTCCCCGCAGGTGCAGTCGCAGCAGATGCAGGCCCAGGTCAAGGCGGCCATGGATGCCGCCATGCAGCAAAAACGGCCTGAGCCTGACGACAAATGAGCGCCTTGATCTCTCTTGCCAAGCGCTGGGTTCACACCCTGACGCGCCGGTGTTGGCCCGGCGTGCTGGCGCTGACCATGGTTGGCGACGCTCTGGCGGCGCTGGGGCAGGCACCGTTTTCTGGCGTTCCGGCTACGGCCACCTCAACACCCGCCACTGCAACCGGGGCTGCAGCGCCCAAGCCCCGGCTGATGGCGTCGGGCAGCGTGACCCCGTCGGCTGCCTTCACAGTGCATGAAGTGCAGCTTGAAACCGGCACGCTAGTGCGCGAGTTCGCCGGCGCCTCGGGTCAGGTGTTTGCCTTGACCTGGCGTGGTCCGGTGTTGCCGGATTTGAGCCAGTGGCTGGGCGGCTATTT
>JBIIVW010000234.1:0-5362 GCA_044339205.1 Rhodoferax sp. | reverse complement strand
AATGAAATCAATCACTTGGTGCGGCTGGCGGGGATCGAACCCACGACCCTTGGCTTCGGAGGCCAATACTCTATCCACTGAGCTACAGCCGCAGTCCAGACCTTGCATTGTAGGTGTTTTCTAAAGCCTGCCCGCTATAATTGCGGGCTGCTTTCCAAGCCCTGATTTATAGAGGACACCATGAGCGACAACAGTCACGCGCAAGATCACGACGAAGCCCACTCCGGGCCTATCAAGAACCCCAAGCAATTGCTGATTGCTGTTTTTTTCTCGTTTGTGGTGCCCATCTTCATCATCATTGGTCTGGTTTACTCCGTCACCAAGGAGAACAAACCCGCAGCGGGTTCCGTGAACGTCGAAAAAGCGCTGGCTTCCCGCATCCAGAAAATTGGCAGCATTGAAATCCGTGACGCCAACCGCCAGCTCAAAGGCGGCGAAGAGGTATTTAATGCCCAGTGCGCTGCTTGCCACACCAGCGGTGCCGCCGGCGCCCCCAAACTTGACGATGCCGCCAACTGGGCCCCTCGCATCAAGACCGGCTACGACATGCTGCTGACCTCGGCCCTGAAAGGCAAAGGAGCGATGGGTGCCCAAGGTGGTGGTGACTTTGAAGACCTGGAAATTGGCCGTGCTGTGGTCTACATGGCCAACGCAGCTGGCGGCAAGCTGGCAGAACCCAAAGCGCCAGCCGCACCGGCAGACGCTGCCTCGGCAGCCAAATAATCCGTTAGCATCCTGTTTCAGCAAAAAACCGGTCTTTGACCGGTTTTTTTATTGTATTTTAGGCCTCTAGCCGGCGTATTTATTGTCTTTAACGCTACTTTTTATGTAGCAACTCAGGGCTTTTCACGTAGTTGAATCGACTGGGCAAACCCGCCACTAGGCAATCTGACGGCAGCCACAGCCCCTGCTCCACGGCATCAGCGGCGTGGGTCATATCCTGGGTGTGCACCAGTCCAAAACCAAGGTCTGTTTGCAGATACAGGTAGCCATGCTCGTCGAGCAAGCACTGCTCTATCTTGGCCGGACGGCCGGCGTGGTCGTGAATCGAGAAATCTTCGCTTGCCCGCCAGACAAGCGGCGTGGACTCCAGCTCGACATACACGCGCTGGGGGCCATTTTGAAAATACCACTGGCCTTGGGCGTCAGACTCGTAATTTCGCTGGATGAAGTCGATCAGCTTCTCGTGCTTGAGCAGCGAGCCTTTGCTGTGCGCAGACCCGCCCGCAAACGGCCCTGCCGCCTGGGCCGGGTCATCGCGCATGAACCAGTTGCCCCGCGCATCAAGGCCCAGCCAGCCGTAGCAAGCCGGCACGTTGGGCCATTTGGCCAAGGCTTGTTTGACGATGTCATCCATTGGGTTTCTCCAGGGTGCCTGTGGTTTGAATGTGGGCCAAAAGCCAGTGACCCACTGCCTGCGGGATGGCGGACAAGTGCCCTGGCCAGCGGCCCTGTGCAAATCCGACATGACCGCCTTGCGCGGGTTGCCACAGGGTCACATAGTTACCCACATCTTGTGGGCTTGGCAGAGACCCTGCGGGAACAAAGGGGTCGTTGAGCGCGTTAACCACCAGCGCAGGGATGCGAATCTGGTTCAGATGCGGCTTGGCTGAGGCGCGCGCCCAGTAGTCTTGTGTATTTTTGAAACCATGCAGAGGCGCGGTGAACACATTGTCAAACTCATACAGGTCGCGCGCGCCAAGCAAGTCATCGGCCCTGAACAGACCCGGGTGCTGCACCAACTTGCGCAGAGCCTTGGGCTTCATGGAGTTCAAAAACATGCGGGTGTAGACCAGCCGATTGAAGCCGCGCCCGATCGCCCCGCCGCTGGCAGCCAGATCTACAGGCGCCGACACACTGGCCACGGCATGAACCACACGGGCGGCCTGCGCCCCCATTTCTGCAGCCCAGCGCAAGAGGGCGTTGCCGCCGAGCGACACCCCCACAGCGACGATGGCGCCCGAGTGCTGTTGGCGCAAGCGGGCCAAAATCCAGTCGATTTCCTCAAAGTCACCGGAGTGATAGGCCCGCGGCCCCAGGTTGAGCTCGCCACTACAACCCCGAAAATGGGGCACAGCAAAGGCACAGCCGTTGGCTCGGGAGAATTCTGCCATCGCCTCAACATAGTGGCTATCCGACGAGCCCTCCAACCCATGAAACATTACCAGCAAGGTCTTTCCGGGGGCGTCCTGCAACCAATCCACGTCAATGAAATCGGCGTCAGGCGTGGTCCAGCGCTCCCGCCGGTACTGCGCCCGGGGGCCCAAAGTGCGACGGGAATACAAGGCGGGCCAGATGGTTTGGAGGTTCCCGCCCGGCAACCAATATGGCGCTACATAGTTCATAGCTTCAGAGCCAATTAAATCGCCGGCTAGAGCTCATTACTGTCAATGAAGTACGTGGTGGGCATCACTGATGTCTTGTGATTCCTGGGGTGTTCCCGGACTGGCATGGTGCGCCACCATTCGCCAACCTTGTGCCGTGTTCTGGTAGACGTTGGTGGCGATGACATAAGCATGGCGTGGGCCGTCTTCGGTCAAGACCTCAATGCGCTCCCGCACGCTGTGCACGCTGCTGGCCAGCGATTCAATCTTGTGTACCGCCTCGGGCCAGGCCCGAACCGTTCCGTTGGAAAACATGGCATCAAAGGCGGCGCGGATCGCGCCCAAACCCAGCAGCCTGGGCCCACCCGGATGCACGCACACAACCTCCTCCTCATCGGCCCAGCAAGCCATGAGCTTATCGAGCTCCCCCGTCTGCAGGGCGTCATAAAACGCGGCCTCGATCTCATCGGCGGAGACGCTGGCGGCAACGGCCTTTTTTCTTGCTCTGGGCATGGTGGGGGTGCTGGAAATTGGATGGCTGATTTTCGGTTATTTCTCATAGCCCTCACCCGGATGGCCCTTTGTTGTTGTCCAATCAATATCCCGTGGGCCCGCATGTGCTACCGTTGCCCCCCTTCTACGCTGGAGCTACTCATGACACGCTGGTTTTATATTTTGGTGGCAGCCTTGACCCTGTCGGGCTGCGGTTACAACGATTTTCAGCGGCTCGACGAGCAAACCAAGTCGGCCTGGAGCGAGGTGCTGAATCAGTACCAGCGTCGTGCTGACCTGGTACCCAATATTGTGGCCACGGTCAAGGGTGAGGCTGCGTTCGAGCAGGAGACGCTGACCAAGGTGATCGAGGCGCGCGCCAAGGCCACGTCCATTCAGGTCACACCTGAGACCTTGAACAACCCCGAGGCGTTTCAGAAATTTCAAGCCGCTCAGGGCGAGCTGGGCAGCGCGTTGAGCCGGTTGATGGCGGTGTCCGAGCAGTATCCCAACCTGAAAGCCAACGAGGGGTTCCGAGACTTGCGGGTGCAGCTCGAAGGCACGGAAAATCGTGTCACAGTGGCCCGTAACCGCTACATCCAGGCGGTGCAGGCTTACAACGTGCTGGCCCGCAGCTTCCCGAGCAATCTGACGGCCATGGTGTTCAGTTACCAGCCCAAACCCGTCTTGGCGGTCCAGAACGAAGCGACCATCTCGACGCCACCTGTGGTTGATTTCAACAAAAAGTAGACATTCGCGGCACCGCCTCATGCGCTTCCTGGCTGTACTGTCCATCCTGATGGGCTGCCTTGTGCACGACAGACGCCTTTGGCGTTGGATGGTCGGCGCCATCTGTGGTGGCTGGCTGCTGGTCGCGCCTGCGCTGGCCCAGTTGCCAGTGCCCGCGCTCTCGGCCCATGTGATGGACACCACGGCGACGCTCAAGCCCGAGCAGATCGCCCAACTGGAGGCCAAGCTCACAGCCTTTGAGCAAAGCAAAGGCACGCAAATGGTATTTTTGCTGGTGCCCACTACCGAACCGGAGGACATCGCCAGTTACGCCAACCGGGTCGCCAACACCTGGAAGATCGGCCGCAAGGACGTCGGGGACGGTTTGCTGCTGATCGTGGCCAAGAACGATCGCCAGGTCCGCATTGAGGTGGCCAAGACGCTTGAAGGCGCCATTCCCGACCTTGCCGCCAAACGTATCATCGACCAGGCAATCACCCCGCGCTTCAAAGCCGGCGATTTTGCGGGCGGGCTGGATGGCGCCGCAGACCAGCTTATGGCGCGCGTCACCGGCGAGGGCTTGCCGGAACCCGCGGCAGCGGCCTCGGGGCAGGCTGCGGGCTTTGACTGGACAAACATCGCGATCTTCGCCTTTTTTGCCATTCCGGTGATCGGTGCCGTCGCTCGCAGCATGCTCGGTTCGAAGTTGGGGGCGTTTGCGACTGGAAGCGTCGTTGGTGGCATCGCGCTGCTGGTCACCTCCAGCCTGCTGATCGCCGGACTGGCAGGCATCGCAGCCCTCTTCTACGCCTTGTTCAGCAGCTTCTCACTAGGGCAGGCCCTCAAAGGGGGGCGCGGATCGGGTATCGGCGGCTGGCATGGCGGCTCGGGTGGGTCGGGCGGCTTTGGCGGGGGCGGCTTCAGTTCCGGTGGCGGGGGAGATTTTGGAGGCGGTGGCGCCTCGGGAGACTGGTGATGTTCAAGCGTGTACAACGACTACTCAAACACCGCTGGGCCCATGCGACAGGCACAGAGCACGCGCTGCCCCCGGAGGTATTGACGCTTTTGGAAGAGCGTGTGACTGCAAGCGAATTGCAGCATTCAGGCGAAATACGCATTTTTGTTGAAGCAGGTTTGCCCAACAGTTATCTCTGGTCCGACGCACCCGGCGCACAGATAGCACGGCAGCGTGCACTCTCCATGTTTGGCAAATTGCGCGTCTGGGATACTGCCCGCAACAATGGGGTGCTGATCTACCTCCTGCTGGCCGAGCACGCCATTGAGCTGGTGGCAGACCGGGGACTGAACGATTGTGTGCCACCCGAGGTCTGGCAATCGGTGGTCGCCCGCATGAGGGGCGCCTTCCAAAAAGGTGACTTTCAGCTAGGCTTGACTCAGGCCATCGAGGAGGTGACGGCTTTGTTGGCGCAACACTTTCCCTTGGTGCCGGGTGAAAGCAACCCGAATGAGCTACCCAACACGCTGGTCGTGACGCGACCTCGAACATAGCTCGACAACACCCGCAATGACAAAAGCCCTGAACCGCGAGGCTCAGGGCTTTTGGTGTCTAGCGAATCTGCCTCTGAATCAAGGGCAGGCCCGCCTTACTTTTTCTGGCGGAACTTGCGCAGGGCGGCAATCTGGGCAGCCATCACCAGCAGTTCGGATTGAGCGCGGGCAATGTCGAGTTCGCCTTTGGCGTTTTTCAGGGCTTCTTCAGCCAGTGCTTTGGCTGCGTTGGCTTTTTCGTCGTCCAGGTCTTTGCCGCGGATAGCGGTGTCAGACAACACCGTGACGCAGTTAGGCTGAACTTCGAG
>JBIIVW010000233.1:0-5369 GCA_044339205.1 Rhodoferax sp. | reverse complement strand
GGTAGTGCAGTGCCAGCGTCAAGCCTTTGTCTTCGAGCAGCAGTCCGGGATGCTTGGCCAGTACCGGAGCCAGTGCTGCCTTGATGGCAGACTTGGCTGTGGGTGGGGCTGCGTGTACCCACAACTGTCCAGTGCTGTTTCTTCGCTGCAGACCGTGCAGCCCAGCCATGGGCAACTGGCTCAGTCCGAGGTGGTGCTGCAGGTCGGAGATAGAACGCCCGCTGACGAGCGCCATTGCGCCGCCACTGGCGCGGTGCAGTTGGGCGATCAGGTCCAGCAGAGCGGGGTCAACTTGAATCGCCTGGGGTGTGTCGGCAATGGGGATCAGCGTGCCATCCACGTCGAGAAAATAGGCCCAGTCGATTTGAGGGGTAGGTGGGGCGTCAGGGTGTTTTTTGGTCATTCAATCAGGTCAGCTTGGGCTTGTTGGTGTCCAGGGGGGCGTCGATCAGGCGGGAGCGCTTGCGCATGGCAGCGGCGTCCAGCAGCATACGGCCCGCCCAGCGGTAGACGTTGAATTCGGCCACCAGGCCGCGCATCAGGCGCATGCGGTCGCGCTGTTCGGTCACGGGCATGACCAGGGCGAGGTGGAGCGCGGCCGCGCATTGGTCAGCATCGTAGGGGTTGACGATCAGCGCTTCGGGTAACTCGCGCGCAGCGCCCGTGAATTCAGACAGGATGAGCGTGCCGCATTCGTCGTCCCGCGCCGCAATGAACTCTTTGGCCACCAGATTCATCCCGTCATGCAGGCTGCTGACAAAGCACAGGTCGGCGGCCCGGAAATACTCATACACCTCGGGAGGCGCATGGTGCGCGATTCTCAGCACGATCGGCGGCGGCCCGGCTTTCTCGAAGCGGGTGTTGATTTGCGCTGCCAGGTCACGGACCTGGGTTTCATGGTGTTGATACTCCTCAATCCCGCCGCGGGTGGGCGCGGCAATCTGGATAAAGCTGAAGCGGCCAATCCAGTCCGGGTTGAGTTCCAGCAGGCGTTCAATGGCGCGCAGGCGCTCCAGAATGCCCTTGGTGTAATCCAGCCGGTCCACGCCCACGCCCACCTTGTGCTGTGCTGGCAGCTGGTTGCTCTCGCGCACATGACTGCGGCAATCCGCCACGCTTTTTTGCATGAGTTCCTCAGGCGGCGGCCAGGCGATCGAGATCGGGTAGCAGCGCACGGCAGTAAGTTTGCCGTGGTGGGATACATCAAAGGACTCGCGATCAACCCGTGCCTCCAGCATGCGGTCCACCGTGTCGACAAAGTTGTTGCAGTGAAATTGCGTATGAAAGCCCATGATGCTGCTGCCCAGCATGCCCGCCAGAAGCTCTTCGCGCCAGGGGCAGATGGCGAAGGATTCAGGGTTGGGCCAGGGGATGTGCCAAAAGGAGATGACGGTCGCATCGGGCAACGCTTCCCGGATCATTTGCGGCAACAACGCGAAATGGTAGTCCTGCACCATCACGATCGGGTGGGACGTTTTGGCCTCCTTGATGACTGCATCGGCAAACTTGCGATTGACTGCGACGTAATGGGCCCAGTCACTGGAGCGAAAAACAGGACGGACATGGGCAATGTGGCACAGCGGCCAGAGCCCTTCATTCGCGAACCCGTAGTAATAACCGGCTTCTTCTTCGGCGGTGAGCCACACCCGGCGAATCTGGTAGGCGGGACTCTCGGGCGGGACTTGCACGCAGTCGTTGGCATCCACCACGTCGCGGTCCGCGCTGCCGTTGCCGTGAGCGATCCACGTACCGGAGCAGGCGCGCATGATGGGCTCCAGCGCCGTCACCAGGCCGCTGGCGGGGCGCTGCACATCGATGTCTTTTCCCTTGCGCATGTGAATGTAGGGCTCCCGGTTGGAGACCACGATGATGTCTTCGCCCCGCAACTCACCCTCCAGAATGGTGCGCAATGTTGCAGGTGACCAGGTGAGTTGGCTCTCATCGCGGGCCCGGGTCTGGGCTTCAAGTTCGTTGATGAGCCTCTGCAGGTCGCGTGCAATAGGTTTGAAGCCGGGCTGGGTTGGCGCCGCGCCGGATTGGGGTTTGCGGACCAGGCCGCCCCCCCGGAGCAGCTGGCGCACGCCGCTCATCCAGCCATACCAGGAGAGCTGGGCGATGACGACAGTCATCAATGAGATCACGCCGGCCAGTGCCATGAAGGCATAAAAAAGGTAGCGTTTGGTTTCCACGCTGCGCCGGGTCACAAAGCTCATGTCGTGTACCAGCACCAGCTGCCCTGCCGGTGCCACCTCGCTTGCGATGGCGTTGACTGTCAGATGCAATGGCCCCTGCGCGCTGGGCATCAGGTTTCCGCTGGGCAGCTTCCATCGTTCCAGCTCAGCACATTTAATTTCCGGTGGGAGTGAGCGACTGGGCACGATGGCATCGTCCGGCGTTGCACAGTAGCCCAAGGCATAGAGTCGTTCGTCCTCGGCTATGCGATTGAAAAAGTTGATGATCTTCACCTCTCGGCCAGCGGCAAGTTCTTCCCGCAGAGGTTCCTGGATAGCGTTGGCGATCAAGCTGGCCCGAATCTCGGTGTCTTTCACGAACCAGCGCAAGATCATTTGGTCCACCAGCGGTGCGACTGCGTAGCCGATACCTGCGAGCACCAACAGCAAGGGGAGCACGAAGCGTAAAGACAGTCTCATGGGTAGGTTGGTCCTGTCGATTTGACCGCTGAAACAGCGTCTGTTGTGAATTTGAAAGCCGTTCAGGGCCGGATTTTCAGGTTGGATTGCTCATCAGCTGCCTGTTTGTTTGCAACCAAATGCCCTGTTTGCATACTAGACCTTTGATTGAGACCTCCTGAATACCCTTGCTTTGAACAGGCAAACTCTGACGGCATGGCCCGAAATCTGCCAGTTCAAGGCCGAGCGGCTTGAGCCTGCATTCAAGCAGCCTGTCGGCCCACTTTTCATTGCGTCGCATGGTGCTGGTGCAGCCGCGGGGCTCATGTGTAAAGTCGCGTTACTGAACTAGACGAGAGCGAGACCAGTTTGGATACCAAAAAACATTCGGCGTATGCGGGCACCCAATGGTCCCGGTTTTCTGCGGCCTCGGTGCGGACGTTTCATGTCTATGCGGGCTGGCTGGTCAGCATCAGCTGGAAGCGATTTTTTGCGCTGGGGTTTCTGTTGATCATTTCCATGGCCATCATTCATGATGTGCCGCCCTTTAGTTGGACTTACCTGGAGGCCGTGGGCGACGGCAACCAGCACAAGCCGGTCAGGTTGCCGTCCAGCCCGCCCGGTGCGACGAGCGAGAAGACCAAAAATAGTCGGTCGGACGGCGTGGATATCTCGATTGACGAACGGGGTGTGCGCGTGAGCACCCGCAGCACGCCGCGTGCGTCGGCGCCCGCCCTGCCGGCGTCCAACCCCGTCGTTGATCCGGCGTCCGCACCGCGATCGGGTGAAGTTTCTGAACCCGTGCTGGACTTGCCCGGTGTCACGATCAAACTGCCCCCGGGTGCCGATGCAGATGCGGTTCGCGAAGCCGTCGCCGAGGCACGCCGCGACATTCTTGACGCGATGGAGACGATTCGTGATGAGGCCAGAGATGCCGCCGAAGGCGATAGCCCGGGTGTGCGCATCCGCAAGTACGGCGAGCCGCTGATGCCCTTGACCATGTGGTTCATACTGATTTCCATGATCATCAAGGTCACCTACAAAGGGACGGTGCAGGCGGAAGCCAAGGCCGCTCAGGCCACGGAGGTGGCCGAGTCCGAGTCACTCAAGCGCCAGGTGATCGAGGCACGCATGGCCGCCATGCAGGCCCAGGTGGAGCCGCACTTTTTGTTCAACACCCTGGCCAGCATTGACCACCTGATCGAGACCGACCCGCCACGCGCCAGCAAGATGCAAAAAAACCTGATTGCCCTGTTGCGCGCCACCATGCCGTCCATGCGCGAAGCCAATGCCCAGGCCACCCGGGACCTGGGGCGTGAATTGGCGGTGATTCGCCCCTACCTGGAGATATTGAAGGTACGCATGGAGGACCGGCTGCAAACCAACATTCGCGTGAGCGACGGTCTTATGTCCGCCGAGTTCCCGCCCATGATGTTGCAAAGCCTGGTGGAAAACGCCATCCAACACGGCCTGGAACCCAAGGCCGATGGTGGCCAGTTGACGGTGAGTGCCGAGATCGTGCACGGCAAGTTGGCTGTGATGGTGGAAGACACCGGTCTGGGCTTTGGCAAGGCGGCCACAGCGGGCACCGGCATTGGTCTGAGTAACATCCGGGAACGCTTGGCCTTGCTTTACGGCAACAAGGCCAGCCTGCGAATAACCGAACCTGCAGGGGGTGGCACCACTGTCACCATCACGGTGCCTTATGTGGCGCACGGCGGCGATGATGCCGAGGCTGCGCCTTAAGTGTGAATTGCCGCCAAAGAGATGATCCTGGAGACCCTGACATGACGCGTGCCCTGATTGCCGATGATGAACGTTTGATGCGCGAGCAACTCCGCGCCCGCCTGCGCGAGGTGTGGCCTGCGCTGGAGATCGTGGCCGAGGCCAGAAACGGCGAGGAGGCTGTGACCCTCACCCGCGAGCACCAGCCTGACATTGTGTTTCTCGATATCCGCATGCCGGTGCTCACGGGGGTGGACGCCGCGCGCCAGATTGCCCAGTTGCCGACCCATGAGCAGGCAGGCGGCTGGCCGGGCTGCGAGATTGTCTTCATCACCGCCTACGACCAATATGCGGTGCAGGCCTTTGAGCAAGGGGTGGTGGACTACGTGCTGAAGCCTGCCGAGCGCGAGCGTTTGCAGTTGACCGTGGATCGCATTCAGACGCGAATGGCGACCCGCGTGAAGCAGGCGCCCAGCGCTGGCGCTTTGATGCTGCCTGCCCACACGCCTGACATGCAGCAACTGCTGACGCGCCTGGCCGAGCAAATCAACCCGAAAGTAATCCCCAAGTTGCAGTGGATACAAGCCACCGTGCGCCAGACCATTCAGATGATTCCGGTGGCTGACGTGCTGTTTTTCATCTCCGATGAGAAATACACACGGGTACAAACTGCCACCCTGGAGGCCCTCATTCGCAAACCCATCAAGGAGCTGGTGGATGAGCTGGACATGAGCCTGTTCTGGCAAATTCACCGCTCGACCCTGGTCAGCACGAGAGCCATTGCGGGTGTTTCCCGCGACGAGCGCGGCCGACAATTGGTCAGTGTGCATGGCCGTCCTGAAAAGCTGGAGGTTAGCCGCAGCTATGCGGGTTTGTTCAAGAGCATGTAGCGCCCGTGGCTCAACTGCGGAGTGGGGGGGTCAGGTGAATAGTTTGTCAACCTGAAACAGGGTGAGCAGCCCCATCACGGCAAAGATACCGGCCGCGATGGAGTGAACCAATTTCATGGGTATC
>JBIIVW010000052.1:0-17980 GCA_044339205.1 Rhodoferax sp. | reverse complement strand
ATGCCGTTCATGACTACTCTCCCCGGGCGAAAGGGCCCTTTATTCCCGTCAACTGTGGCGCCATACCGGCGACCCTGATCCAGTCGGAGCTGTTTGGCTATGAGCGCGGCGCCTTTACAGGTGCCATGAGGGAGAAAGTCGGACTGATCGAATCAGCGGACAGGGGCACACTGTTTCTCGATGAAATCGGCGATTTGCCGCTGGAGTTGCAAGCCAACCTGCTGCGGTTTCTTCAGGAAGGAACCATCAACCGGGTGGGCTCTTCGAAGTCGATAAGGGTCAATGTCCGCGTCATCGCTGCATCACACATGCGACTTCAGGAGGCTGCCTCACAGGGCCGGTTTCGGGAAGACCTGTTGTACCGACTTAACGTTTTGCCGCTGACCGTTCCCGCGCTGAGAGACCGAAAAGAAGACCTGGAACTCCTTGCAAGACACTTCTTCACCCGTTTCTCCCATGACAAGGGACCCCGGGTAACAGGGCTTGGCAAGCGTGCCATGTTGGCCATTCAGGCGCACGACTGGCCTGGCAATGTTCGCGAATTGATTAACCGCATCAGGCGAGCCATGGTGATGGCGGAAGGGCGGCTCATCACCCCGGAAGATCTGGATCTGGAACTACCGACGGGTTTGCCCAATGGCGAGGCACTGGAGAGTGCCCGAGTCCGCGCTGAACGGGATGCCATTCATGTCTGTCTTCAAGACAGCGGCAGCAACATCACGCGCGCCGCGCGCGGGTTGGGCGTATCCCGGATGACGCTCTATCGATTGATGGAAAAGCACGGCATCAATCTTTGAATTCGTTCGCCGGTCATGGCACGTGCATCAGGGTTGTGACAGTTGGCCAACACCGAAAAAAGCCAACCCTGGGCACTCAACCTCTTGAATTCAAAAGCAAAATTTCTGTCAAGTTGAGGTTTCTCAATTGAGCTCCTTCACTGGACACGTCTGACTGTAACAAGCTTGTGACAGACATATTCACAACTGGCCAAGTACAACGCATTTGTCGTGGGAAACCATCCTGAACTGGAGACGAAATAATCATTTTTTCTTTGTTATCAACCACTTAAGGCGGGGCTTCTTTGTTTGGCACTGAATTTGCAAATTGGGTTGTGGATTGGCGTAGTTTGTACGCTGAGCCATGCAAATTTCAGTCAGCATTTTCCAAAGGAGCTACTATGAAAAAGACACTATTGGCAACGGCAATCGCTGTGGCTTTTGGTATCGCGGGTCAGGCGATGGCGAATCCAAGCATCACCAATACCGTCACAAATACAGGCACGGGTGCAGACCCTGTCACCACGACCGCGAAGACGGCGGACGCTTCGGGCGGCGGTGCAGCTGTCGCGACCGGCACCCAGACGGCCACCGCGAACTCGACTCAGACGGGCAACTCCGGTCCCACTGCCAATGAGTATTCGAATGCCTACCAGACCAACACCGACAACACAAACAACACGAACAACACCAACAACTCGACAAACGACAGCAACAAGTCTGCGGACAACAACAACAATTCAACCGGGGCAGCCAGTGTCAGCGCAGCGGGCTCTGCTGCGGCCAACAATGGCTCAAATGCTTACGCCAATCCCAACAATTCTTACAACACTTCGTCCGCTACCGCTACCAGCTCACAATCGGGCACGGTCAGCGGCAACACCATCTCTAACATTGGCAATCAGGCTTCCAACAGCGGGGCGTCCAATGGCGGCACAGGCAACGGCGGTGCGGGTGGCGCAGGCACAGGTGGCACAACCACTGTAACCGGGGGCACGGGTGCGGGCGCCAACGGTGGCGCTGGCGCCAGTGGTGCGGCTGGTGGCAGCACCAGCAACGGGACGGTCACCAGTGGTTCCGCCAGCAATGGCAACAACTCAGCCCAGGGTGGCGGTGCTGGGGGCAGCGCCTCCGGCGCAACCAGTCAGACTGGCCAAGGCGGTCTTGGCGGCCAGGGTGCCATGGGCGGCCAAGGTGGTCCCACAACGGGCGGCAACGGCGCCGGTGGCGGCTCCAGCGGTGGCACAACGGCGGGAGCCAGCGGATACAGTGGCGGCGCGACCGGTGGCGCAGGGGGTAACAGCAACACCACCGCTTCCGGCGCCGGTGGCAACAGTGGCACTACAACGGCGGGTGCAGGCGGCGGCAGCGGCAGTGCCAATGGCGGCTCTGGCGGTGCCAGCGGCGGCTCGACAGGAGGTCTGGGCGGCGCAGCAACCACGTCCGCCAGCGGAAATGCGGGTGGGGGCGGCAATACATCGGGCGGCGCCGGCGGCGCGACCGGTGCCGTGACCTCCGGCAGTGCCACGGGAACAAGCAGCTCAGGACCCACTGCGGGTGGACTCGGTGGTGCTGGCGGCCAGGGTGGTTCAGGGGCCGGCAGTGGCGCGGCCACAGGCGGCGCCTCGGGCGTGACTGCCAGTGGCGGAGGTTCGGCCGCCAATGGTGGTAGCGCGAGTTCGTCCAGTGGTGCGTTGTCGGCTGCAGGAGGAGGCCAGGCGATCACTCAAACTTCGAGCGGCGGAACAGCCAACGGTGGGACTGGTGTGCCAGACGCACCCACAACAGCAGCAGCGGCAGCAGCCCCAGGGGGTGCGGCCGGCGCAGCCAATGCACGTAACAGTGCCGATCGGAATGCTGCAGGCGCTGGCGGTGGTGGCTCAACCGGCAACGCCGACAGCCGCGCCAACGCGGGCACCAGCAACTCCAACGGCGGCGGCGGCAGCAGTTCAACTGCGGGCGCAGCCGGTAGCGGGGCAGGTGGTGCAGGGGCAGGTGGTGGTGCAGGGGCAAGCGGTGGTGCCGCGACCAGTTCTGCCAGCACAAACCCCACTAGCGGTTCAGCGAACAGCGGAACCGGCGGTGCCGGCGGTGCTGCGGGTGCCAGTGCAGGCGGCGCTGGCCCCACAGCCAGTGGCACAGCAGGCGGCGCTGGCGGAGGCTCCAACAGCGGCGCAGGTGGCGCAGGCGCAGCCGCAAGCAGCGGCACGGCTGGTGCTGGTGGTGCATCATCCAGCGGCGCAGGCGGCACCGGCTCCGTAGCGACTGGCGGCACGGGCGGCGCAAGCGGTGCCACTTCGAGCGGTGCCACTGGCAACGGTGGGGCTGCTTCCAGCGGTGCGGGTGGCGCAGGCGGCGCGGGTGCCAGTGCAAGCAGCACGGGTGGCGCAGGAGGTGCGGGTGCAGGAGGCGGCGCGAGCGGCAATAGCGGTACCGCGTCCAACACCGGCGGCGCTGGTGGCACAGGTGGAACAGCCGGCAGCGGCGATTCGGCCACTGGCAGCGCTTCCAACGGCAATTCGACTGCTGGCAATGGAGGCAATGGCGGCAATGGCGGCGGCAGCAACACCGGCGGTGCAGGTGGTGCAACAGGTGCGGTTGCTGGCGCTATCGGCAACGGCGGCTATGCCGCTGGCGGCCAAGGTGGATCTGGCGGCGCTGTGAACGTCAACGCTGGCACATTCAACATGTACAACGCCATGAGCAGCATCGGCCAGTCAGCGGCCGGCATCATGGTGACTGCTCAAAACAGCGGTATGGCTGCGATGATTCAACAAAGCGTGAACGTTCAGGCCAATCTGGCTGTGGGTGGCAGCAAGTAGAAGGGTGAATGGGGTGCTGCGTGATTGCGATCGCGCAGCACCCCGTCTCAACAGGGAGAAAAAGATGCAATTCACTACTTCCATTGGCAAGTCAGCACTGACATTGGCATTGTATTCAGCTGGTTTAGCGCTCACTTTTTCTGCAACTGCAGAAGTTATTTCAGCGAACCCGGCAGGTCCTGCCCAGACATCAATGCAAACGGCCGGCTCGGGCATTCCCGGATTCGGTCTGCCGTTGAGCAGCCAGAGACTGGGGAACTTGCGCGGGGGTTTTGAGACTGTTAACAACGACATGCAGTTAAGTGGTTCCGTCGCCAATAATTCAGCGACCAATGTAGCTTCGGGTAATAACTACATTGCAGGTGGCTCGTTCGCCAACATGACAGGGCTTCCCATCACAGTCCAGAATTCCGGATCCAACGTTTTGATACAAAACGCAACCATCGTCAACGTCCAGTTTCACTAAATCATGCGAGTCTTCTTCTCATTGATGCTGGTGATATCGGCAGCGGCGTGGCCCACGGCTGGGGCAGCGACGCTGGAATTTGCTGGCATAAGCGGTGCCAGATATGTGCTGAAAGTCACCAGCTTGAAAGAGGCCCGATTTCAGGCAACGACCAGACAACAGTTCGACTTCAGCTGTGGCTCTGCAGCGATGGCGACGCTGCTCACCCACCACTACGGTTATCCAGTCAGCGAGCAGTCGGTATTTGAAGAAATGTTCACCCGAGGCAATCAGGAAAAGATCCGCAAGGAAGGCTTTTCGATGCTGGACATGAAGACATATTTGAACGCACACAACTTCCAGGGCGACGGCTTTGAGTTGCCCCTCAACAAATTGCTTGAATCAGGTCTACCCGCCATCGTGTTGATCTCTGAAAAAAGTTATCAGCATTTTGTCGTGATCAAAGGGATGCGGGATGGTCGTATTCTGCTTGGAGATCCTTCGAGTGGGACACGGGCAATTTCCCGCAATAGGTTTGAAAACTTGTGGGTCAACCGACTTCTTTTTGTCATTCACAACCGGCAAGACCAGGCCAAGTTCAACAACAACGCAGACTGGCAAGTAGCGCCTCGCAGTCCGCTTGGCACGGCCGTTGACTTGGGTAGTTTGACCAGCACGACCTTGACCAAGCTGGGGCCTGGCGATTTTTAAAGATCACTTTATGAAACAAGCCTGCGCACCGTTTTTTACTCTCTGCCTCCTGTTGTCGGTGAGCCCTACCGGACTGCAGGCAGCAGAAAGAACGCTCTTTCAGCCCTCACAATGGAAACCGGCCAGCAACGAGCAATTGGACGAGGCACGTGGTGGATTCAATCTGGATACTGGACTCAATGTCTCGTTTGGCATCGTCCGCACAGTCACCATCAATGGGGACCTGGTCAGCCGAACCAACTTTGACCTGCCTGACATCACTCGCATCAACCCCGATCAGGCGCGACTGGTCAACACGGCCTTGAGTGAAACCGGGCTGATTCAGAGCGGCACCGGTAATTTCATTGATCCAAGTGTCGCATCCGGCCTGAATGGCGGCACGATCATTCAAAACAGCCTCAATGACCAGCAAATCCAGACTCTCACGGTCATCAACACAGGCGTCAATAGTCTTGGACTTTTGAAGTCAATCAACACTCAAGCCGTGTTGACGGACTCCCTCCTGCGTTCGGTCCGGGGTCTTTGACTTGTGGCTGATCTTGCGCCAGGCAGCGCTGCCTTAGTCGGCTTCCAGATGGGGCCGCGACTGCCCTTCAGCGGGTTGCCCAGTTTCCGGGTCAATCCAGTCAGCAATCCCTATTTCGTTTTCGGCTTCCTGCAAGGTCTCACCAACCAGCGGTTCTGCCTCATCGTCGCCCGACGCCATATCGGCTTGGGCCAACTCCAGCGTCTCAAATGGTCCGAATTCCTGGTCGCCATCCGGCACTTGCCAGTAGTATCCGTCTGGCCGGATCAGGATTTTCTGCGAACTGTCCTCTGCAAATAGATCTTCATCTGTGAGCTTCGGGTCTTCTTCGATACGGTCCATCGGTCTCCTGCGCGTTGTCATGGCAATCTTCTCCTGTGAAAATCAAGTTCCATCTCTTAAGCCCCACGGAGTTAGGCTAAGCGCCATCAAAAAACCAAACTTTGACAACGGTCAACGGCGATGGTGGCCCAAATTGTTCCGAGAACCAAAAAAGGAAATTTATGCCGCTGGGCTTTTCATTGGGTAGCTGTGCTTATTGCGATGGGAAGAAAGCGTTAAGTTCACAGGCAAAATGAGAAAACCCCAGACAGACAAGCTGCATGGGGTTTCTTTTTTTGGCGGAGTGGACGGGACTCGAACCCGCGACCCCCGGCGTGACAGGCCGGTATTCTAACCAACTGAACTACCACTCCTGGTAGTTGTAACGTTCACTCTTTCGAGCCAAGTCGCTTGCCTTTACGGGCCCGCTTGTTACCGACTTGCGCCCTACTCATCAATGATGAATCTGGCGACCCCACGGGGATTCGAACCCCGGTACCTACCGTGAAAGGGTAGTGTCCTAGGCCTCTAGACGATGGGGTCATGACCTTTAGACTTCCGTCTTATCTTGAAAATTGGTGGAGGTAAGCAGGATCGAACTGCTGACCTCTTGCATGCCATGCAAGCGCTCTCCCAGCTGAGCTATACCCCCGTATACCCAAATAAATTAGATTTTTAATCTGTTTTATTTGTTATTTCCAAGCCTCAAATTATAGCGTCAAAAATCAAGGCATTCCCAAACGCTCAATTACTTTTTCTCTTTCACTGATTTCAAGCACGGCATCAAGCGAGGGCGTCTGGGCTGTGCCCATGACCAAGACTCTGACTGGCATGGCCAGCTGGGGCATTTTCATACCGCACTCAACCAGCACTTCCTTGATGGCTGACGCAATTGACAGCCTGTCCCAAGCGCAAACAGAGAGCTTTTGTACCAGCACAGCAAGTGCTGGCTTCACCCCCTCGGTGACATGCTGTTTGTACTCTTCTGCGTTGGGCACGATATTCGTGTAAAACTTCGCAATCCAGTCTGCCAAGGCCACAATTGTGTCGCACCTGTCTTTGAATAATGCACAGAGCCGCGGCAGACGCACATCGGATTCAATGCCGCGCTTGCTCAACTGCAGCTGGACCAAGGGAGCCAGCGCATCGTCCGCCATGCTCTTCAGATGCTGGGCATTCACCCAGCGCAACTTGGCCTCATCGAATTGGGCGGCACTGCGCCCCAAATGATCCAGACTGAACCATTCTAAAAACTGAGTGCGACTGAAGATTTCATCATCCCCATGACTCCACCCCAAACGGGCAAGGTAATTGACCATGGCATCAGGCAGGTAGCCCTCCTCACGGTACTGCGTAACTGGCTTGGCGCCATTGCGCTTGCTCATTTTCTCGCCCAGCTCATTGAGTACCGTTGGCAGATGGGCATAAACAGGTTGCTCTTTGCCAAGCGCTTTGAAAATGTTGATCTGACGCGGCGTATTGTTCACATGGTCATCACCACGGATCACATGTGTAATGGCCATATCAATGTCGTCCACCACCACACAGAAATTGTAGGTGGGCGTGCCATCCGGGCGAGCAATCACCAGGTCGTCCAGTTCAGAGTTACTGATCTCAATGCGCCCTTTGACCTTATCCTCCCACACCACTGTGCCGTCCAGCGGGTTTTTAAAGCGCAACACGGGTTGAACTCCAGTGGGGACGGGAGGCAATGTTTTGCCTGGCATAGGTCGCCAAGTACCGTCGTACCGCGGCTTTTCTTTGGCAGCCATTTGTGTATCGCGCAGTGAGTCCAACTCCACCATGCTCATGTAGCAAGGATAAACATGCCCGGCAGCCTGCAATTCGGCAAGCACAGTCTTGTAACGATCCATGCGCTGCATTTGATAAAACGGGCCTTCGTCATAGTTCAGACCCAGCCAGGACATGCTCTCGATGATCACATCGACAGCGGCCTGTGTCGAGCGCTCCAGGTCAGTGTCTTCAATGCGGAGTATGAAATCACCGCCTGTTGCACGTGCGAAAGCCCATGGGTAAAGAGCAGATCGAATATTGCCAAGGTGGATAAAGCCGGTGGGAGACGGTGCGAAACGAGTACGAATTTTTTGGGTCATGCCATGCTGTCCAGAGTGCTCAGACCACGTGCCAGGTCAAGCTTGATATCTTCAACGTTTTCCAGCCCGACTGCGACTCGAATCAGGCCTTGGCCAATGCCGGCCGCCTGCCTCTGCGCTTCTGTGATACGCCCATGCGAGGTGCTGGCCGGGTGAGTGATAGTGGTTTTGGTATCGCCAAGGTTGGCCGTGATAGAGCACACCAAGGTGCTGTCGAT
The DNA here is from genome assembly GCA_044339205.1 of Rhodoferax sp. Taxonomy (GTDB): domain Bacteria; phylum Pseudomonadota; class Gammaproteobacteria; order Burkholderiales; family Burkholderiaceae_C; genus Rhodoferax. The sequence continues at coordinate 10,047 of JBIIVW010000052.1, read as the reverse complement.
CACATGAAATGCAGACTTTCGCGCTTGTACCGGCTCAGCTGCCTCGACATCAAAAGACACCACTGCGCCCCCAAGACCTGACTGCTGCTGCATAGCCAAAGCATGCTGCGGATGCGACGCCAAACCGGGGTAATAGACTCTTTTCACCCTTGGCTGAGCCTCCAGCCAGGTCGCAAGCATGAGCGCGTTGTCACTTTGCGCCCTCATGCGAATGGACAATGTTTCCATCCCCTTGAGTACAACCCAGGCGTTGAAGGCAGAGAGTGTGAGGCCCGCGCTGCGCATCACAGGCATGAATTTTTCATCAATCAGTTTCTGGGTAGTGCACAGGGCGCCCGCAATCACACGCCCCTGCCCGTCCAGGTACTTGGTGCCGGAATGAATGATCAGGTCAGCCCCAAGCTTGACCGGTCGCTGCAGGGCTGGCGAGCAAAAGCAATTGTCAACCGCCAGCAAAGCGCCTGCTGCATGAGCCACGTCTGCCAGCGCCTTGATGTCACACACCTCAGTTAAGGGGTTGCTTGGCGTTTCGGCAAACAGCAGGCGGGTGTTGGGCTGAATTGCATCACGCCACTGTGCCACATCAGTTTGCGACACAAACGTACTTTGCACCCCGAATTTTCCAAACTCGCCGGCAATCAGTCGAATGGTAGAACCGAACACGCTTTGCGAACAAATAACATGATCGCCTGCTTTGAGCAAACCCATGCACATCAGTGTGATGGCTGCCATTCCGCTGGAGGTGCCGATGCATGCCTCGGTTCCCTCCAGTGCAGCCAGCCGCTGCTCCATGCTGGTCACCGTGGGGTTGGTGAAACGCGAATAGGTGTAACCCTCTTCCTCGCCAGCAAAACGGCGGGCCGCAGATTCTGCATTCGGCTGCACAAAACTACTGGTCAGATACAAGGCTTCTGAATTTTCGCCAAACTGACTCTTTTCAACAGCGGCACGCACGGCCAATGTGTCCAAATGAAGGCTATCGGGCAACTTCTTTTTTGTCATGATTACTCCGAAGGATTCGGCAGAGCAAGCCGCGAATTATCCTGCGCGCCTTCATCACCACCAACCCGGCTCGAATTCAATCGCGCAATGTCATCCGCGTTGATGTCGCCGGTCACGTAAATCCCGTCAAAACATGAAGCATCAAAACCCTTGATCGCGGGATTCAACGAGCCAATGGCCTTCTTCATTCCTTCAACGTCCTGGTAAATCAGGGCATCGCAACCAATCAGTTCGCGGATTTGCTCGACAGTCCGGTTGTGTGCGACCAACTCGTCCGGGGTAGGCATGTCTATGCCGTATACATTGGGGTAACGAACAGGAGGGGCAGCACTGGCCATGTAGACCTTGCGGGCGCCAGCGTCGCGAGCCATCTGAACGATCTCACGGCTGGTGGTGCCGCGCACAATCGAATCATCGACCAGCAGCACATTGCGGCCCTTGAATTCACTGGCAATCACATTGAGTTTTTGACGTACTGATTTTTTTCTGACTGACTGGCCGGGCATGATGAATGTGCGTCCGACATATCGGTTTTTCACAAAACCTTCACGGTAGGGTAAGCCAAGCAACTGGGCCAATTGCGCTGCACTTGGACGGCTTGATTCCGGGATGGGGATAACCACATCAATCTCGTTGGGCGGAACCGTCGAAATCACCCGCTTGGCCAAGGACTCACCCAAATTCAGACGAGCTTGATAAACCGAGATGCCATCCATGACGGAGTCAGGACGAGCAAGGTAAACATATTCGAAGATACAGGGGTTCAACACCGCATTGTCAGCACAATACTGCGCGTGCACATTGCCATCAAGATCAATAAATACAGCCTCGCCCGGCGCGATATTGCGATCAAATTTGTGTGATGTGCCTTCGAGCGCCACCGATTCACTGGCCAGCATCACGGTGTTGTCCTCGCTGCGCCCCATGCAAAGCGGGCGAATACCAAAGGGATCGCGAAAGGCCAGCACACCGTGGCCGGCAATCATGGCAATCACTGCGTAAGAACCTTTGATCCGCCGATGGACCCGACGAACAGCCTCAAACAGGTCGCGAGGTTGCAACGGCAGGCCCCGTGTTGTCTCGCCAATTTCATGGGCCAACACATTCAACAGCACCTCGGAATCACTCTCGGTATTGATGTGCCGATGATCCGTGCTGAACAACTCCGCCTTCAAGGCATGGGCGTTGGTCAGGTTACCGTTGTGAACCAGCACGATTCCGAATGGTGCATTGACATAAAACGGTTGCGCCTCTTCCTCGCTATAGGCATTGCCTGCCGTCGGATAGCGCACTTGGCCCAAACCGCAATCCCCCGGGAGTGAGCGCATGTTGCGCGTGCGAAACACATCACGCACCATGCCTTTGGCTTTTTGCATGAAGAACTTGCGTTCTTGCTGGGTAACTATGCCAGCGGCATCCTGGCCCCGATGCTGCAAAAGTAGCAGAGCATCATAAATAAGTTGATTAACAGGTGCGTTGCTGACAACGCCTACGATTCCACACATACTTTTTCCGATCTCATGAAGGCAAATGCCTTCCAAATTCTTCAGGCAACACCGGTTGCAACCCCCTGAGCAAGGCGAGGCTAATGCCTACGCCAAACGACTCAACCCACAACTGACTGGCTTTGAATGGTGTCATGCTCAGCACAACGGTTGCCGCCAACAATACGGCAATACCCCTCAGCAAACCAAATATCGCGCCAAGCGCACGATCTGCCGGCTGGAGACCCACAGCTGCAAACAAACGTTGAACAAGTTTGGCCAACCAGCTTCCAACGAACACCACCAAAATGAAAACAACGATGAATCCGGTCGCATATCGGACCATTTCGCTGGACCCGACCACAGGCAATAACCGGGCCATGTCCAGCGCAAACCATTGCGCAAGAAAGAAAGCTGCGACCCAATTCGCAGCCGACAGAACCTCAAAAACAAGCCCCCGCCACGCACCCAACAAAAAGGACAGGAACAACACCCCTCCAAAAATCCAATCTACAAGCGCGATCGACATCGTTACAGGCTGCACTGATGTCAAAGCGTCAGGACAGCTGCAGGCAAGTCGAGTTTCTTGATCTTTTCTGCTGCTGAGTCCGCCTCGGCCTTGGTGTCGAAAGGTCCAACCCGAACACGAACACGGGGTCCATCCTTGGTCTCTGCCACGTGGGTATAGGTTTTCAGTCCGGCCCTTTCCATCTTCAAACGAACTTCTCGCGCTCGCACTGCGTCGGCAAAAGCGCCAACCTGGACTACGTATCTGCTCGCTGCCGCCGACACTTCTTTGGCCTGATCTCTTCCATCCAGGAGGGCACGTGCTTTGGCACTATCGTCAGCATCGACAACTGGCCGGGGTGCGGGTACGGGATTCACTGACATTTTTTCTGCTGGTTTGGCATCGGGCTTCGCTTGTATCCCAACTGATTTTTCAGTGGCCGCTTCAACACGGACTTTCGGCTTTTCTGGTTCTACCACCTTGGCATTCTCTGCGGCGACCGCAACAGGCGCCGGCACAGCCTCCGACTTTTCTGAAGTTGCAACGGTGGCAGGGATTGATGCAGCTGGCGTGGGGATAACCAACGGAGCGACCTTGTTGCGGTCCGGAATATCAATGGGCATGTCTACCGCGATGGGGCGCGGCTGCTTATCGAACAACAAAGGGAACCCAATTACCCCAGCGAGCACAAGCACAGCCGCACCGATCAATCGGTATTTAGCCCGCTTGCGCATACTTTCAACGCTTTCGGGCTGCGAAGGTGCCGGGGACTGGTCGTCGCCCTGCTTGCGAAACTTGAAAAATGCCATGGTATGGAGGGCTCAGGAGCTCAAATATTCGGCATATGTTTGGCATGAAGGCGCGGAATGCCTTCATGCAAAATGCCGCCCACCGTGTAAAACGAACCGAAGACCACAATTCTATCAGTGGGGTCGGCCGCCTCAATCGCCGCGGCCAGCGCCAAGACGGGAGTGGCAAAGGCTGACGCGGTCACGTCCTTGCGAACATTGTGCTGCTGCCATTTGCCCAGAAGACGTTCGGCTGACTCGGCGCGCGGGGTCGGTAGGTCAGTAAAATACCAACGATCAATGAGTGGGCGCACTTTGCCCAACATCAAGGCCAAGTCCTTGTCTGCCATTGCGCCAAACACCGCATGGGTGGTTGGAAAGTAACCCATGGCGTCTAGGTTGGCGGCCAGTGCTGCGACTGAATGTGGGTTGTGAGCCACATCCAGGACCAGTGTGGGCTGCCCCGGAATAATCTGAAAACGACCAGGCAGCTCAACAAAAGCCAGTCCGTTGCGAACCGATTGCGCCGTGACCGGCAACTTGTCACGCACAGCCGCCAACGCCGCCAGCACGCCGGCCGCGTTGACCAACTGGTTGGCTCCACGCAAAGCCGGATAAGCAAGACCACTGTAACGGCGTCCCCGGCCGGCCCAGCCCCATTGCTGCTTGTCTCCGGACACGTTGAAGTCCACACCAAAACGCCAAACATCGGCATCAATCTCCTTGGCATGGTCCAGCACGCTCTGGGGAGGCATCGGGTCACTCACCACAACAGGACGCCCAGTGCGCATGATGCCCGCCTTTTCACGGCCAATACTTTCCCGGTCTGACCCCAAAAACTCCATATGGTCCAGATCAACACTGGTAATCACAGCGCAGTCGGAGTCGATGATGTTGACTGCGTCCAGCCGCCCACCCAAGCCCACCTCCAGGATGGCGACATCCAGACCGGACCGCGCCATCACATCCAGTATGGCCAAGGTAGAAAATTCAAAATATGTCAAAGATACGTCGGTCTTTATCCGAACACGTTCGACGTCGCTAAAAGCAATGGCGAGCGTTGCGGCTTCCACTGGCGCGCCGTTGAGTCTGAGACGCTCTTCAAAATGCACCAGGTGCGGTGAGGTGTAGACACCCACCCGGTAGCCAGCCTGCAACAAAATGGACTCCAGCATGGCGCAAGTTGAGCCCTTGCCATTGGTGCCCGCAACGGTAATCACCGGGCAGGCAAACTGCAACCCCATGAGGGCCGCGACTGCTTTGACACGGTCCAGTCCCATGTCTATGCTTTTGGCGTGCAATTGTTCGGCGTGGGACAGCCATTCGTTCAGAGTGTGGGGTTGGGTGGTCATAAGCGTCGATATTGTCGCCGAGTACGGCATGATCGCGCTTATGGAACCCTACTTGATTACCCTCTACGGCATTCCCAACTGTGACACGGTCAAAAAGGCCCGCATCTGGCTGGACACTCACGGGACTGCCCATCAATTTGTTGACTTCAAAAAACAGGGCGCACCAGAGCAGCGACTTACCGCCTGGGTGAGGGCTTTGGGCTGGGAGCCCTTGGTCAATACCCGAGGCACGACCTGGCGCAAGCTCGACGATGCGACTCGCTCACTCGTGATGGATACGCCAGGGGCGATTGCCCTGATGCTGGCCTCCCCCAGCGTGATTAAGAGACCCGTGGTGGAATGGGCTGACGGGAGTGTGTCCGTGGGTTTTGATGACGCAAGGTGGCGTCAACGACTCGGCCTGACCGGCCACAGTGCCTAGCCCCGGCAGCCCGCAGGTCGCCTAAAATCGTTTGTTATCTAACATTGCACTGCAAACACCATGGCCACCATCCTTCAAAATCTCCCTACCGGCCAAAAGGTCGGAATCGCTTTTTCTGGCGGTCTGGACACCAGCGCTGCCCTTCACTGGATGAAGCTCAAAGGCGCGGTACCCTACGCCTATACCGCGAACCTCGGTCAGCCGGATGAGTCCGACTATGACGAGATCCCCCGAAAAGCGATGGAATATGGTGCAGAGGCCGCCCGGTTGATTGACTGTCGCAGTCAATTGGCGACCGAAGGCCTTGCGGCCATGCAATGTGGAGCCTTTCACATCTCTACTGCGGGAGTTACTTATTTCAACACCACGCCACTGGGTCGCGCGGTGACAGGCACCATGCTGGTGTCCGCCATGAAAGAGGATGACGTCAACATCTGGGGCGACGGCAGCACCTTCAAGGGCAACGATATTGAGCGCTTTTACCGCTACGGCTTGCTGACCAATCCTTCCCTGAAAATCTACAAGCCTTGGCTTGATCAGCTGTTCATTGACGAGCTGGGCGGCCGGGCCGAGATGTCGGCTTTCATGACCAAGGCGGGCTTTGGCTACAAGATGTCGGCTGAGAAAGCCTATTCGACTGACTCCAACATGCTGGGCGCAACTCATGAGGCCAAAGACCTTGAGCTGTTGAGCAGCGGCATGAAGATCGTCAACCCCATCATGGGCGTGGCGTTCTGGAAAGACGAAGTTGAGGTCAAACGCGAAGAGGTCACCGTTCGGTTTGAGGAAGGTCGCCCGGTCGCCCTCAACGGGGTTGAGCTCCCTGACTTGGTGAGCCTGATTCTGGAAGCCAACCGCATCGGTGGGCGCCACGGGCTGGGCATGAGCGACCAAATCGAAAATCGGATCATCGAAGCCAAGAGCCGTGGCATTTACGAGGCCCCGGGCTTGGCCCTGCTATTTGCCGCCTATGAACGTTTGGTCACCGGCATTCACAACGAAGACACGATCGAGCAGTACCGGGACAACGGCCGCAAACTGGGTCGCCTGCTGTACCAAGGCCGCTGGTTCGACCCCCAGGCCATCATGTTGCGTGAAACGGCGCAACGCTGGGTGGCCCGCGCCGTCACAGGCGAGGTCACACTGGAACTTCGCCGGGGCAATGATTACTCGATCCTCAATACCGACTCGCCCAACCTGACCTACGCGCCTGAACGCCTAAGCATGGAAAAGGTGGAAGATGCGCCTTTCTCCCCACAAGACCGCATTGGCCAGCTGACCATGCGCAACCTGGACATTGTGGATACCCGCGCCAAACTTGGCATCTACGCTCAGGCCGGCCTGCTATCACTGGGTAAAGATGGTGACCTGTTGAGCCTGACCAACGACCTGCCCCGCTAAAGACCACGCCAACGCTAACAGGAACAACCATGAATTCATTGCCCCGTCGATTGCTGCTTTCCTCCCTCGCCGCCCTCACCTTGGCCAGTGCCATGCCCGCCCTGGCTCTGCCCCCTGCAACGGGCAAGGTGATACTGACCCTGACCGGCAAGGTCAACGAAAAAAATGCGGGTGACAAAGCAGTTTTTGACCTGGCCATGCTGGAAAAGCTGCCTCAACAGACCTTCACAACCAAAACACCTTGGGACAAGCAACCCGTCAAATTCACCGGCCCACTGTTGCGTGACGTTTTGGCGGCGGCCAAGGCCAGCGGCACAACCCTCAAGGCCAGTGCGCTCAATGACTACAAAACATCGATCCCCCTGGCGGACGCGACGCGTTTTGACATAGTGCTCGCCCACAAGATGAATGACCAAGCCATCCCGGTGCGCACCAAAGGTCCGCTTTTCATCATTTACCCTTTTGACACCAAGCCCGAACTGCAGTCATCGGTGTATTACGAGCGATCGGCCTGGCAACTGAAGTCCATAGACATCGAGTAACGGCGCGTCATACCCCACCGTCTTGATAACAAGCGCTATCTGCTGTGGCTGGCGCTGGGCACAGCCACCATGGCGGTGATCATGGGGGTGATGCTTGCGCTCCAAGTCACTCAAAATGAGGCCATCCGCAAGGGTGGTCAAATGCGGGTGGACTCCCTGACGGCCATGGCCTTCCAGTTTGAGCGCGCATTTTTGCGATTTCGACAGACACTCGATGTCGCTGTGCGAACCCCGAATCAGTCGGATCTGAACGATCTGGTTCTGCGTTACGACATCTTCGTCAGCCGACTGAACCTACCCAGAGACAACCCGAGCACCGACGCGTTGTTAAAGCGCCCCGAGTTCGTCAAGGCGCTTCCGCTTGTAGATCAATTGATTGAGCGAACCGACATTGAGTTGGCCAAGTCGCCATTGAACCTGGCGAAGCTGGGTGATGTCTTGAAAGAATTCAATACCATCGGACCTGAAGCGCAAGCGCTGAGCCTGGCCGCTGACTCACTCGTCACCCGTTTGGTGGAACAGCAAAAAAACGATCTACTCAGCAAGAATGAGCACATCATCTGGCTTACTTTGGCATAGCTGGTCCTGCTGCTGGCAGCCGCTAGGGCCATGGTGATCAGGCAACGGCGCCAGTAAGAAGAGCAGCGAGCGGTCGAAAAACTGACGCAGGAATTGCATGACGCCAAGTTCGAGGCAGAAAGTGCCAACCGGGGAAAGAGCCATTTTCTCGCCAACATGAGCCATGAGCTGCGCACGCCCTTCAAAGGCATCTTGGGCATGCTGAGTTTGCTGGAAGATTCACCTCTGAACGCCCAGCAAATCGATTACCTCCAGACGGTATGGGGCTCAGCCAATCATTTGATGAAACTGCTCACCGAAATTCTGGATGTATCCGCACTGGAGTCCGGCAAACTGGCTCTCAAAAAGGGCCCAGTGAGCCTGTACAGCCTGCTGCTGAATGTCGAAGCTTTGATGAAACCGCTGTCTGCTGACAAAAATCTGTCTTTTACCGTGGATGTCCAAAGCGTTTTGCCACCGTGGGTCCACGCCGACGGCACCCGCATCAAACAAATTTTGTCCAACCTGATAAATAACGCAATCAAATTCACAACGCAAGGAAACGTCACGTTAACCGTGCGCAACAGCCGTGACACAGCCGTGACACAGGCGGTGTCGCTGGAGTGGAGTTTGAGGTCAGGGATACCGGCATTGGCATCAGCCCGGAAGGAATGACTCGCCTGTTCCAGCGCTTTTACCAAGTGGACAGCGGCGCTGATCGCAAATTCGGCGGCACCGGACTGGGGCTTGATATATCGCAGTCATTGGCGACCATGATGGGGGGCGGGGTTGTGGCGCACAGCACAGCGGGCGTCGGGTCAGCGTTCACCTTGACACTGCCCCTCACGGTTTGTGCCGCACCAGCAGACTCGTCCGCTGACGCGGCACAGCTAGGCCAAGTCAAAGCAGCTTCAGTATCGATTGCGTCAGTGGTACCTGCGCCGGGCGCCGCAGACGGCACCCAAGCGTCCGTTCGCCCATCGGCTCCCCGCGTCTTGGTCGTAGAGGATCACCCCGTCAACAGCAAGTTCGTCGGCGTGCTCCTGAGTCGGCTGGGTTGTGAAACCGTCTTTTTTGAGGATGGCCAGCAAGCCCTCGACAGAGTCCGTGAGCAGATGTTTGACCTGATCCTCATGGACATCAATATGCCGGTGATGGATGGATTGACAGCCACCCGAGCCATCGGGGCAATGCCCAGTGCCATTGCTAGGGTGCCTATCATCGTGCTGACTGCCGATACCATGAACGAGGCCCGGGATCAGGCCCTGGCAGCGGGTGCTACTGATTTCCTGACCAAGCCAGTGCCAATCGCCCAGTTTCGCGCCACGATGCAAGCCCACCTGAAAGGCCTTGCAGCGCCCTGAACGGCGGCCCCAAACTCAGCGCGATCGCCTCCAGGCACCCGCGCGCAAGCGCAGACCTGGCAAGCCGCGATTAGCTTGTCCTTGTGTCAAATAATCTCCTGCAATCGGCTTGAGCGCGCTGGGCGCAATGCCCAGGGAAGACAAGCCTGGCAACTTCCCAGTCGCTACGTTGTCAACCTGCATGGAGTCGAGATTGTCCATGCTCATCAGCGGCTCACCGGGCGCCAAGGCCATCATGCGAGCCTGCAGGCGGCCCATCCACAATGGCAAACCGATGACGGGGCGGCCACGCCCCTCACGCACGCCGCTGAGTTGTGCTGACAACTGCACCAACTCCTTGAGGGTGAAAACATCGGGACCCACCAGCTCCAGCACCCGGGGTGACTTGCCCGGGCTGGACTCAAGGCATCTCACCACCGCTGCAGCGACGTCTTCGACCCAAACGGGTTGGAACCTGGCCTGCGCACCCGCCAGCGGCATCACCGGAAAAACCTTTTGCAGAGCCGCGAACAGATTCAAAAATTTGTCGCCAGCGCCAAAAATAACGCTGGGCCGAAGCACCGTCAGATGAAAGCCAGCCGAGGTTGCGTGGCCTGTTGCTGCCTGGACCAACACGGCCTCGCCCTG
>JBIIVW010000231.1:0-5415 GCA_044339205.1 Rhodoferax sp. | reverse complement strand
CTCACAAGGAGACCCCATGTCCGTTGACACCCTCGAACCCACTGCCCCCACCACCGTCAAGGCTTACCTCAAGCCCATCGACAGCGTCGGCCTGGCCGCCTTTGCCGACAAAGGCCGCAACAACCCGGCCTCGCGCGGCACCAACAAGGTTCGCACCGAGATGCAGGGCATGTACCGCTCATTGAGCTATGTGGGCAACCACGCGCCGGTGGTGGTGGACGAGCCGCTGCACCTGTTTGGCGAAGACACTGCACCCGCACCGGGCGAGATTGTGTTGTCCGGCTTGGGCGGCTGCCTGGCAGTGGGCATCACCGCCGTGGCCACCTGGAAGCAGGTCAAACTCTCCAAGCTGGAGATCTTCATGGAAGGCGACATCGGCAACCCCGCCGCCTGGGGTGCCGGTGGTGCCTTGAAAGAGCCCAAAGACATGGGCTTTCAGGCGATACGGGTGAAGGTGAACATCGAAGGCGATGCCCCACGCGAGGTGCTCGACGAGATCGTGCAGCACGCCAATATGTACTCCCCCGTGGCCAACTCCATGCGCAACCCGATCGCGTTCGACATCGGCTTGGCCGACTGACCCGCTCAACGCGCCCACCGTTTAACCAAGGAACCCGCCATGCACCCTGCCGACCTGCCCCGTGATGTATTTGATTCATCCCCCTCACCCCAGGACGGCTGGCTGGCGCAAGTGCGGGCCATCGCCCAAGGCCCGCTCGCTGAGCAGGTCGTGGCCATTGACCTTGACGGGCACTATCCCATTGAAGTGCTGAAAGAGTTCGCGCAGGCCGGTGCCATGAGCGCGCATCTGGACACGCCTGAGAAATCAGGCGACTACTTTTTGTCTATCCAGGCCATGGCCGAGGCCTCCCGCGTGTGTGGCGCTACCGGCTTCATGATGTGGTGCCAGGCGGTGTGCGGCCTGTACCTGCAGCAGTCGGGCAACCCTGCGTTGATGGGCGAGGTGCTGACGCAGCATGTCAGCGGCAACACCATGGGCGGCACCGCACTGTCCAACCCCATGAAAAGTTACGCGCAAATCGAAAGCCTGCTGCTCAGGGCCCAACCGGTGCCCGGAGGCTATTCGGTCACCGGCACACTGCCCTGGGTGAGCAACCTGCAAGCCGACCACTACTGCGGCGCCATTGCCGCGGTGATGGACGGCGAAAGGGAAGCGGGCTCGGAGCTGATGTTTTTACTGCGCTGCAACGCCCCCGGCGTGACCTTGCGCGAGTGCCCCAGCTTTTCAGCCATGGAAGGCACAGGCACCTACGCGCTGAAACTCGACAACTACTTTGTCGGGGCCAGCGAACTCATTGCCCACCCCGCCAAACCGTACATCGCCCGTATCCGTGGCGCCTTTGTCATGCTGCAATGTGGCATGGCGGTGGGCGTCACGCAAGGCGCGATTGACTCCATGTGGGATGTGGAGGCGCAGCTGGGCCACGTGAACCAGTTTTTGGAAGACCGACCCCACGCCCTGCAAGCCGAATTGGATGCCCTGACCGAGCGCGTGCGGGCGCTGGCGCAGACGCCGTTTGACACCTCCAAAGAATTTTTCATTGATGTACTGGACGCCCGTGCTCACGGCGCCGAACTGTGCCTGCGCGCCGCCCAATCCGCGCTCTTGCACCAGGGTGCTCGCGGCTATCTGATGAGTTCGGCGGTGCAACGTCGGGTGCGTGAGTCGCATTTTGTGGCCATCGTGACCCCGGCCATCAAGCATCTGCGCAAAGAGATTACCCGGCTCAGTGCCGAGGAGATGCCCGCATGAACCCGGGCACAGCCAACGTGCGCGCCACCGCAGCGGCAGTGAACGAGGCCTGTGCTGCAGCCCCCTGGCAACAATACATTTGCCACGCCTGCGGCTATGTGTACAACGAGGCTGACGGCGACCCGGATGGCGGCCTGGCTGCAGGCACACGTTACGCCGACATTCCCGACGACTGGGCTTGCCCGTTGTGCGGCGTGACCAAGTCCGACTTTGAGTTGTATGCCCCGCCCAGCCTGGACGCCCTGCGCGCCCAGGCAGGTGCCACGGCCCTGCCACTCAAGCGCAACGCCCGCCAGTCACCGGGAGTGGTCATCATCGGCGCGGGCCGGGCTGGCTGGGAAATGGCCGAGGCCCTGCGGGTGCAGGACCACACCCTGCCAATCACCTTGGTCACTGCCTGCGCCGGTGATGTGTACGACAAACCCCTTCTGTCCATCGCACTGGCGCGAAAGACAGCACCCGACAAGTACATCCGGGAGACAGGTCTGGCCGCTGCCCAGCGGCTGCAAGTTCAGTTACTGGCCCACACGCACGCCATTCGCATTTGCGCCGATACACGACAACTGCGCACCACACGCGGCACGCTGCGTTATGAGCAATTGGTCATCGCGCAAGGCGCCCAAGGCGTACAAACCACCACGTTACCCGCATCGATGTGCTGGCGCATCAACCACCTGAATGCTTATGAGAAGTTTCGGGGGGTGCTGGGCGAGACCCCCCGCAACGTGCTCATCGTGGGGGCGGGATTGGTAGGGAGCGAACTGGCCAATGACCTGGCCCTGGGCGGGCACCGCGTCACCTTGCTGGACGTACAGAACCAACCGCTGGCGCGTTGGACTGCAGAGGGTGCGGGCCATCGCCTGTTGGGCGCCTGGGGCACGCTGCCGATCCGGTTTGTCGGTGAGGTCAAGGTGGCAGGCGTTGAAAGATTGGTGACGGGCTACCGGGTCACAACCGAGTGCGGCCAGGTGTTTGACGCCGACCAGGTCATTGCCGCCACCGGCCTGCAAACCCCCAATCGCCTGGCGCAGACCGCCGGGCTGGAATGGGCCAACGGCATTGCCGTAAACGCCCAAACCCTGCGCACCAGCCACGAGCGCATTCATGCGCTGGGCGACTGCATCAGCATCAACGGCCAGACCAGCCGCTACATCGAACCCATCACACGGCAAGCCCGCACCATTGCAGCCAACATCGTCGCGAATGCTCCACTGCCCTATGAGGTTCGCCCGGCGCTGGTGCGCGTGAAAACCACCACTTTGCCCCTCACCCTGCATTGATGGAGTGCTTCACTGAAGATCATCACATCGCCCACTTTGCATCACCCACCCCCACAACTCGCATGACAGAACCCCGCTTTGAGCTTTACGCCTTCTGGCGCACCTCGGCCACCTACCGTGTCCGCGTGGCGCTGAACCTCAAGGGCTTGACGGCCCGGGAGCACCTCGTCAACCTGGACGCCGGCGAACAGCGCAGCGCCGAATACCTGCAAATCAACCCCTTGGGCGGTATTCCGGCGCTGGTGGAACCCGGCCATGCAGCCCTGACACAGTCGACCGCCATTTTGGAATTTCTGGAAGAGTTGCAGCCGGCCCCGCCACTTTTGCCCGCCGACCTGCATGGCCGCGCGCGTGTGCGCTCGCTGGTCGGCATGCTGGCCTCGGACACCCATCCACTCATCACGCCCCGGATCAAAAAGTACCTCACCGCCCATGCGGGCTTTGATGACGCCGCCTGGCGCGCCTGGCAAACCCAATGGTTTGGCACCGGGCTGTCGGCTGTAGAACAGCGGCTGGCCAGTGAGGCAACGACCGGATTATTTTGTCATGGTGACGAGGTGACCATGGCCGACATCTGCCTGGCCAGCGTAGTGAAAGTCATGGGCATTTTCAAAATCACCGTGCCGGACATCCCGACGATCGAGCGCATCGTGGCACAGTGTGACGCGCTGGCTGCTTTCGCCCTTGCGGCGCCGCAGTGCCAGCCTGGCGCTCCGGGATGAGGCTATTTTTTGAAAAAACTCAGGTAATTAATTCAGGGTTCAGGTCGCGATGCCGCCATCGCCCAGCTGCCTTGCTGTTCCCTGCCGAAAAGTCAGGTCATGAGGAGCGGGTGAACTTGCTCCTGTTTGACGTGTCGCTTGGCCATTTCGTCATTCGTCTTTCAATCGCTGTGCCGCGTCCCAGCGTTTCTCAAACCGGGAATCGTCTTGATCCATGAATTTCCTCCCCTCCACGGGCTCTGTGGAAGGCTGCCACAGGCCGCGGGTCAGGTCAGGTCATGTTGTGGATTGAGAAGCTCCGCAGATAGTCATCCGCCTTGGCGGGATCAAACACGCGGCCCATGATGCGGTGGTTACGGTAAGTACCGTCCGGCGTACGCCAGCCCGCCTGGGCCATCTGCTTCTTGGCGTCGGTCAGCATAAACACCTTCTCCGCAATCTGCTTGTAGTCGACCTCGGCCTTCAGGTAGCCCCAGCGCTTCATCTGAGTGAGCATCCACACCGCCATCGATTGCCATGGCATCGGGTCGAACAGCACCCGGTCGGGAACATTGCGGCTGTTGCCCAGGCCGTCGGTGAACTTGCAGGTCATGATCTGCGTGAGCAGTTCCTCGGGCTGGTTCAGGTAGGGCGCCGGCGCAATCGCCTTGACCACCTGGTCGCGCGCGCCCGGCTGGCTGGCCAGCACCGACGCGTTGATGACCGCCCGGTACAACGCGGCAAAGGTGTTGGGGTTCTTCTGGATGAATTCGGTAGACGTGCCAAAGGCGCAGCATGGGTGACCGTCCCACAAGTCCTTGGTCAGCAGATGGATGAAGCCCACCTCGTCGAACACGGCGCGCTGGTTAAAGGGCTCCGGCCCCAAAAAGCCGTCGATGTTGCCGGCCTTGAGTTCGGCCACCATCTGGGGCGGCGGGACCACCATGAGCTGGATGTCGGTGTCGGGGCGCAAGCCGTGCTCGGCCAAGTAGTAGCGCAACAGAAAGTTGTGAATCGAATAGTCGAAGGGAATTCCAAGCTTGAAGCCCTTCCAGTTCTTCGGGTCGCGGTTGGCCTTGTGCTTGAGGTGCAGTGTGATGGCCTGCCCGTTGGTGTTCTGGATCGACGCCACATGCATACCAGTGGCCGTAGACCCCAGCCCCAGCGACATGGCCAGAGGCATGGGCGACAGGAAATGCGAGGCATCGTGCTCACGGCTGAGCATCTTGTCGCGAATGTTGCCCCAGCCCGCCGTCTTGACAAGCTGGACGTTGAGCCCTTCCTTCTGGTAAAGCCCCAGCGGCGCGGCCATGATCAGCGGCGTGGCGCAGGTGATGGCGATGAAGCCGACTTTAAGGTCTTTTTTCTCCAGCGCACCCCGGTCTTGCGCCATGGCCTGCAGGCTGGTGAGCGCACCAGCGGGCAATGCCGCAGCGATCGCCGCACGCGCGGTGCCGGCACCCACGGCGTGCAAAAAACGCCGACGCACACTATCCACGGGGAAGATCGCCCTGACCAAACTGACTTCCATCAGACGGGCCTGATGGGCCTGCGCCTGTGCGTCCAGGCTGAGGCAGGACGCCACAGCCCCGGTCAACGGCCCATCGGGGAGGTTGCCGGCACTGGCGGCATCGCAGGTGAAGCGACTGTGACCGCCACC
>JBIIVW010000230.1:0-5428 GCA_044339205.1 Rhodoferax sp. | reverse complement strand
CACCTCGCCCCGAACCCGTTGCACCCGGTGCGGCAGACAAGAAGGGCCGCTCAAAATGATCATGCGACCGGGCCACCAATTGCTGCTGCCCGCCAGCCCGTTCTTTATCTGGGGCAGCCTGGTCATCGCCTTGGCCCTGAACATGCTCCAAAACATGGGCTTGTGGGGTCGCGCCGCCTGGGCACCGGATGTGCTGGCCCTTGTGCTGGTGTTCTGGAGCATTCACCAGCCACAGCGGGTGGGTATTGGCGCGGCGTTTGTCTTTGGCATCTTGCTTGATGTGCACCAGGGCGCCTTGCTTGGGCAACACGCACTGAGTTACACCGTGCTGAGCTTTCTGGCCATCGCCATTCACCGTCGCTTGCTGTGGTTCAGCGTACCCTCTCAGGCCCTTCAGGTTTTGCCGCTCTTTGCGGCATCGCACGCCATCGAGTTGGCTGCACGCCTGGCCACGGGGGGCAGCTTCCCTGGTTTTTGGATGCTATTGGCGCCCTTGCTTGAATCGTTGTTGTGGCCGGTGGTCAGCGTGCTGCTACTGCTCCCGCAAAGGCGGGCGCCCAACCCGGATGCGCACCGGCCACTATGACGGAAATTCGTGACATTGAGGCGGACCTGTCCCGTTTTCGGGTGCGGGCGCTGGTCGCCGGCGTAGTGGTGGTGGTGTGCTTCCTGCTCGTCGCTTCCCGGCTGGTTTACCTGCAAGTGGTGCGGCACGAGGATTTGAGGGAGCAGGCGGAAAGCAACCGAACCGCCATCATTCCAGTGGTGCCCAACCGGGGCTTGATTCTGGACCGAAATGGCATTGTTCTGGCCACCAACTACTCGGCCTACACCCTGGAGATCACCCGCTCCAAAGTGCCCAACCTGGAACAGACGATTGATGAGCTCTCCAAGGTGCTGGACATCACGGCGCGGGACCGCCGGCGCTTCAAAAAACTCCAGGAAGAGTCCAAGAGTTTCGGCTCCTTGCCCCTGCGCACCCGCCTCACCGATGAAGAAGTTGCTCGCTTTGCAGCCCAGCGCTACCGGTTTCCGGGTGTGGACATCAAGGCCCGGTTGTTTCGCAACTACCCGCATGGCGAACTGGCCAGCCATGTCATTGGCTACATTGGCCGCATCAATCAGGCAGAGAAAGAACGTCTGGACGACTCGGAAGACCAAGCCAACTACCGGGGCACAGAGCACATTGGCAAGCTGGGTGTGGAACAAAGTTTTGAGACCCGGCTGCACGGCATCACCGGCGTCGACTCGGTCGAGACCTCGGCGGGTGGGCGAGCCACGCGCAAGCTGGCCAGCAAGCCCTCCACGCCGGGCGACACGGTAACGCTGTCCATCGACATCAAGCTGCAGCACATGGTGGAGGAGCTTTTTGGGCAGCGCCGCGGGGCCCTGGTGGCCCTCGACCCCAAAACCGGGGAGGTCCTGGCCTTTGTGAGCAAACCCACGTTTGACCCCAATCTGTTTGTCGACGGCATTGACACCGAAAGCTGGAAAGGGCTCAACGAGTCACTGGACAAACCTCTTTTGAACCGCGCGTTGCGCGGCACCTACCCACCCGGCTCGACTTACAAACCCTTCATGGCATTGGCCGCATTGCAAACGGGCAAGCGCTCGGCCTCGACGGTGATCAATGACGCCGGCTCCTGGATGTTTGGCGGACACCAGTTCAGAAGCCACGGTGACAGCGGCCTGGGCGCGGTAGACATGTACATCAGTATTGTCAAATCCAGCAACGTCTACTACTACTCCCTGGCCAATGAGCTGGGGGTGGACGCCATGCACGATTTCATGAAGCCGCTCGGCTTTGGCCAGATCACCGGCATCGACATTCAGGGCGAGGTGCGCGGCTTGTTGCCCAGCACCACCTGGAAGCGCGACTACTACAAAAAGCCGGAACAAAAGCGATGGTACGCGGGTGAAACCATTTCACTGGGCATCGGGCAGGGCTACAACAACTTCACCATGCTGCAGCTGGCCCAGGCCACCGCCACCCTGGCCAACAATGGCATCAAGCACAAACCCCAATTGGTGATTGCCACCCAGGACGCCACCACCCGGCTCAAGACACCGCTGGCCGCTGACCCACCGCAAGACCTGGGCTACAAGCCCGAGCATGTAGCGATTGTGCGCAAGGCCATGGTGGGCGTCACCCAGGAAGGCACCGGCACCCGGGTGTTTGCGGGGGCAGGCTACCTGTCTGGCGGCAAGACCGGCACCGCACAAGCCGTCTCGATTGGTCAAAAAGACAAGTACAACGCCAGCAAAATGGAAGAGCATCAGCGTGACCATGCGCTCTATATCGCGTTTGCGCCGGCCGAGGACCCCAAGATCGCCATTGCCGTGATTGTGGAAAACGCCGGTTTTGGCGCGGCCCATGCCGCACCCATTGCGCGCCGTGTCTTTGACTATTGGCTGATGGGCCAATACCCCAGCGAACAGGACATGGCGGCCGTGAAAATCGGACAGGCCTCAGCCCCCTTGGGCACACCGCGCAAAGTCAGCAACATGCCCTGGCCACCAGGGCCCGCAGCGCCCGCCAGCGCGCCCCGGGCGGCTACGCCCACCGCACAGGCTAAAGCAGCGCGTTAACGCACAAAGGCGTCGTAGCCGGTCTTGAGAATCAATGCACTCACCACCCCCATAAAAAACACCCGGACAAAACCGGTGCCATGCTTGAGTGCCAGACGGGTGCCGAGCAAGCTGCCCACCACATTGGCCAGGGCCATGGCCACCACAAAGTGCCACCAGATATGCCCCTTGGCCACAAACAACAGCAGGGCAGCCAGATTGGTGGCCGTGTTCACCAACTTGGCCGAGGCCGAAGCGCTCAAAAAATCGTAGCCCAGCAAGCGTACGAACAAGAAGACCAGAAAACTGCCCGTCCCCGGCCCAAAAAAACCATCGTAAAACCCGATCAGCGCCCCTACCGAGGCGGCCACCCACTGCTCAGCGGCGCCAGAAAACCGCGGCGTGTGACTGCGCCCCAGGTCTTTTTTGGCCACGGTGTAGATCAGCACCGCCAGCAGCACCAGAGGCAAGAGCTTGCGCAAATAGTCCGGGGACACCACAGTCACGAGCCAGGCCCCGGCAAACGAGGCCACAAACCCGGCTCCTGCAGCGGGCAAGAGCGCCGCCCAGCGCATCTCGACACGGCGACTGAACTGCCAGGTGGCAAAGGCCGTGCCCCAGACCGAGGCGCCCTTGTTGGTACCAAACAGGGTGGCGGGGTGGGCTGCGGGAAAGGTGGCAAACAGGGCGGGCACCAGAATCAAACCGCCGCCGCCCACAATCGAATCCACAAAACCGGCCAGCAGCGAGGCGAGCGAAACAATCAACAATTCCATGCCGGCATTGTCCCATCAGGCCCAGCCTCATCGTCGTCCCATCCGCCGAGCAACGCGCAGGCCAAATACGATCCAGCAGCATATTTCATTTACATTTCTTTTGCGGCTGACCTCAGCGACGACTCCAGCGCCTTGCCACAATCCAGGGCCACCACTCGCTGTGCGCCCGCAATGGTTTCGGGACGGTGGGCGACGACGATGCGGGTGAGCGGCATGGCGGCCAGCGCTTCTGTGACGCGACGCTCGTTGGCAATGTCCAAGTGGCTAGTGGCTTCGTCCAACGCCAACACTTTCGGGTTCTTGTACAAGGCACGGGCCAGTAATACGCGTTGCTTTTGCCCGCCGCTCAGGGATGAGCCCATGTCGCCCACCAGCGTTTGGTAACCCATGGGCATCTTGGCAATGTCGTCATGCACCGCCGCAAGAGCCGCGCAGGCATGCACGCGGGCAAGATCGGCACGCAGGTCAAAAAAGCTGATGTTGTCGGCAATACTGCCCGCCAGCAGCACGTCTTCCTGCATCACCGTGCCAATGACGCTGCGGTAGTTTTGCAGGCCCAGGTGCTTCACCGGCACACCTCCGTACAACACCTCGCCCTCTTGCGGGCGCAACAATCCCAACAGAACTTTCAGCAGGGTGGTTTTGCCACATCCGCTAGGCCCCACCAACGCCACACTTTCACCAGCGGGTAGCACCAAGTTGACGTCTTTCAACACCCAAGGCTCGCCCTCACCATATTGAAAGCTCACATTGCGCAGCTCAATGCTAGGCGGCAAATGAGTCAAGTCATTTGGCGGCAGGTTGTCCACTTCTGGCTCCGCCAACACAATGTCAGCCAGCCGTTCGGAGTGCAGGCTGAGCATCTTGATTTCGACCGCGTAGTTAATCAGCGCTGAAACCCGCCCTGTGAACTGCCCCTTATAGGCCATGTAGGCAAACAACATACCGATGGTGAAGGGCGACGCCATGGCCGCCGCCGCACCGCTCACACCCGACTGCATCACCAGCCCCGCGCCCAGCCAAAACACCAGTAAGTTTTCAGCACCGAACACAAAGGTGTTGGTGACCGAAAAGCCAATGTTCATCTTGGCAGTGCGCACATCGCGGTTTTGTACCTCGACCAACAGGTTTTGCCAACGCGCACGGCGCTCTTGCTCGCGGCCAAAGAGTTTGAGCGGCGTGATAGCGCGCAGGGTTTCCAGAAAGTGGGTGTTTTCGCGGGCGGAAACCACCAGTCGCTCAGACGCAGCCTCGCGAAAGGGCTTGTAGGCCACCCATCGCAACAGACCATAAATGACCGTAGCCCCCACGGTCACCGCCGCCAACTTGGGCGAATACAACAGCATCATGCCCAGCGCAGCCAGGCCCATGATGCCGTCCAGCACCGCCTCTATCACGCTGGTGGTCAAAGTCTTTTGGATAGCGCCCACGGCACCAAAGCGGCTGACCACATCACCCAAATGGCGCTTTTCGAAAAAATCCACCGGCAATTTGATCAAATGGGCAAACACATTGCCCGCCCATTGCAGGCTCAGGGATTGGCCCAACACCATCACCATCCAACTGCGTGCCAAGCTAATCGCGGTTTGGATGACCAACAACAAACCAAACCCGACGATGAGGACTTGCAGCAGGTCCATGTCATGCGTGGCAATGGCGTCGTCCACCACCAACTGGTTTAGCAAGGGGGACGCGAGCGCAAACACCTCCAGCACCACCGCGACTACAAAGATTTGGAATAGCGAACGCTTTAAGCCGAGAACCTTGCCCGTCAGCGCCGACAAGGCCACCCGCCTGCGTTCATCGGCGGGTTTGAAATCCGCGTTGGGCGTCAACTCCAAGGCCACGCCAGTGAAGTGGTTTGACACCTCCGCCAAGGGCAGCGTTCGCTCCCCCACGGCGGGGTCCAAAATGGTGACGTGACCCCGACCCGCCTTCACCAACACCACAAAATGGTTTAGATCCCAGTGCAGGATGCAGGGGAGTTGCAATTGTCCAAGCTCATCCAGCTCCAGGCGCAGAGGGCGACTGTTGAAGTTGAGTTGGCTGGAGTGGGTGATGAGCTGCTGAAGCGTCGCGCCCTT
>JBIIVW010000229.1:0-5436 GCA_044339205.1 Rhodoferax sp. | reverse complement strand
TTTGGCCACTTCAGGTTGTTTTTTGGGTCGGCATGTCGGCGGGGTAGGTGGAATCCACATGCCGTCGTAAGGGGTTTACCGCGCAAAATGCGGCATTAGAATTATTTGAGGAGTCAGTTAATGAATATAAAGAGTCAAAAAGACTTTTTCTCGGGCCTGCTGTTCATCACAGTGGGTGTGGCTTTTGCCATTGGCGCCAACGGCTACACCATCGGAACAGGCGCGCGCATGGGGCCGGGTTATTTTCCGTTGTTGCTGGGGATCTTGATGGCTGTGCTGGGCGCCGCTATTACCTTCAACGCCATGGTGTTTGAGACTCCGGATGGCGACAAAATCGGCGCCTGGGCCTGGAAGCCCCTGTTCTTCATTATTTCTGCCAACCTGGTGTTTGGCCTGATGCTCGGCGGTTTGCCCAGCATCAAGCTGCCAGCGATGGGACTCATTGCTGGCATTTATGCGTTGACCTTCATTGCCAGCCTGGCCGGCGAGGAGTTCAACCTGAAAGCGGTGGCGGTTCTGGCCACCATCCTGGCGGTCATGAGCTACGTCGCTTTCATCTTGCTGCTGAAACTGCAGTTCCCGGTGTGGCCCACCTTCATCACCGGCTAAGGACCTGAACCATGGATCTCTTTACCAATTTATCGCTCGGGTTCAGCGTGGCGTTCACGCCCGTGAACCTGATGTATGCCTTTGTTGGCTGCCTGCTGGGCACGCTGATCGGCGTGTTGCCTGGCATTGGCCCGTTGGCCACCATTGCCATGTTGCTGCCTGCTACTTACGCCTTGCCCCCCGTGTCGGCGCTGATCATGTTGGCCGGTATTTACTACGGTGCCCAATATGGTGGCTCCACCACCGCCATTCTGGTTAACTTGCCAGGTGAGTCTTCTTCGGTGGTGACGGTGATTGACGGCTACCAGATGGCCCGAAACGGTCGAGCAGGTCCGGCGTTGGCGGCTGCTGGCATGGGCTCGTTCTTTGCGGGTTGTGTCGGCACCCTGGTGCTGGCGGCTTTTGCGGTGCCCCTGACTGAAGTGGCCTTTTTGTTTGGCCCTGCCGAATACTTCTCTCTGATGATTTTGGGTCTGGTTGGCGCTGTTGTGCTGGCTTCAGGTTCCTTGCTCAAGGCGTTTGGCATGATTTTGCTGGGTTTGCTCCTGGGCATGATCGGTACCGATGTGAACTCTGGCGTCGCCCGCTACAGCTTTGATATTCCAGAGTTGACCGACGGTATTGGTTTTATCGTGATTGCGATGGGTGTGTTTGGTTATGGCGAGATCATCAGCAACCTGGGCAAGCACGAGAGTGAGCGCGAGGTCTTCACGGCTGACGTCAAAGGGTTGATGCCCAGTGCACAGGACTTCAAACGCATGGTGCCTGCGGTGCTGCGCGGTACAGCCTTGGGTTCTGTTCTGGGTATCTTGCCCGGTGGCGGTGCGGTGATGGCAGCTTTCGCGGCCTACACCATTGAGAAGAAGACCAAGTTGCAGCCGGGTGAAGTACCGTTTGGCAAGGGCAATATCCGGGGCGTTGCGGCGCCAGAAGCTGCCAACAATGCGGCATCCCAGACGTCTTTCATCCCGTTGCTTACCTTGGGTATTCCACCCAACGCCGTGATGGCGCTGATGGTCGGTGCCATGACCATCCACAACATTCAGCCGGGTCCTCAAGTGATGACCAGCAACCCCGAGTTGTTCTGGGGCCTGATTGCCTCCATGTGGATTGGCAATGCGATGCTGATCATTCTGAACCTGCCGCTGATCGGCATCTGGATCAAGTTGCTGAGCGTGCCTTACCGTTGGTTGTTCCCAGCCATTGTGCTGTTCTGCGCGATTGGCGTGTACTCCACCAACAACAACACGTTTGACATCTGGATGGTGGGCATGTTCGGGGTGGTCGGGTACGTCTTCATCAAGCTGGGCATGGAGCCCGCTCCCTTGCTGTTGGGTTTCATTTTGGGCCCCATGATGGAAGAAAATCTGCGCCGCGCCTTGCTGCTGTCACGGGGTGACTGGAGCGTATTTTTAACTCGTGGCTTGTCAGCCAGTTTGCTGGCGGTGGCGGCTTTGCTGCTCCTGGTGGTGCTCTTGCCGTCCATGAAGAAGAAACGGGAAGAGGCCTTTGTCGAAGACTAAGCCTTGTTGAACTCGCAAAAAAAACGGCGCCCCAAGGTGCCGTTTTTTTTGCCTTTGATTTCTGGCGCTGCTGAAACGTCGCGCGGTTGACCCGCAGTGCCCAGTGTCCTTGCAGAGGGGGGTTAAAGTCGCATATACGGGCGTGATTTCTCACTGGCCTGATCACCCCTCATTGAAAGCCCGTTTGCCATGAAATTGAAACTGGCCCTCTCACTTCTTTTGCTGGCGCTGGGCACGGCCAGCCTGGCGCAGACCTACCCCGTCAAGCCGGTTCGCCTGCTGGTGCCCTTCCCGGCGGGGGGTGCCACGGATATCCTGGCGCGGGCGCTGTCCCAAAAACTCGGTGAAAAATTGGGCCAAGCCGTGGTCGTGGAAAACCGCCCCGGCGCCGGCGGCACCATCGGGGCCGACGCAGCCGCCAAAGCCTCACCGGATGGCTACACCTTGCTCCTGGCCACGTCCAGCACGCACAGCATCGGCCCGGCCATCAACCCCCGAATACCTTACAACGCGGCGACGGATTTCACCCCTATCGTCTATGTGGCCAGCTCCCCCAACATTGTGCTGGTGCCCAACAGCTCGCCTGCCAAGACCATGCGCGAGTTGATTGACTACGCGCGAAAGAACCCCGGGCGGCTGAACTACGCCTCCAGTGGCAATGGCACCATCGTCCACCTGTCGACCGAGTATTTCAAGGCGGCATCCGACACGTTTATCTTGCACATTCCTTACCGCGGTACGGCACTGGCCATGCCGGACCTGATCAGCGGCAAGGTCGATGTGCTGTTTGATTCCCTGGTCACCGGTATGCCGCATGTGAAGGATGGCAAGTTACGCGCACTGGCGGTCACCAGCCTCAAACCCACGGCGCTGGCGCCCGGAATGGCCACGGTGTCGGAGGTGTTGCCGGGGTATGAGTCGATCACCTGGTTTGGGCTGTATGGCCCCAAGGGCTTGCCCGCCGACATCACCAGCAAACTGAACCAGGCCGCCAATGCGGCGCTGGCGGATTCCGATGTCAAAGAGCGCTTTGCCCGGCTCGGCGCCGAGCCCACAGGTGGCACGCCCCAGGCTTTTGCTGCCCTGGTGAGTTCGGACACTGCCAAGTGGAAAAAAATCATCACGGACCGCAAGATCACCACGGACTAAACCCTGCTGACTGCTCCATTCCCTCACTTTCATCAGACGACTTGGCCGCCATGGACTTCAACTACCAAAACCCGTACACCTCCACCCGCTTGCCGCTGTTTGCCCGCAATGTGGTGTCCACCTCTCACCCCTTGGCCTCGCAGGCGGGCTTGCGCATGATGCTCAAGGGCGGCAATGCGGTGGATGCGGCCGTGGCCACGGCGGCGGCCATGACGATTCTGGAGCCGGTCAGCAATGGCTTGGGCAGCGATGCATTCTGTATTTTGTGGGACGGCAAGGAACTGCACGGCCTGAACGCCTCAGGCCGTGCACCGCAGGGCTGGACGCCCGAGTATTTTCACAAGCGCTACGGTGCCCAAGCCCTCACCCCCCCGAAGCGGGGCATTGACTCGGTGACCGTGCCCGGCGCCGTGAGTGCCTGGGTAGCCCTGAGCGAGCGCTTTGGCAAGTTGCCTTTTGCGGACCTGATGGAGCCCGCCATTGAGATCGCCCAGCGCGGCTACCTCGTGCCACCCGTGGTGCAGCAAAAGTGGGCCGCGCCGGTGGATGAGCTGCAGGCCTTGCCTGGTTTTGCCCAAACTTTTCTGCCACGCGGCCGTGCGCCTGCAGTCGGTGAATTGGTTCAGTTTCCGGCCATCGCCCGCGCCTTGCGGGCTATTGCAGCCACCTCGGGCGAGGCGTTCTATACCGGCGAGATCGCCCAAGCCCTGCACGCGTTCTCGGCCCAGCATGGAGGCAACTTGAGTTTGCAGGATCTTGCCGCCCACCAGGCGGACTGGGTCAAACCCATCGCTCAAAACTACCGGGGCTACACGCTGCATGAGATTCCGCCCAATGGGCAAGGCATAGCTGCCCTGATTGCGCTGGGCATCCTGGAGCAGTTTGACCTGGGCAGCTTGCCGGTGGATGGCGTGGCGTCGCAGCATTTGCAGATTGAGGCCATGAAGCTGGCTTTTGCCGATGTGTACCGCTATGTGGCCGAGCAGTCCAGCATGACCGTGACGGTGGAGCAGATGCTCGACCCCGCCTACCTGGCTTCTCGCGCTAGTCTGATCGACAGGGGGCGTGCGCAGAATTTCCAGGCCGGCAACCCCGTCAAGGGCGGCACGATCTACCTCACGGCGGCCGATGAGTCCGGCATGATGGTCAGTTTTATCCAGAGCAATTACATGGGCTTTGGCTCGGGCTGTGTGGAGCCGAGTTTTGGCGTGAGCCTGCAAAACCGGGGGCATGGCTTCAGCCTGGAGGCCACCAGCCCCAATGTGGTGGCACCGGGCAAGCGGCCATTCCAGACCATCATTCCCGCGTTTTTGACCAAGGACGGGCAGCCTGTGATGAGCTTTGGCGTGATGGGCGGCAACATGCAGCCCCAGGGCCACATGCAAACCCTGGTGCGCATGCTGGACTACAAGCAAAGTCCGCAAGTGGCCTGCGACGCACCACGCTGGCGCTTTAACGCAGGAGTCGAGATCAATGTCGAAGGCGCAATGAACCCCGCTACCGTGCAGGGTTTGAGTGACCTGGGCCACCGCACCGAGGTCATTCAGGACTCGTACCAGGACTTTGGTGCCGGCCAGTTCATCTGGCGGGCGGGCGATCCGGCCGTGGAGGGTTACGTGGCTGCTAGCGACCCGCGCCGCGATGGTCAGGCAGTTGGTTTTTGAACAAGCACCCCGAGGCTGAATTTAAAGAAAAAAGTCCTCTAGCCGGCGTGTTAATTGCTTCAGGTGATAAGAAAAACATAGCAAATGGTTTGCTGTTGGCCGGCCTTGGTGCCATCGCCTTCAGCGGCAAGGCCATCATCGTTAAGCTGGCTTACCGTCACGGGGTGGATGCGGTCACGCTCATCATGTACCGCATGCTGTTTGCGCTGCCCATTTTTGCACTGATGGCCTGGTGGGCCAGCCGCGGCAAGCCCCCACTCACGCGCCACGACTGGCTGGGCATTATCGGCCTGGGCGTCACCGGCTACTACCTGGCGAGCTTTCTCGATTTTGCCGGCCTGGCCTACATCAGTGCGTCTCTGGAGCGGCTTATTCTGTATCTCAACCCCACGTTGGTGTTGGTGTTGGGGCTGGTGCTGTACAAGCGGCCAATTCAGCGGCGACAGGCGTTGGGCATGGCCATCAGCTACTGCGGGGTGATGCTGGTATTT
>JBIIVW010000228.1:0-5455 GCA_044339205.1 Rhodoferax sp. | reverse complement strand
GTGCCAGAGTGTGATGGACACGCATGACCCCAGCAGGGTGCTGATTTGATAATCTGCATTGGCTACAAACCAATCACCCGGCTGCAAAAAAACCTTGATCAGGCCAGACATGGTAGCCATGTCAGTCTGGCTTGGCGTAAATGGAGGGTGCCACTGCCGTCAGTTCCTGGGTAATGTTGTTCAGCGTCTCGGAGTGTCCCACGCAAAAATGACCACCAGGCTTGATCGTCGAGATGACCCGCGCGACCACCTCGCGCTTGGTGTCATCGTTGAAATAGATCATCACATTGCGCAAGAAGACCAGATCAAACTGGCCGAGGCTGGGCAGCGGAACGTTAAGGTTGACCTGGCGGAATAGAACCCGGCTGCGAAGGCTTCGGTCAATCAGTAATCGTCCTTCGTGCTTGCCTTCGCCCTTGAGGCAAAAGCGGCGAAGGTAGTCGGGGGGGATGTGTCGGGCACGCTCCATGGTGTAGAGCGCGCGCCGGGCACCATGAAGCACATGGGTGCTGATATCGGTTCCCAAAATCTCCCAGGGTGTGGATTCCATGCAATCGGCTAACACCATTGCCATGCTATAAGCTTCCTCACCACTTGAACTGGCAGCGCTCCAGACCCGGTAGGGCTTGACCCGGTTGCGCGCCGCCAGTGCCTGCTTTCTCAGAAAGTCAAAGTGTTTGGTCTCACGAAAAAAATAAGTTTCATTGGTGGTCAGCAGGTCGACCGCCATTTGAACTTCATCGGGTGCCCTGCCGGATGCGAGCAAGTTGAAATACTGGCTGAAATTACCCAGCTTGTGAAGCGTCAGGCGCTTGCCAAGCCGCCCCATAATCAGGGCCTTCTTGGAGGTGGACATGGTGATGCCGGCCTCCTCGAAGATAAAGCGTTGAAACTGGGCCAGTTCGGTGTCGGTAATGGGTCTGACCGTATTCTGGCTGGGCTGCGCATCCGGCTCCATGGGTTTAGTGCACTACCCCGGTCAGATCGGCAGCGGCCATGCCTTGCCCCATCGCACCGATCTCTTCGTTGGACAACACGCGGTTCACGTTAAGCAGGATCACAAACTTGCCGTTGACCTTGGCGATGCCCTCGATGAAATCGCTTCTGATCTTGGCACCAAACGTGGGGGGAGGTTCGATTTCGGTTGAAGGAATCTCCAACACCGCCTGAACGGCATCAACCACCACGCCCATGCTCTGCGTTTCACCTTCTATCATGCTGGCGATTTCAATGATGATGATGCACGTGTTTTTGGTGATGACTGTGGCTGGCTTGCCGAAGCGGCTGGAAAGATCCATCACCGGCACCACAGCGCCGCGCAGGTTGATGACGCCGCGAATACACGCAGGCATCATGGGTACCTCTGTCAGGTTGGCGTACCAGATGATTTCCTTGATGCACAGAATGCCGATGGAGAACATCTCGCCGCCCAGCAAAAACGTGAGGTATTGCTTTTGTTCGGCCACTGTAGACGCCGCCGCCGAACTGTGCAGTTGTCTGCCTTCAGTTTTAACAAGTGCGTTCATGACGGCATCCTCAAAATTTGGAGAACTGGGATTCGTCTATGTCGGTGCCCGCTGCCTGCGTGACGCCGAGCGCCTTGACGCCGTTTTGCTTCGTGCCAGTGGTCTTTCCGCCGGGCGTGACCTTGCGCGGTGTGAATGACTGACTTCGGGCCATTGAGCCTCCCTCGAGCTTGAAGAAGGACATTGTTTGTTGCAACTCCTCAGCCTGGTTACTCATCTCTTCCGAGGTAGCAGCGAGTTCTTCGGAACTTGACGCGTTTTGCTGGGTGGTCTGGTTCAGCTGGCCTACGGCGGAGTTGATCTGGCCCACGCCGGAGGACTGTTCGGTGGAGGCGGCAGAAATTTCCTGAACCAGGTCGGAGGTCTTGCGGATGTTGGGGACGATCTCGGCCAGCAAGCCGCCCGCTTTTTCTGCCAGTTCCACGCTGTTGGTGGCCACCTCGCCAATTTCTTGCGCTGCAATCTGGCTGCGCTCGGCCAACTTGCGCACCTCGGCGGCTACTACTGCAAAACCCTTGCCGTGATCCCCGGCGCGCGCGGCTTCAATGGCTGCATTGAGTGCCAGCAGGTTGGTTTGTGCGGCAATGTCGTCGATGATGCTGATCTTTTTGGCAATCTGCTTCATGGCTGCCACCGTGGCGTTCACGGCTTCGCCACCGTCAGCCGCGTCTTTGGCGGCCTTGCCGGCCATGCCTTCCGTGACCTTGGCGTTTTCGGTGTTCTGGGCAATGCTGGAGGTCATTTGCTCGATGGACGCGCTGGTTTCTTCAACACCGGCCGCCTGCTCGCTGGCAGCCTGGGACAGGGCTTGTGCCGTGGCGCTTACCTCTTCAGAGGCGCTGGCCAGCGCCTGAGCACCGTTGTTGACGTCCGCTACAACCTGGGAGAGCTTGGTGATCATGTTTTGCATGGCTTGCAACATCTGACCGGTTTCATCCTTGGAGACGGGACCAATTTTCACGGTCAGGTCACCCTCGGCGAGCCTGTTGGCGACGCTCACAGCTTCATTGATGGGGCGGGTAATCGAGCGGGTCAGGAACCAGGCCAGTAAAGCGCCAAAGAGAACAGCGGCCACCGCCAGCGACACCACCAGTCGGAAGGCCGAGCTATAGGCTTGTTGTGCACTGGCGTGGTCATTCTTTGTGTTTTCGTCCTGTAGCAGCATGTTTTCGTCCATGGCTTGTTGCCACTTCAGGACGGCTGGTGCCGCTTGCTCCATGAGCAGTTTTGTTGCGGGTTCTGGTTTGTTGGCAAGTGCGAAGTCAATGACCTTGTCGTTGACGGCGCGCGCCTCGAGCCCGTCTGTCCGGATCCTGGTCCGCAGGGCTTTGCCTTTCTCGCTGGCTGATGTTTTTTCGAGATTGGCCCACGCCTCGTTATAGACCAGGCGGGCAGCATCGATTTTTTTCTTCTCGGTGGCCATCGCGGCTTCATCGGTCAGGATGATCAGGGTTCGGGTTACGCGGGAGACGATGTGCACACTCTCCGACATGTCGCTGATGAGCTTTGTCTTGTAAACATTGTCTTTGACGATCTCGTCAAGTCGCTCTTGAACGTTGCCCATGCCGTTGATGCCAACGACCGCCAGCGCGGCCATCAGTGCCAGCACAATGAAGAAGCCGAGCGTCAGGCGAACGCCAATTTTCATATTTGCGAACATTTTGGTTCCTCTTTTAAAAATAGTGCACTGTTAACAAAAAAATCACTCTCGTCCGGTCGGACCTCTGGCGCCGGACGACGTGGCTTGGCGAACCAAGGCTGGCACATCCAGAATTAGCGCCACATCACCACTGCCCAGAATGGTTGATCCGCTGATGCACTTCACCTGGTTGAATAGTTGCGCCAACGGCTTGATGACGGTTTGGAATTCGCCCAGCAAGGTGTCGACCACCAGACCAGCCTTTTGCCCTGCGTATTTGAGGACGACGATGTTTTCGAGCTTGGCTGGTCGGCCGGGAATGCCGAACAGCTCGCGCAGGCGCAAAAATGGAAGCACCTGGCCCCGCAGGCTGGTGTAATCGTGGCCGGGCTCGGCGGTGTAGGCCACGCACTCTTCAATCATGTCCAGCGGTATGGCGTAAACCGATTTGCCAACACCCACCAGAAAGCCATCAATGATGGCGAGTGTCAGGGGCAGGTGCACGGTGACCGTTGTGCCGACCCCTTCCTGGCTGTTCAGGCTCACCGTGCCGCGCAGAGCCGTGATGTTTCGCTTGACCACGTCGAGTCCAACGCCGCGGCCAGACATGTTGGTAATTTTTTCTGCGGTGGAGAAACCGGGCTCAAAAACGAGGGCGTAGACTTCGCTGTCACTCAGGTGTTGTCCGGCTTCGACCAGTCCTCTCTCAATGGCCTTGGCCAGAATGCGATCTCGATTGAGTCCCCCACCATCGTCCTGAACAGTGATGACGATGGAGCCAGAGTCATGAAACGCATTGAGCTTGAGCAGGCCCTGCGCTGGCTTGCCTCTGGCAACGCGGACCTCGACGGGCTCAATGCCGTGATCCATCGCATTGCGCACCAAATGCAGCAGCGGGTCGCCAATTTTTTCGACCACTGTTTTGTCAAGCTCGGTGTCTTCGCCATCGACAATGAAGGCAATATCCTTGCCGAGATCACGAGCGACATCATGGACCACGCGCTGAAAGCGGTTGAAGGTGGCACCGATCTTGACCATGCGAAGCTGTAGTGCGCTGTCACGAACCTCTTCGACCAACATGGACAACTTGGATGTGCTGTCTTGCAGCTCACCAATTCGCGCCCGGTGCGCGATCATGTTGACACTGGCACCAGCAATGATGAGTTCGCCGACCAGGTTGATGAGTTGGTCGAGCTTGTCGGCGTCAACCCGGATGGAGCGACTCTCCGTGACACCTGTGTCCTTGATCTGTTTTTGCCTGTTCAGGGCCGCTTGCACAACCTCTGGCTGGACTGAGCCCTGTTCAACCAAAATGGTGCCAATCGGTCTGG
This sequence comes from Rhodoferax sp., assembly GCA_044339205.1. Lineage (GTDB taxonomy): Bacteria > Pseudomonadota > Gammaproteobacteria > Burkholderiales > Burkholderiaceae_C > Rhodoferax. The sequence goes on along the minus strand of JBIIVW010000228.1, from coordinate 959 downwards.
CTGGGTTGTGGGACTGGGATAGGAGGGCCTGGTCGAGTTCTTGTGTGGACAGTGTGCCGCATCGCACCAGCATCTCGCCGAGTTTGGCGAGATCGCCCTGTTGGGTGTCAATGAGCTTCACATAGTCCGCGATGAGGCTGTGCGGTGGCAGTATTTGCACGCGACACTCGTCCAGCACGAATTCAAAAACATGCTCAATGGCAGCCTTGTCAACCTGGCTCTGAAAAGCGATCTCAAAGCCGAGGTAGCAGCATTCCGGGTCCATCTCGTTGGCTTCTGGCATGGCGTCGGCCAGTGTCACCATGCCGGTGATGTGCCCCATCGTTTCCAGATAACGAATGAACGACAGCGGGTCCATGCCGTTCTTCAGCACATTGGGACCGAAGCGTAAAGAAATATGCCAGTGGTCGGCATGGACGCCACCTTTGCTCAGACGCGTCATGGTTTCAACGCCTGTCTCGGCGAGGGTCGCTGAGTTTGAGTGCGATGCAGGCGCTGCGAGATAGAGGCCTAGTTGGACCAGCAGGGGTTCGCCTTGTTGGCGCAGGTTGGTGTTGGGCTCTGCCTCGCCCGCTGCCACTGACCCTACCAGCGAAGCAATGTGGTCGCAGCACGACAAGAGGGTGGCCAGCAACTTGTCTGCAATCTCGAGCTTGCCATCGCGGACCTGGTCGAGCACACTTTCAACTACATGGGTAAAGGCTACGATGTGATCAAGTCCAAAGAGCCCTGAAGATCCTTTGATGGTGTGGGCAGCGCGAAAGATGGCGTTTACCAGATCATCTTTTTCGTCGACCTGCCCCACTGCAAGCAGGGCACTCTCCATGTCGACCAGCAGGTCCCGACTTTCAATAATGAAGGTCTGCAGTGCGTCTTCAAGATCCATGGCCGTGCCTTGTTGAGGAAGTATGAAACGGTGCGCTGGAGGCGCGGTCCGGGCGGGCTACCATGACCAGCGG
>JBIIVW010000227.1:0-5478 GCA_044339205.1 Rhodoferax sp. | reverse complement strand
CCATGCCGTTGGCATCGGGCCCCAGATTGAGCTGCTCCAGCAAGTACGCCAGACCCAAAATGGCGTTCAGCGGTGAACGAATCTCATGGCTCATGCTCGATAAAAAATCCGACTTCGCCAGGTTGGCCGTGTTGGTCGCCTCCTCAATGCGCTTGCGCTCGGTAATGTCAGACAGAAAGCCACTCCACTGCGTGGATCCGTCCGCCAGCCTCACCGGCATGGCGTTGCCATTGAGCCAGCGAATGGATTGATCCCCTGAAAGAACCCGGTAGTCGACCACCCAGGGCGTCAAGTCCAGGGCCGACTTGGCAATCGACTCCTTCAACGGCGCAAGATCGTCTGGATGGACATTTGAAAAAACCAGGTTCGCATCCGCCATGAGGGCTTCGGGGCTGACGTTAAAAAGCGCCCGGCAGCCTTCGGTAACCATTGTCAGGGCGTTCGTCCCGTCCAGGCGACTCAGGTATTGGTACACCATGCCGGGCGCACGATCAGTCAATGCCTGCAACTGTCGCAATTCAACAATATGGCGTCGAGTGAGCCTTCGCCTGTAGGCATCAAACCAGATCAGGATCGCAGCCAACACGCCCATAATGAGGGTCGCCACGCCGGCCTGCTGCAGAAACAAGGCCCTGGTTTTTTTTTGCGCCGTCAGCTGCAGCTCGGTGGCACGGGAAAAAGTTATCACCAAGGGGAGTGAGGGCAGTTTTTTAAAAAAATACATCCGCTCCACGCCATCCGGCTCCTGGGCCGAAATCAAGCTGCCCGATCGGTCACCCTGGCTTAGCCGCTGCACAATGACCGGGTTGCTCAGTTTGCCGTCAAACAAATCAGACTGCCCCCGGCGCTTGGCCAAAATTGTGCCATCAGGCTTCAATAAAGACGCCGCGACGTTGGCACTCTGCTCAATCTCGGCATACAGACGGGTGAAATACCGTGGGTCGATGGAGGCCACTATCAGCCCCGCAAACTGCCCGTTTGGCAGAACCAGACGGCGCGACAATTGGATGCTCGGCTCTCCGGACAATTTTCCGGCCAGCGTGTCGGAAATCATCAGCGTATCGAGCGTGGTGGTGCGCTGATTTTTGAAATAGTCCCGACCCGAGAAGTCGACTTGCCCGCTGAACGGCTCGGTGCTCTGTTTCAGGATGCCCTGGGCATCCAGCACATGAAAACTGCGCACCACCTGCCCACCTGCCACACTCGCGTCCAGCAGGGATTGGCGAGCCTGTAACCCATCATTGCCAGACCAGTAGGTGCGCAGTATTTTCAGCGTCTGGTCGACACCGACAAACGTGCGCTCGGTCAGCTCTTGCCCTACCCTGCCCAGAACCTCCAGATCCTGCTGTGCGGCCAGCAGGACGCGTTGTTTGTCCTGCTCGATCAATTCAAGGGCATAGATCCACCTTGTGCCCGACAACACGGCGGCCACGAGGATGGCGAGCACGGGAACAAGCCAGACTTCCCATCGTCTAATTTTGCTATATATAGAGGAGCTACTCAACATTTAAACATGCCGGCTAGAAGCCAATATGTCACTATTTTCGATGGCATTCCTTGCTTCGGCGTAGTCCGCCACGAAACCGCGGACAAGCTCCAGGCAAGACCCCACATCGCCCGCCGACCCAGCAGACTCGATCTTCTCGCACAAGTCACCCAACTTGAGCGCCCCAACAGTGCGGGCCGACGATTTCAGCGAGTGCGCCTCGTCAGCCACTTTCAAACACACGCCCGATTCGGCAGCGGTCCTGATGGCGTTCACCTGAACCTCTGAGTTGCGCAGAAACATCTCCAGCAGATGACGTTGAAGCGGCAGGCTATCACCCACGGCTTCTTGCAATGCGAGGGGATCCCATATGGCGTTCGGTGCCAGTCCATCACCAACAGATGCGGCAGGCGGCGCGGACTGTGCATCAGCCCGTGGCAGTAACCGTGACATGAGAGGCCCAAGTTCGACCATGCGCAACGGTTTTGACAAATAGTGATCCATCCCGTGCGCCAGACAACGTGCGGCTTCGCCCTGCATGGCACTCGCGGTAATGGCCACAATGGGAAACCGCGTGCCCGCTGGCTCTGTCTGTCGAATAGCCGTCGTCAAGTCAAAGCCGTCCATTTTGGGCATGTGGCAGTCCGTCAGCAACACAGCGTAACGACCCGTGGACCACATTGCCAGCGCAGCCGCACCATCTTTGGCTGTTTCACTGGCATAGCCCAGTCGCCGCAATTGCTCTTGCATTACCTCACGGTTGATCTCGTTGTCTTCAGCCAATAAGACCAATTGCCCGGCGGTTTCGGCTTCATCGACCGTAGGCACCCTCAGTGACTGCCTGGTTTCTTCCGTGGTCGCAAGCGCGAGTATTATTCTCCGACTTTCAATTGCCAGGGCTTGGACCAAATCGTTGTGCAACAGCGGATGAGTAGAAACCGACGTCACGATACCCGTGTCCAGATCAGCATCGGTGCGACCCAGCCGAACCGCGCCCCAAGCCGCTGGCAACTGATCCAATTGAAGCTCAAATTCCGGGCCAAATACCGCCACGATGGGGCCAGTCAGGTCCGTGCGCTCGTGGGCCATCTGAATGGCTGCTGACAGGTCGGCAAATTCGGTGACCTGCGTCCCTGCGTCGGTTGCATAAGCCGATACGATCTGTTTCAAGCCAGCATCCTGAGTGGCCAGCAGCACCCTCACCCCGCGTAAATCAGGGCCGGGCACAGTCAGTATTGGGCTCGCGGTTGCCAGCAGGGGCAGCACAATGGAGAACTCCGAGCCCTCATCGAGCTTGCTTTGCACTGAGATCGTGCCGCCCATCAACTGCACCAGCCGCTGGCTGATACTCAGTCCCAGGCCGGTGCCCCCATACACACGGGCGGTACTCGCGTCGGCCTGAACAAAAGGCTGAAAAAGTTTAGCGACGACTTGCGGGCTCATGCCAATGCCATTGTCAATGACACGAAACTGCACACCGGCTCCGCCCTGCTCCAACGAACAAGGTCCGACCCACAGCATGACCCTGGCCACACGGCCGTCTTTTGAGCTACTGAACTTGACGGCATTGCCCAGCAAGTTCAGCAGGACCTGTCGCAAGCGGGTTGGGTCAGACTCGATCCAGGGCGGCAAATCAGGGGAGACAAACACCATCATCCCGACCCTTCTGTTGGTCGCTAACTGACTCATGAGTTGCGCCGAGATCTCAGCGATGTCGCGAATATTCGCAGGTATGCTCTCCATCTCTAACAGGCCCGACTCGATTTTTGAGTAATCCAGGATGTCATTCAGGATGTCGAGCAAAGCAAGTCCGGATTTGCTGACGGTGGCCAGCATGCGCTGCTGTTCGGGTTTGAGTTCGGTCTGCTGCAACACATCCACCATGCCAACCACCCCGTTAAGGGGGGTTCGAATTTCATGACTCATATTGGCCAGAAATTCGGATTTCGCACGGTTGGCGTTTTCAGCCAGTTGTTCGATGTGCTTGTGCTGGGTGATATCGGTCAACAAACCGTTCCAAACCACGACGCCGCCGGCAAGCGTCTGGGGGACGGACTTGCCCGACAACCACTTGATCGTGCCGTCGTCAAATTGCAGGCGGTACTCAAATTGCCAGGGACCGATAGCCTCCATTGCGGATTGAATTGATTCGTCAAGCGGGACCATATCGTCGGGGTGCACTCGAGCAAAGGCCTGAGCAGCATCATCCAGAACGCATTGCTGACTCAACCCCAACAGAGCCGTGACGCCACTGCTGACATAATAAAAATGCTTACGGCCGTCTGGTAGAGCCCCAAATTGGTACAACATGCCTTGAGCGCAGTTGGCAAGATCTCGCAGCTGGGCCAAGTCGGCCATGTGCCTGTGCGTCAACTGGCGTCTTGAGCGGATATACCAAGCCACAAAGGCCCCAAACATCATCAGAATCACCGTGATGATCAAGGATTGACGCACCAGAAGATCTCGGTCGGCATCACTGATCGCCTGCAAATGCCCGGATCGTTGTGCAAAGGTAACTGCCAACGGAAACGAGGGCACTTTTTGAAAGTGGTATTGGTACTTGGCACCATCGACGTCAGAAATCGTTGGATGGTAGCCACTGAGCAGACCCTGGGCGAGCTTCTGCACAACAGAGGGGGAAAGCAAACGCCCGCCAAACTCCTCGGTAGAGCCAAAACGTCGCGCCAAAACGACGCCATCAGACCTGAGCAGAGCCATAACGCTGTGTTTTTCCAAGTCCAGATCAGCATAAAAACGGGTGAAGTAGCCAGGGTCGATAGACGCAACAACCACGCCGCCAAATTGGCCATTGTTCAGGGTGATGCGTCGCGACAACTGTATTGACCATCGTTTTGAGACGTGTCCAATCATGGGGTCAGAAATATAGAGCGTCTCGGCACCGGGTAACAGGTGGGCTTTGAAATGGGCACGCTCCGACAGATCCATGCCAGCTTCGAAAGGCAGGCTGCTTTGAACCAAGAAGCCTCGCGCATCAATCACACCAAGCTGCAACACCACCTTGGTTTCATACAACTTGGCATCAGCAAACGCCCGCAGATCGAACGCGCCTTCGCGCAGTCTGAACTCTTCAGCAATTATTTTGAGCGTTTGATCCACACTGGAAAATGTCCGTTCAGCATGCTCCGCACTGACCCTGCCCAGATTGCGCAGTTCAATCTCCTGGGCAGCCAGAATTCGGGCCCGCTGGTCGCCCAGAGTTTGAAACGTTTGAGCCCAAACCGCTGCACACAACGCGGCCACAACCAGAAATATCTGCAATGGATGCAACCAATCTGCGCTCAGGGCATTCACCGCCGTGGAGATCCTACGCCACAAAGAACCAGCAGTCGGGGAAGAAAGGATGTACATAGGGTCTCAATACAATGGGCAAGTAAACGATTGCACTGTTCCAAAAGGCTTTGGACCATTCAATCAAATGAACCGGGAGAATTGTTATTCTCAAATCCCATGGACGCGGCCAAGAGACTTTTTTGAACGGGCTTGATGAATGAGCCAAGGACTTTCAAACCCTTCGCTGTAGCGATCTGTGAGGCGACTTCCAGCATGTCCATATTTACCCCTGTCACAAGAATCAAGCCCCCAGCATACCCTCGCGTGGCCAGTTCTTTCACGAACTCAATGCCATCCATGTCGGGCATGAAAATATCGCAGATCAGGAAATCCGGGGGCTGCTGCATCTGGCTCAGGGCCTGCACGCCAGCTCGGCCATTGTTGGCCTCCTGAATATGGGTGAGCCCCAACGAAGCCAAATTGCCGCGAATTATGGCCCGACTGAATTCGTCGTCATCGATCACAAGAATGGACTGGGCGGAACCCTGCGTTGTTGTATAAACCATCAAACACCCCCTGAATTAATTGTTCAATTGACCTGTGTTGTGGAGAAGCTGTCACCCATGCGTTCAATAGCGCGCAAGACCTCTGCCAGCGCCTGACCAAGCCGGGCAAGTGCCAGCGCAGGGTCCCCACCGCTG
>JBIIVW010000226.1:0-5513 GCA_044339205.1 Rhodoferax sp. | reverse complement strand
GCGAGTTGTTCAATTTTCTCCCAGGTGCCTTCGTTGGGCGCAAACCCAAACCCGTCAGCGCCAATGACCACGCCAGAATGAAGCAGGCACCGCTCACCGATCACACAATTCTCACCGACTGTGACACGTGACTTGAGGATGGTATTTGCGCCAATGCGGGCACCGGACTCAATTACGCACAGCGCACCCACCTGAGCCGTGGGATGAATGAAAGCACCCGGTTCAACCACAGCGCTAGGGTGTAACCGGGGTCGATCAACTTGGGGGAGATGCCGCTTCCAGGCTTGGGTGACCCGAGCGAAGTAGAGGTACGGCTGCTCGGTCACGATGCAGGCCCCACGCAGCACGGCTTGCGCCTGCATGTCAGGACCCACGATGACGCAGGCCGCCTGGGTTGAGGCCAGCTGCGAAGCGTATCGGGGGTGACTTAAGAAACTTAACTGTGTTGGTCCTGCGGCTTCCAGAGATGCCAAACCTTCGATTTCAAGTTCAGCCTCACCATGCAGCTCACCGCCCAACAGAGCGACGATTGAACCCAGATTTAAGCTCACACTCAGCTCACACTCAGCTCGCCTCAATTCCGCCTACTTGGCACCGGCCGCATTCAATACTTTGAGTACTTTGTCGGTGATGTCGTGCTTGGGATTGACGTAAACCGCTTCTTGAAGAATCATGTCGTAGCGTTCGGCCTCTGCCACCTGCTTGACGACCTTGTTGGCACGCTCCAGAACCAGCTGTAATTCCTCGTTTTTTCGCGCATTGAGGTCTTCCTGAAATTCACGGCGTTTACGCTGGAAATCACGATCCTGATCGACAAGTTGCTTTTGACGAGCGACCCGTTGCGCCTCTGTCAGAGTTGGCGCTTCGCGCTCAAACTTGTCAGACAGTGTTTTCAAGCCTGTCCCTTGATCGAGCAGTTCTTTTTCGCGCTTGGAAAACTCCTGCTCCAACTTGACTTGCGCCGCCTTCGCTGTGCCGGCCTCTTTAAAAATGCGGTCCGTGCTGACAAACCCGATGCGGAACTCCTGGGCGTGTGCAGACAGCAGCAAACCACCCAACACCACTGAGGCAAAGAATCGGCTAAAGATATTTTTCATTAGAAATTGGTTCCGATCTGAAATTGCACTGTTTGAATTTTATCGCCATCGTATTTTTTAATGGGCTTGGCAAAGGCCAGGCGCAAAGGTCCGACTGGTGATATCCAGCTCACACCTACGCCGACAGAGGAGCGCAGGCTGTTCGCATTGGCATTGGCAGCCAGGCCCCGATCAGGACCGCTGACGCTGCCCACATCAAGAAACCCATACAACCGGAGGCTGCGGTCATTGCCCGCGCCGGGAAACGGAGTCAACAACTCTGCATTCAGATTCATCTTGCGAGTGCCACCCACTACCGATCCACCGGAATCACGGGGGCCCAGACTGGCTTGCTCGAAGCCCCTGACAGAGCCCAATCCGCCACCAAAGAAGTTCTTGAACACGGGGAATGCCCCACCACCCGATGCTGCGCCAACACCCACATCGGCATTGAAGGCCGCAGTGAACTGCTTACTCAGGGGGATGTACTCTTGGTACTGGTAGGTAGCCCGCAAATACTTGGCATCTCCAGCTACAGACCATTCAGCATTGGCCCGCTGATAGCGCCCTGAATTGGGTGCCAGCGCGCTGTCGCGACCGTCACGTCCCCAGCCAATAGTCAAAGGAACAGAGGTGCTGTTGAACCCATATTCGTTCGCGTATTCGAGGTAGGCGGTTGGCAAGAGCGTACCGGACACAATGGCAGTTCTCTCCAGGCCAGCTCCAAAGTAGACGGTATCAATGTCAGTGAAAGGCACGCCAAAGCGAAGGCTTCCTCCGGACGTCACCAACTTGTAAAAACTGGGATCTTCATAAGGGCTGCTTGATTTATGGAAGACATCGATGGTCCTGGAAACACCGTCCGCAGTGAAATAGGGATCGGTAGTGTTGAAAATCGCCATCCGATTGATCTTGCTGGTATTGAGTTGAACGCCGAGAGAATTCCCTGATCCGAAGGCATTTTCCTGTTTGAGTCCAAACGACAACCCCAAACCCTCGCTGCTTGAAAAACCCGCACCAAGACTCAAGCTGCCTGTTGGTTTTTCCGCCACAGTGATCGTCAAGTCCACCTGATCAGGGGAACCCGGCACCTCTTGGGTTTCAATACCGACATCACTGAAATAACCCAACCTGTCGACCCGATCCCGCGAGGAGCGTATTTTTCCGCCGTCATACCAAGAGGCCTCCAACTGTCTGAATTCACGGCGAACGACAACATCCCGAGTACGGCTGTTTCCAGCAACATTGATTTTCCGGACATAGGCCCGCCGCGATGGATCAGCCTGTAGCACCAAAGCGACCCGATTGTTGGCACGGTCAATTTCCGGATTGGCTTCAACGCGGGCAAACGCAAACCCAAAGTTCCCAAAATAATCGACGAACGCCTTTGTGGTCTGAGCCACCTCAGTGGCGTTATAGGCTTGGCCAGGCTTGATCGTCACCAGTGACTTGAACTCATCGTCCTTGCCCAGAAAATTACCTTCCAGTTTGACACTGCTGACGACAAAACGCTCGCCCTCAGTCACGTTGATCGTGATCGAAACATCGGTCTTGTTGGGCAAAATAGCAACCTGAGTGGAATCTACCTTGAACTCCAGATAGCCCCGCGACAAGTAGTAGGCCTTGAGCGTCTCAATATCCGCATTAAGCTTGGCACGCGAATAGCGATCCGATTTGGTATACCAACTCAACCAACCACCCGTGTCGAGATCAAACAGGCCACGCAAGGTTGACTCACCAAAAGCCTTGTTACCCACCACCCGTATCTCACTGATCTTGGCCGGTGCACCCTCGGTCACTGTAAAGGTCAAATTGACCCGGTTGCGATCAATGGGCGTCACCGTGGTTACCACTTCGGCGGCATACAGGCTGCGATTTATATATTGGCGCTTGAGCTCTTGCTCAGCTCGGTCAAGTTGGGCCTTGTCAAACGGCCGGCCGTCAGCCAAGCCCACGTCGCGCAGAGCCTTTTTCAAAATATCCTTGTCAAACTCCTTGGTGCCCACGAAGTCGATGTCCGCGATGTTGGGGCGCTCTTCAACCACGATCACCACCACGTCGCCGTTGACTTCAATTCTCACGTCTTTGAACAGGCCCAGCCCAAACAGGGCTCGAATGGCAGCAGAACCTTTTTCGTCATCGTAAACATCACCCACACGAACTGGCATCGACACGAAGACAGTTCCAGGCTCCACGCGCTGCAGACCTTCAATGCGGATATCTCGCACGGTAAAGGGAGTCACCGCCCAAGCCGAACTGGCCATGAAGACCATAGAGGCCATGGCGGCACTTGCGCGCCATTGAGTTTGATTGAATTGCATTTTTAAAATTGAAGAAGTCAAATCAGTGCTGTTTAAAGCGCTGACTAGTTAACCAAGCAGGCGTGTGATGTCGTTGAACAGGGCAATAGACATCATCAGAAACAGAATGCCAATTCCGCCTCTTTGCAGACGCTCCATCCATACCTCGGGAACAGGTTTGCCAACAATTCCCTCCCAAAGATAATACATCAGGTGCCCGCCATCCAAAACGGGCAGGGGAAGCAGGTTCAAGACACCCAAGCTGACACTGATCAAGGCTAGGAACAGCAAATATTGGGTCAAACCGAGGCCTGCTGACTTGCCCGCGTAGTCTGCAATCGTCAACGGCCCGCTGAGGTTTTTCAAAGAGGCTTCGCCGACGAGCATCTTGCCCATCATCCTCAGGGTCAATACCGATACATCCCAGGTCCGGGACGCACCCAGCCACAAACCCTCTGTGAAGCCGTAGCTCACCAGAACTGACTCCGGTATGGAACCCACAAAAGCGCCAATTTTCCCGACTCTTGAATCGGCTTCCTGGCGGATGTCTGGCTTCACCGCCACGAATTGGGTCGCACCGGCGCGCTCAATCTTCCAGGTGGTCACGTGGGGCTCTCCGTTGGAGCCGGACGCCCTGATCAGTTGACGCAATTGCTGCCCATCCACCACAGGAACAGAGCCGATCTGCAGCACCAGATCGCCTTCTTTCAAACCGGCTCTGTCTGCAGCGTCACCCGCGCTCACTGCGCCGATCACGGGACGGCTGAACGGACCGACGATACCAATTCTCTTGAATAGCTGAGCGTCTGCTTCCCTTGCATCCAGGTCACTCAGCTTTAAGGAGACCAAAGCACTATCTTTATTTGGCAGACGGCTGATCTCAAGCTGAACGTCTTTTTCTTCCAGCGCACCTCGGGTCAAAAACCAGCGCAGTTCATCAAATGATTCAATAACTTGCAGTTCTTCCCCCTCCAATGCAGCGCGCTCAACTCGCTCTGCGCCCACCAGACCGGCTCTGGCTGCAACCGATCCGATTTCCGGGCTGGCCAAAATTGCGGAAGCCTGCTGAACACCGCTCCAATTGACGACGGAGTAAAGCAAAACAGCCAGTAACAAATTGGCAACCGGCCCGGCCAAAACTATCGCCACCCTGGAGCGCAAGGGCTGGGTATTGAAAGCCTGATGCCGCTCGCTCTGCTCAACCGGCGCCTCACGCTCGTCAAGCATCTTCACATAACCGCCCAATGGCAGGGCGCTGATGGAGAACTCTGTTGGCGAACCTTTGGGCTGCCATCGGTACAACACTTTTCCGAACCCGATGGAAAAACGAAGCACCTTCACGCCGCAGGCAACCGCTACCCGGTAGTGCCCGTACTCATGGACCGCTACCAACAGCCCGAGGGCAAGCACGAAGGCCAGGATAGTCAGCATGATTTCTGGGTTAGTTCGGGTTAACGACCCATTCGATGAGCGATCTCGCCGGCGGCTCGGCGCGACAAATCGTCCAAGGCCAGGAGATCTGCCAGGGATTCCGGACTGCTGGATACAACGGCATCAAGCGTCTCAAGATTGACCGCGTGAATCTGGTCAAAACGCAGGGCTCCGTCAAGAAATGCCGCAACCGCCACCTCATTGGCTGCATTCAAGACCGCCGTTGAGCCAGAAGGTCCCTTCAGTACCGACCACGCCAGGGTCAGCCCAGGAAAACGCTCCGCATGCTCATGAGAGTCCAGCGACTCAAAGGTCATGTCGGCCATGGCGCCAAAATTCAGGGCCGTCGCACCAGACACCATACGACTTGGCCACGACAGGCCATAGGCGATGGGCACTTTCATATCCGGCGTACCGAGTTGCGCCACCACCGAGTGATCCTTGTATTGCACCATGGAATGAATCACGCTTTGAGGATGTATGACGACCTCGATCTGCTCCGGGGTGACGCCAAAAAGGTGTCTCGCCTCAATCACTTCAAGCGCCTTGTTCATCATGGTGGCAGAGTCAACAGAGATCTTCCGTCCCATCACCCAATTGGGGTGGGCGCACGCTTGCGCAGGGGTCACCTCCCGCAGCGTGTGCGGTGCACGTTGACGAAAAGGACCGCCGGAGGCAGTGAGGATGATCTTGTCGATTTGGGTCG
>JBIIVW010000225.1:0-5523 GCA_044339205.1 Rhodoferax sp. | reverse complement strand
AGGCCTCCAGCCGGCGTTTTTATTGGCTGTAATGCTCTGTTTTTTGATTCAACCGGTGCGGGCGGATATTTGGGGTTACCTGGATTCTGCGGGCGTGGCCCACTTTGCCCCGGAGCGGCTCGATGACCGTTACGAGATTTATTTCCGCAGCAACCCGGCCCTTGACGCGGCGGCCGCCTTGACGGCCAGCGATGACACGGCCAAGGCCTTGGCGCACAAGGCAGCGGCTTCCAAGGTGCAGGTTTTCTTTGACATCTCCCCTGGTTACCGGGTGGTCAAGCACCATTTGCGCCGGGCTGCCAGTGACCATAGCCTGGACTACGAGTTGTTGCAGGCCTTGATTGCCACCGAATCCGGATTCGATGCCTTGGCTGTTTCGCCCAAGGGTGCCGTTGGCTTGATGCAACTCATGCCCGATACCGCCACCCGGTTTGGGGTGGCAGTCAGCGGAGCTACCCCGCTGGAGAAGCGGCTGACCGACCCGGGCGTGAACATCAATGCGGGCAGCCGTTACTTGCGCTACCTCATCAATTTGTTTCCTGGGCAACTGGAACTCGCGTTGGCGGCCTACAACGCCGGTGAAGGGGCGGTACAGCGGGCAGGCAACAAGATCCCCAATTTCAAAGAGACCCAGAATTACGTCAGGACCGTGATGCAGTTGTACGCCTTGCTCAAGCCTTCCCCCATGCTCACAGGCAAGCGAGATTCGCCGACCCGCGTGCGCATGCAATTTCAGGGCGGTGCCCTGAACCGCGGCAACATGATTTCACAGGGCGCATCCGTGGCCCCAACACCCCTACCCAAGACCGAGACCGACTAGCTTTTATGAGTGACCAACCGACACTGGATTTGCCCGAGAGTCCTGCGCCCAACGAGAGCGGCGATGCTCCTAACTTAGCGGCCTACGCCCAACGGGCCTACCTTGAATACGCACTGAGCGTGGTCAAGGGCCGTGCCTTGCCCGACGTCTGTGACGGCCAGAAGCCGGTGCAGCGGCGCATCCTGTATTCCATGTCGCGCATGGGCCTGGGCTTTGGCGGGGCCAATGGCAACAACGGCGCCCGCCCCGTCAAGTCTGCCCGCGTGGTGGGTGATGTGCTGGGCCGCTTTCACCCACACGGGGACTCGTCGGTATATGACGCGGCGGTGCGCATGGCACAAGATTTTTCCTTGCGCTACCCGCTGATTGACGGCCAGGGCAACTTTGGGTCGCGCGATGGCGATGGCGCGGCGGCCATGCGTTACACCGAGGCCCGCCTGGCCAAGATCACCAGCCTGCTGCTCGACGAGATTGACGAAGGCACGGTGGATTTCACCCCCAACTACGATGGCTCCACCGTGGAGCCACGCCAGCTGCCATCGCGCCTGCCGTTTGCCCTGCTCAATGGGGCCAGCGGCATCGCCGTGGGTTTGGCCACCGAGATTCCCAGCCACAACTTGCGTGAGATTGCCGATGCCTGCGTGGCGCTGATCAAGTCACCCAACCTCACTGAGGATGAGTTGTTTGCGCTGGTGCCCGGCCCCGACTACCCCGGCGGCGGTCAAATCATCAGTAGCGCAGGCGACATTGGCGATGCGTACCGCACCGGGCGGGGATCTCTGAAGGTCCGTGCGCGCTGGAAGATCGAAGAACTGGCGCGCGGTCAATGGCAGCTGGTGGTGACCGAGTTGCCACCCGGCGTGAGCACCCAGCGTGTGCTGGAAGAAATTGAAGAGTTGAGCAACCCCAAGATCAAGGCCGGCAAAAAGGCCTTGTCGCTGGAGCAAAACCAGCTCAAGGCCACGCTGTTGTCGGTACTGGACGTGGTGCGCGACGAGTCCAGCAAAGACGCGGCCGTGCGCCTGGTCTGCGAGCCCAAGACAAGCCGGGTGCTGCAACAGGAGCTGATCACCACCTTGCTGGCCCACACCAGCCTGGAGACCTCCGCACCGCTGAACCTGACCATGATCGGTTTTGACGGGCGGCCCACGCAAAAGTCCCTGCGCCAGATGCTGACCGAGTGGATTGAGTTTCGCCAGATCACGGTGGAGCGGCGCACCCACCACCGGCTGAACAAGGTGCTGGACCGCATTCATATCCTCGAGGGGCGCCAGCTGGTGCTGCTCAATATTGATGAAGTGATTGCCATCATTCGCCAGTCGGATGAGCCCAAGACCGCACTCATGGAGCGCTTCAAACTCTCGGGCCGACAAGCGGAAGATATTCTGGAGATCCGCCTGCGCCAACTCGCCCGGCTGGAGGCGATCAAAATCGAGCAGGAGTTGAGCGGCCTGCGAGAAGAACAAAAGAAACTTGAAGACATACTGGCCAACCCGGCCACCCTGCGCCGTCTGATGATCAAGGAAATCGAGGCGGATGCCAAGACCTTTGCCGACCCGCGCCGCACCCTCATTCAGGCCGAGAAAAAAGCCGTGCTGGAAGTCAAGGTGCTGGATGAGCCCGTGACCGTGGTGGTCAGCCAAAAAGGCTGGGTGCGTGCGCAAAAGGGCTGGGCCCGTGACCGCACGGGTGCTGCGGCAGTTGCTCCGCCGGAATACAGTTTCAAGGCGGGTGATGCTCTGTATGGCACGTTTGAGTGCCGCACCGTCGACACCCTGCTGGCGTTTGGCTCCAACGGCCGCATTTATTCCGTGGCCGTGGCGCTCCTGCCCGGCGCACGCGGTGACGGTCAACCGCTGACCAGCCTGATTGAGCTGGAAGCGGGGACCGAGTTGCTGTATTACTACGCCGGACCAGCCAGTGCCAGCCTGTTGCTCAGCAGTTCGGGGGGCTATGGTTTCATGGCAACCGTGGAAAACATGACCTCTCGGCTCAAGGCGGGCAAGTCGTTTGTCACCTGCAACGAAGGTGAAGTGCTGTGCCGGCCCTCGACCGTGGCCAGCGTCGCGGGCTCGGTACCCGTTCCGCAAGCAACCCATGTGGCCTGCGCCTCCACGGGCGGGCGGATCCTGACGTTTGAGATCAGCGAACTCAAAACCATGGCCAACGGTGGGCGCGGCCTGATGCTGATCGATCTTGAAGACAAAGACACCCTGGCTGGCGCGGCAGCTTACACCCGCAGTATCAAGATTGAAGGCATCGGGCGCGGTGCCAAGGAGCGGGAGGAAACGTTGGAGATTCGCAGTCTCAACAATGCCCGGGCGGTGCGGGCTCGCAAAGGCAAGGCGGCTGACCTGGGCTTCAAACCGACCCGCATTTCACGGGTCGAGTGACCACCCATCAGGCGGTTTTGAAACTGGCCTCGATGGTTTGTCGGATCAAGGTGAGCGTGGACTGCTGGGTCAGTGTGGTGGGGCGCAATGAGCTGGTAGCGAGCGACACCTTGGTGCGCAGGGCGGGGTGCTGGATGGTTCGCACCGAAAAAGCCGATGGCCGCACCGAGTTGGCGACGGCATTGCGCGATAGGACTGCGCAGCCCGCACCGTCTTCCACCAAATCCAGGATGGCAGAGACGCCATCAATCTCCAGGGCAATCCGGGGGCTGCACCCAATGTTGGCCATTTCGGCCTCCACATGCATACGGATGGCATTGGGCCGGCTCGGAATGATCAGGGGCAGAAGCGACACGGCCTTGAGAGAAATAGGCCCCGGCCCGGGGTCCTCCTGCAGACCCGGCGGGCGGGCCTGCACCAACAACAAGTCTTCCTCCAGCAAGGGAAATATCTCGGTTTCAGGGCTGGGCTTGGCGTTGTAAAGCACGGCGATGTCCAGGCGGCCGTTGACGAGCGATTCCTGGAGCGCAATGGACAAGCCCTCGCTGATGGAAATGCTGGCCTCCGGCATGTTCTGTCTGAACGCCCGGGTGAGCGGCACCGTCAACACCCGCGCCAGGCTGGTGGGCAGTCCGATGGCGACCCGCCCAGCCAGGGAGCCGCGCACCCGACCCAACTCCTCGCGCGCGCGCTCCACCTGATGCAAAATGCCCCGGCCATGCGCCAGCAGCAGTTTGCCGGCCTCTGTGGGAACGGCACCCCGGCCATTTCGGGTCAAGAGGTTTTGTCGCAATTCCACTTCCAGCAGGCGGACTTGCCGACTCAAGGCCGGTTGTGCGATGTCCAGTGCAATAGCGGCGCGAGTAAAGCTGCCCAACTCGGCCACGCGCACAAAATATTCCAGTTGTTTCAGGTCCATTTGTCTTATTTGCAATTTCTGTAGGTTAATTATGCCGATTTGCGATAGCTGCTAGTTCGCAGCAGGACTTATCAGGGCGCGCCTGACTGGCCAGAATGCACCCTATGCAAACCGCCATTCCCACCTTGTTCATGCGCGGCGGCAGCTCGCGCGGCCCTTTTTTTCTGGCCTCTGATCTGCCCGCTGATGTTGTCACCCGGGATCGGGTGCTGCTGGCCGTGATGGGCTCGCCCGACCGCCGTCAGGTTGATGGCCTGGGTGGTGCGCACCCGCTCACCAGCAAGGTCGGCATCGTGAGTGTCAGTCAGACCCCCGGCGTCGCGCTTGACTTCCTGTTTGCCCAGCTGCAGCCCGACAAAGCCACGGTCGATACCACGCCCAATTGCGGCAACATGCTGGCGGCTGTTGTGCCCTTTGCCCTGGAGCGCGGCTTGATCGCAGCGCAGGGCGACACCACCACGGTGCGGGTGCTGACGCTCAATACCGACATGCAGTGCGACGTCACGGTGCAAACGCCGCTGGTGCAGGGTGATCGCGGTGGGGTGGAGCGCCGCCAGGTGTGTTACGGCGGAGACGCCAAAATTGACGGGGTACCCGGCAGTTCGGCCCCCATCACCATCAATTTTCTGGACACCGCCGGCTCGGTGTGCTCGGGTCTGCTGCCCACCGGCAAGGTGGTGGATGACTTGAAGGTCACAGGCGAAGGTATTGAGCCCTTCAGCCTGTCGGTCACCTGTATTGACAACGGCATGCCGCTGGTCATTTTCAAGGCCAGTGACGTGGGTTGCACCGGCTACGAGACCGTGGCTGAACTGAACGCCGACATCGACCTGAAGGCGCGCATTGAGGCCTTGCGCCTCCAGACAGGGCACCTGATGGGCCTGGGCGATGTGACTGCCAAGAATTACCCCAAGATGACGCTGATTGCGCCCCCCCGCACGGGCGGAAGTTTGTGCACGCGCAGTTTTATCCCGCATGTGTGCCATGACGCCATTGGCGTGCTGGCTGCTGTGACGGTGGGCACGGCCTGCGTGCTCAAAGGGTCGGTCTGTGAGGGTGTGGCCATCATCAACGAGGGCGACACCAAACTGGTGTCGGTCGAGCACCCGACCGGGGAATTCAGTGTGGAACTGGGTTTGGACCCGGCAGATACCCAAAAAGTGACACGTGCGGCATTGTTGCGCACGGCACGCCTGATCATGCGTGGCGAGGTGATGGTGCCTGCTGCCGTTTGGCCGGGTCCCGGCCCATCGGCCTGACCCCGCCTATTTTTTTATAAAGGCGATTGAACCCATGACAACACCGATTCGTACCCAAGTCGCCATCATTGGTGCCGGCCCCAGCGGCCTGCTGCTCGGGCAACTGCTTCACAAGGCCGGCGTGGATGCCGT
>JBIIVW010000224.1:0-5529 GCA_044339205.1 Rhodoferax sp. | reverse complement strand
AGCACCGCAATCTCGGCGGTCACCGAGTTCAGTACCGCTTGCTTGAACAACTCGCTTTGCTGCAGCACCCGCTGCTGTTGGTTAAGGGTGTCGAGCAGGCGGTTGAAGCCGCCCACCAGTTGCCCGACCTCATCCTCACGCACCACTTGCAAGGCCTGTGGCGCCTGGTTTTTCCGCACAAAGCCATCAAGCGTCCTGACCGCAGCCGTCATGGGCGCCAGTTGGCGACGCAGCATCAAATAAATCAGAGCCAGGCACAAAAAGGCCAGACCCAAAGCAAACAAACGCGTGCGCGGTGCAATGGCCTCAAGCAGGGCAGTGGCCTCTTCTCGCGGCAAAATCACTGAGGCATACCAACCGGCCAGCGGAATCTGCTGGACGCTGACCAGCACCTCCAGCCCATGGGGATTCACCGCCAATGTTGTGCCTTCAAAGCCCTGCATAAAAGAATCAATGCGGGCGTTCACACCCGGCGCTGGCAACACCTCCATCAAACGTGCAGGGTCAGACGCCGCAAAAATCATCCGCGTTCGGGCGTCAATCAAAAAATAATGGCCGCTTTTCCCATAAGGGTGTGAGGTCAACACGCTCAAAAAATGACCGGAGTCCAGTCGCATGACGCCCACCAAAGCACCCACTACCACCCCTTGGGCATCACGAATCGGAACCGCCAGACTCATGCCGCCCAAGCGCCGGCTGTCCAGGTGAATGCGACCCACCACGGGGCGCCCGTCCTGCATAAGACTCTGAAGCTCTTGCGCAGTGACAGCCGGCTCCGAAGATTCTGGCTCATCAGCCAGACCGTGGGCAACCCAGCCCAATGCAGGGCTCCAGACTCTCAAACCCGCATTGAAAAAGACCGCCGCGGACCTCTGCTGAGCCAGAAAAGCCTGCACGAGGGGGGCGCTGACCATCATCTCGGGAGTGAGCGCACTCGCCGTGAGGTGCAGGCTGGCGAGCCGGTCTTGCAAGCCGTGATTAACCTGGGTTGTCAGCAACGCCAGGGACGATCGTTGTTGCTCCCCGGTGAACCGCATCAGCTCCTCCCGAATCAGGCGCTTGGTGTGAAGAGCCAACACCAAAAAGAGCCCCACCATCATCAACAGGTTAAGCAGAATGATGCGGGTCTTGAGAGATTGCATCTGAAAACGGGGAAGGCGCATGCGGGTGTCAGCCAATCATGAAACAAGTGCTGGGCATGGAAGGGGCTTTCTGAATCTGGTCAAGATCATGGTCAAGCGCGCCAGTGCGGACCGTCAGTGCTGCCAGGGTCAAATTGCTGAGCGCGGCCAAGGGCTTCGAGGGTTTGGAGCAGCATGGGTAGTCCTTTTTTCCAGGGACCACGGCCTTTGAAGTGAGCCTCCAGCGCAGCCAGACTCAAGGCCACGGGGCTTTGCGCCAGCACCTGAGCTACCGCGCGCACTTGCTCTGGCAGGGTGACCGGCCAGGCTTGGGGGACGATGGCGCTGGTTTTTGGAGCGATCTTTTCGCTACTAATTTGATAACTTTTTTCTTGAGGTAAATCGATATCCAGCCGGCGTTGCTCAATCACGGGCACAGCAGGTTTTAATATCAAGTTCTGTATATCCTGAAACTCCGGGCGCAGCCAGTGGATGGTGCCTCGGGCTTCTTCGGCAACGCGCTGAGCGTTGAGGGCGAGCAACCGGGTGAGAATGTCGGCAGGCGTGGCACCAGGTTGTAGCTGGTAGGCCTGCAAGACCGCGGCATCCAGTTCGGCATGCAATTCTTTAAGGATGCTCACCAGCCCTTGGGTGTGGATGATTTTTTCTTTGGCGGTGAGGGCTCGGCCTTCTTTCAGGGCCTCCAGGACGTTGTAGAGGGCGGTCAGGGTGGGAGGTTTTGTCGGTTTTGCTGCGCTTGCGCTGGGTGGTGTGCCTGCCAGGGTTGGCTGACCCAGGACTTGTTTGCGGTGGTGGTCGATTTGTTCGGCCAGCGTGGCGATGGTTTGGCGGAGCTGGGGGGTCAGGCCGGTGTCTTGGTGGGGGAAGGGGAAAGTTTCGAAGCAGCGGGATTTGATATATCTGGGTCGATCTTCCAAGGTGCTTCCTGTAGCCAGCGACCACTCAACATGCAAGGAACTTGACAACACGCCTAAAAGAAAAGACTCCTGGCATGCAATACACATCAATGCATCGTCGGCGAGAGTATCTGCATCCATGAACTGAAAGACACGATGCTTTGCAGTCACTACCGTTGTGATAAAACGGGGCAGGCCCAACAATGCAGGTCGAAGGTCTTTGCGTGGCTCGCCAAACAGCCACCAGTTATCGCGGTAGGTGGCACGATTATTTTGGTCGCGCTCTGGCTTCACCCGATCCAGCAGCCACTGGTAGACCGCCGGGTACTGGTTACGCAATTGGTCTGCACTCAAGCCATAGGTGTCGATGACTTTTACGCCGCGTGGTGTGTCTGTCAGGTCGCGGCCGTTGCGGTACTCGCGGATCACCTGGGCCAAGCCGGGCACGGCACCCAAACCCAGGGCACAAGCTTCTGCGAGTGTGACGATAAAGCCAGCACCATGCAACTTTACACCCGGCGATGACACGCCTGAATTGGCACGCAAAGCCACGGCGCTAGAAACATTCGCCCCCACTGACAAATCCGCATGAATCACACCCGCCTGCTCGCTCAGCGTCACATCCACCTCGCCAAACTCCCCGGTTTTCTCAGTAATTACTGTCAGCAACGCGCCTGTCAACTCACTACGAAGTGCAGCAACAGAAGGCTCAGCGCCCTCCTCGGCTGCGTCATTCAAGACCCCTTGCCCTGCCCGCGCCAGCACCGTCATCGCAATCCGCACCGCCGCGCCATTCGCGCTGTCTACCCAAGGGTGATCAGGGATAGCGAACACCAAACCCACCGCGCACGCTTCAGCCCCCGACAAAGCCAACTGCACCACCCGCCGGTTGAAGGTTTGAAGAATGCTATTGGTAGTGATCAGCCCCATGCGGTGCGTCTGACCGTACGCCACCAAAGAAGCTGCATGCGCCCACCAATACATCACAAAATCGGCGCTTTCAGGTACGGCAGGCCACGCGCCGCGCAAAGCTTGAGCGTACCCATCGCCCAACGCCTCACGCATGTACTTGGCACCAATAAAAGGCGGGTTACCCACAATATAGTCAGCTTGGGGCCACGTGGCCTGGCGCGGGTTGACGTAATGCCACTGCGGCACCAGAGCCGACTCATCGGGCACCTGCCCGCCAGTAACAGGGTGGCTTTTGAAGCTCACGCCATCCCAGCGACTCAGCAATGCCCCGTCTGCACCATAGGCCGGTTGCTGCGCATCCCAGGCCAGCACGGCATCGCGGCACTCGATGTTGCCGTAGTCGTGCACCACAGGCTCTGCCACGGCAGTGTTGCCTTGGGTGCGAATGTGCCACTGCAAATAACCAATCCACAGCACCAGTTCAGCCAACGCGGCAGCGCGTTCGTTCAGCTCAATGCCGCGCAGTTGTTGCAGATTGACGGTTTCGCCACCAAAGCCCAGGGCGTCCTGGGTCTCGCCCAAATCACTCAATTGGTTGAGCACCTCGCCCTCCAGGCGTTTTAAGTGCTCCAGCGTCACATACAAAAAATTTCCACTCCCACAGGCAGGGTCCAGCACCCGCAGGGTGCACAGCCGGTGGTGAAATTCCTTGATCAGCTGGCGTGCCTCACGCCACTTGGCGCGCACTGCGCCCGCGTGGCGATCGGCGCTTGCAAAGTCGGCTTTGGTTTTCACCTCCACCGGGTTGGCCTCCAGCGCGGCGGCCTCGTGCGCCAGCACGAGTGCTGCGGCTTGCACGTCAGCCCAGTCGGCGCGCAGTGGCGTTATGACTGTGGGCAAAACCAGGCGTTCCACATAGGCACGCGGCGTGTAGTGGGCGCCCAGAGCGTGACGCTCGGTGAGGTTCAGGGCGCGCTCCAACAGGGTGCCAAAGATGGCGGGCTCGACCTCGCGCCAATTGGCTTGCGCAGCGCGAATCAGCAGGTCCACTTGCGCCGGGGTGAGCAGCAAGCTGTAGCCGTCTGACGCACTCCCCTTGAACAGCTTGCCGTTGAATTTGAGCACCGGCTGGGTGAGTGCAGCGCTGAAGCCGCCCCGGTCCATGTCAGCCCACAAGATGCGAAGCATCTGCTGCAGCGTGGCCGGGTTGTCCCGATGGGCCCTGAGCAAACCTAAAAAGGCGCCTTTGGGCAGTAGTTCCACATCTTCAGCAAACATGCTGAAAAGGCAGCGAGTAAGGTAGGCCGCTACTATTTCAGGAGCTATAGGTGAAGTAGATATGCCGGCTAGGGGCATATTTGAATCGTTTTTTTCATCCGAACCGCGAGATTCGAGCGATTTGGCCAATTGGGCGAGCAACTGCGCCACCTCCCGCGTGACTTGCGCACTGATGCGGGCGGGGTTGAGCTGGTCTGGCGCCAACCAAATGTTACGCAGGCGCGCCCGGATCTCGGGCCGCGCAAGGTCGGCGAGTTTGATACGGTGGCTGCGCGGGTCAGGGAACGGCGTGTAGGTGCCGCCAGTGAGCGTGAACTCGGCATACACCTCTATCACCGTACCCACATCCACTACCAGCACGAAGGGCGGGCGACCCTCGGCGCCGGGCAATGCGCGGGCGTAGTTTTCACCCTGCGCCCGGGCGCGCAACAGGCCATCGTCAAAACTCTTGGTACTGGCCGCACTCTTGAGTTTCTTGGCCTCAAGCACAAAGTGCCCGCGCTTGTAGCAGTCAATGCGTCCCGCGCTGGTGGAACCATCGCCGTGGCTGAAGGTCACGGGGCGCTCAAACATGTAATGCTGCTCAGGCGTGGGGTGCGGTGCGTCCACGTCCAGCAGGGTGCACAGCGCTATGACAAACGACTGCGAGCTGGCCAGCTCAGAGGCGGTGCTGTTTTGCCAGCGGCTGATGAAGGCTTGGGCTGCGATGTTGGCGGTGTTGTCAGACGTCAGGGTCGCCGGGGCCTGAGTTGTTGTGTTGTGTTCTCCCATGCGCGAATCATAGAGGCTGACGATGACGGCAAAAGGTCTGCCGGGCGGCTACCACTACAGAAAATGCCAATGCTACATGCCGCACAAACCGGCGGGCCAAAGGCGGTTAACCTAGTGGGTGACATAAACAGATCAAGTTAAAGGAGTGCAGAAGATGACTTATGTCGAACGTTTCACGGATGCGGAGCTGGAAAAAATCATTGAAGCTGGACTCATCTACATGTGCGCTTGCCCAGCCCAGGTGGCAGAAGCCATACGAAAACTCCGTGCTTTGCACCGCTATCAGCTCAACTGCCTGACTGATCCCAGAAACGACAGCACAGTCCACCAAACCATTGCAACGCACACAGCCATCACCCACGCTCAAATGCAGGATTGCCTGGAAGAGGTGATGGTTCTCGAAAAATGGGACCGCGTTACCCTGGAGATGCCCGAGGGCTTGCGCCGCCGACTCGTCAAAGAAATGCTGGAAGACTGAGCAAGCTCACACACGGTTTGAACTTGTGGGCAACATAGTTGTCCCACCGCCA
>JBIIVW010000223.1:0-5542 GCA_044339205.1 Rhodoferax sp. | reverse complement strand
GGCCCTGTACCATTCGGCCTCATGAAAATCGATCCCGCCATTGTTCAGATATTTGCCGAAAATGTGCGGGCAGAAATCATCGTGCGTCCGGCCCCGGTC
Organism: Rhodoferax sp.; assembly: GCA_044339205.1. Taxonomy (GTDB): domain Bacteria; phylum Pseudomonadota; class Gammaproteobacteria; order Burkholderiales; family Burkholderiaceae_C; genus Rhodoferax. The sequence goes on along the minus strand of JBIIVW010000223.1, from coordinate 5,443 downwards.
AAACTTGATCCGGCCATCATTGAGAAAATCAAGCAAAAGGTCCCTATCTTCAACGGCATGACGCCAGACTGTTTGATGCGCACACTCTCGGTCGCTGAATACCTGCCAGTCAAGGCCGGCGACATTGTTTTCAATGAGCGCGACATCGGGGATTCTTTCTTTGTGCTGGTGGCGGGTGAGGTCGTTGTGGAGAAGCTTAGCAATGGCCGAACCGTTACTTTGGCCCGACTCACATCGGGAGACTGCTTTGGTGAGATGGCCTTGGTGGGCAACCATGTACGCTCCGCCACGGTTCGGGTTACTCGCGATGCCGTCACGATGCGTTTTTATCGGGAACTGGTGGATGCCAATGCCGAAAGTGCCCAAGTGATTTACCGCAATATTGCCCGCATTCTCGCAAGCCGCCTCCACGAATCCAGCGAAATGCTGGCCGACCTGGTCGGGCAAAACAAATCCGCCACCTGATCCCTGTGTGAAATGACCATTCTTCTTGCGCCCATGGAGGGCTTGCTGGACTTTGTGCTACGTGACATTCTGACCCGTGTGGGTGGCGTGGATCGGTGCGTATCCGAGTTCATTCGCGTGACCAACACGTTGTTGCCAGAGCGCGTGTTCACGCGCGTGGTCCCCGAGCTTTTCAACGGCGGGCGCACCTTGTCGGGCGTGCCCGTGCGGGCCCAGTTGCTGGGTTCTGACCCGGTGTGCCTGGCCGAGAATGCCGCCGTTTTGGCCTCTTTGGGGCCAGACGGCGTGGATTTGAATTTTGGTTGTCCGGCCAAGGTGGTGAACCGCCATGGCGGGGGAGCCGCCTTGCTCGACGACCCGGAGCTTCTGAACGCCATTGTCTCGGCGGTGCGCCGGGCGGTCCCTGCGCACATGCCGGTGTCGGCCAAGATGCGTCTGGGTTTCAATGACGATTCCCGGGCCGTGGAGTGTGCGCTGGCCATTGAAGGCGGCGGCGCCAATGAGTTGGTCGTTCACGCCCGCACCAAGGCGGATGCGTACCGCCCGCCGGCGTATTGGGAGCGGGTGGCTGACATTGCGGCAGCCGTGCGTATTCCGGTGGTGGCCAATGGGGAAATCTGGACCGTGCAGGATGCCCTGCGCTGTCGTGAGGCCTCGGGGTGCGAGATGCTGATGCTGGGCCGCGGCATGGTGACCGATCCAGGGCTGGCGTTGGCTATTCGCGAAGCCAGCAGGTCACCCGCTGGCGCATTGGAGTCCATGCCTCTCAATCAGGGCGTCAGTTGGCAGGCCCTGTTGCCCCTGATTGCCGAATTTTGGCAGCTGGTCTGCAGCCGGCTTGACAAGCGCCAGCAGGCTGGTCGGCTCAAGCAATGGCTCAATTTTTTGCGGCGCAAATACCCCGAGGCCGAGGTCGCATACCAGGCGCTTCGAACCTTGAATGAGCCCGAGCTCATCAACCAGTGGTTGATGAGCGTCGGGGTGCCAGCGGCCCATGTGAATCGGTCGAATCCGTCGCAATCGTATGCCTCGCAGCAAGCTCTGATCAGCGACTTGTGTCTGCTATAAACTCTTCGTCAATAACTCAACAAGTGGCCGCCATGTCTGAAGCAAACAGTGTCTCCCCTGCAGAATTCACATTGTCGCCACCCGAGGTATTGACGCCTCTGTCACAGGACGTGGCTAAAAAAGCAGTGCCCTTGCCCCGTGAAACCCAGGCTGCGGTCGATGACCAGGTTGAGCGCTTCATGGAGGGCCTGATCAAGGAAGACATCCAGAGCGAGACGTTCAAGGCCAAACTTGACAGCGCGTTTGCCTTGGGCCGCGAGGAGGTCTCTGTGGCCGCCAGCCTGATGCAGGGCCGGTTCATGCAGCGCAACTTTGCAGGTGTTGAGGACAGCTCGGCCTACAAGGCTATCCAGGACATGCGGGGTCATCTTGACGACCTCAATCCTGGCAAGGAGGGTGACCTGTTGCAGCCTCAAAAGCTGCTCGGTTTGATTCCGTTTGGCAACAAGCTCCAGTCCTACTTTCGCAAGTACCAAAGCGTTGGCGCCCAACTGCAAAAGAGCATGCGGCAAATCTACTCGGCCCGCGACGACATGCAGCGCGACGTGGTGGATATTGAGGCTACGCGAACCAAACTTTGGGACGCTATGCAGAAGCTGGCGGCAGCCATCTATTTCGCTGAAACCCTGGACGCCAAACTGGCTGCCAAGGTTGAAGCCCTGCAGGCCACCGACCCACCCCGGGCCAAAGCCTTGCAGCAAGAGGTGCTGTTTTACGCGCGGCAAAACCTTCAGGACATGCTGACCCAGCAAGCGGTCTGCACCAATGGCTATCTGGCGCTCGATGTGCTCAAGAAGACGGGCCGGGAGATGATGAATGGCTGCACGCGGGTAGCCACCACCGGCATGAGTGCGCTGGCGGTCGCCCAGACCGTGGCGCGCGCCACAGGCAATCAAATCAAAGTGATGGAGATGCTCACAGGCGTCAACAGTTCGATTGAAAACCTGTTGGCCGAGTCCGGGCGCCAGTTGAACAACCATGTCGACAAAACCACCCAGTTCGCTCAAAACCCGATGTTGGGGTTGGAGAAGCTCAAAGAAATGTTTGATCAGACCTTCAAAGCCATGGATGCCATGGACAACTTTCGGACCAAATCCATTGAGGTGATGGGACAGAACAACCTCATCATGAAAGAGCAACTGGCGCGGGCTGACCAGTACCTTGACCGCACCCGCCAGCAACAAGCGCGTGAGGCCAGTCAAGCGGCCACGCGTGGACCTGTAGCACTCTAATTTTTATTTCTCTCAACCCGTTCTCAGGAGATTTCGATGGCTTCTCAATATGTCATGCAGCGCGATACCCAGGGGTGGCGCACCCAGGTCTGGATTTCTTTCGGCCTGGCCCTGAGCGCCAGTGCAGTGGGTGTGCTGTGGCTGCCAGGTCAGGAGCTTGACCGCGCGTTTTTGGCTATTGGCTTCTTCTTTTGCCTTTTCTCTTCTTTTGCCGTGGCCAAGACCATCCGTGACAACCGGGACGGTCAGGTTGATACGGCCTCTTGGGTCATGACGGTGTGGATCGCCTTTGCTGCGGCTATCTGCCTCACGGCCTGGGGCCTGTGGCGTATGAACATCGAGCCCTGGCAAAAGGGTTTTGTGATTGTGAGCTGGCTGTTCCTGGTCAGCAGCACGTTCACGGTGGCCAAGACTGTGCGCGACAAGCACGAGGCTGATTTGATGGAGCGCGCCAGCGCAGCCGACCCAGCCACCCGACCTGCAACGCTTTAGGTCCGACGGCTGGACTTGGCTGACAGAAAGTTGTGCTGTCGGACCAGTGACTCGCCTGCAAGCTGGGTGAGCCGAGATTCCCGCAGGTGCAGTTCAGCCCGAATCATGTCAATCTGATCATGCAGCAAGTCAAGGCCTGGTTTGCTGCCATCAATCACCAGCGTTGAGCGGTCTTTTTGCGGGATTTTCAGACAGCTGTGAATCGTGTCCGGCACGTAGCGGCGAATGCACTCCCTGATGTAGAGGTGATCTTCGCTTGAAAAGCCGTCGCCTGCTGGCGTGCTGCCCATCAAGTGCACGCAGCGTGTGATGGACTCCTTGAGCTGGGCGAGACGGTCCAGCGTTTCTTGAGGTGATTGCGCGGCGATCTTCTCCATGGCGCTGTCCAGGTGCTCAATGTCACTGGCGTCAACGAGCTGGCTCATTTCCCAAGGTTCTGCGCCGATCTGTCTGCGCCGATGCCTTGCGTCTACAAAGGCCCAGGCTCCCAAGCCCGCCAGCGCAAGCGCGCTGATGGCCAAAGTCGGCAGAGATTGTTGTATGAGGGCCAGCAGCAGGCCGCTTCCGGCCACGGCAGCGCCAATGGCTTGCATGATCAGCGCCGCTCTGGGGTGATCACGTTGCGCAACGCCATGACGTGGGGCATCCAGGCGCACTGCAAGCGGTGTGCCCAGCAGGTGCCTGGCCCGGGCCATCTTGATGCGCGCAACCACGGCGGGTGCTGCAGGCACATCACGGGGTGAGCGCGTCGCGGCCGTGCGGCTGTTGACCGGACCTTTGGTCACAATGTACTTTTTGTTGCCTTTTAGATCGTTCATCATGCGTTGAGGACGGTAGGGTACTTTGCCAAGTGCGGTATCGGTTGAATAATAGTCGACCCGTGACACCAACATGAAGTGCGTGTTGCAGGGTTTCTTTGGCTATTTTCATCAACAGGAGCGCGCGTATGGCATCCGGAAAAATTCTTGTAGCCCAAGGCGGTGGACCCACCGCCGTCATCAATCAATCGCTGGTTGGCGTGGCGCTGGAGGCGCGGCGCTTCACGCAGGTGGAGCATATTTACGGCGCACGCCATGGCGTGCGCGGCATCGTGAACGAAGACTTTGTGGACCTCACCCAGGAGACCAGCCACAACCTGGAGTTGGTGGCCAACACGCCGTCCAGCGCGCTGGGGTCCACCCGTGACAAGCCCGACCTGGCCTACTGCCAGGAAATCTTCAAGGTTTTGCGGGCGCATGAGATTGAGCATTTTTTCTACATCGGCGGCAACGACTCCAGCGACACCGTGCGCATTGTCAGCCAGGAGGCGCATCACGCGGGTTACCCGCTGCGTTGCATCCACATCCCCAAAACCATTGACAACGACCTGGTGGGCAACGACCACACGCCGGGCTTTCCGTCAGCCGCCCGCTTTGTGGCGCAGGCCTTTGCCGGGGTCAACCTGGACAACGCGGCCCTGCCTGGTGTGTATGTGGGCGTGGTCATGGGGCGCCATGCCGGTTTTTTGACAGCTGCATCGGCGCTGGGCAAGAAGTTCCCGGACGACGGCCCGCACCTCATCTACTTGCCCGAGCGCACCTTTGTGCTGGAGAAGTTTTTGGCTGATGTGAAGGCCACTTACGAGCGCTATGGCCGCTGCGTGATTGCCGTGTCTGAAGGCATTCACGATGCATCGGGGGCGCCCATCGCCGCCTTGCTGGCCAAAGACCTGGAACACGACGCGCACGGTAACGTGCAACTCTCAGGCAACGGCGCGCTGGCTGATTTGTTGTGCGAGGAGATCAAGTCCAAACTCAAGATCAAGCGGGTGCGGGGCGACACCTTTGGCTACCTTCAGCGCTCCTTCATTGGCTGCGTGTCGGACGTGGACCAGCGCGAGGCGCGTGAGGTGGGTGAAAAGGCGGTGCAGTTCGCAATGTGGGGCCAGCGTGACGGCTCGGTCGCCATCAAACGCACGGGTTTTTATTCGGTGGACTATGAGCTCTTGCCGCTGGATGCGGTAGCCGGCAAAACAAGGGTCATGGAGGATGATTTCATTGCGCCCTGTGGGACCGATGTAACGGATACCTTTCGCATGTATCTGCGGCCTTTGCTGGGCTCAGGCATGCCCGATGCATTCAGGTTGCGGCATCACCCGGTGGCCAAGGTGCTGAAGCGATAGCCCCATATTTAGGACGCAAAAAAAA
>JBIIVW010000222.1:0-5557 GCA_044339205.1 Rhodoferax sp. | reverse complement strand
GGCTTGGCTACAGCGTGCAGAACAAGGTAGCTGGCGACAGCCAGCAAAACCCCGGCCCACCAGGGCAGCCGCGCTGTTGCGCCCGCAATGGCTTCCAGCAAGCCTTCTTTTTTTCTTCGTGCCATTTTTCTCACCCTTGCAAATGAAATTGATCTTGCGTCATACCGTACTGGGGCGGGTGTGCGCTGCTCTGAATCCGCGTCTTAACGGCTGCTAACCCGCATGGCCTCCACCAGCTTGACGGTTTCGACGCTCACGGCTGTGACACGCATGAGCAGGTCAACCACTTTTTCCTTGTAATCACAGAAGCGGTAAGTGTCGAACTTCTCTCGGATGGTGGGGTCTTTGGGCTTCTTTTCCTTGTACTGGTCCAGCACCCAATCGATGGCGCTGCGGTTGCCGAGTTTGTAGGCCCAGGCCTCGGGAGGAATGCCGCGCAGCGTGGTCTCGGTGTCGAGCGCAATGCTGCCTGCGGTTGGGTCGGCTTTGAGCAGGGCTTTGGGCTGCAAGCCAGCGGCGCGCACCTTGGCATCGGGCGTGTCAGTGCGGGTGAGCGGAAATGGCGCGACTTGCTCAAAGCCGATGTGCAGCGCCATCAAGGCCTCACCCCAGGTGGCCCATTGCCAGAAGTCTGCATAAAACGGAATGCGGGGGAATTCGCGCTTGAGGTTTTGGGCGTACTTCTCGCGGTAGGCCGGGTTGTGCAGCACGGCGTAGCAGTAGTGAAAGATGGCCTCTTTGGTGATCTTGCGGGCCGCCTTGCCTTTGCCGATTTCATCGACGTAGTGGACGGTGAATTGTTTGAGGGCCCAGTCGGTGATGTTGTCTACGCGCTGACCCATTTCATACCGGTACAGCGGCAGGGTTTGGGTCTTTTCGAGCATATCGTAGCTAGGAACAGTCGCCACAGCCAATACCTGGAAAGGCTTCGATGCAGGTACACCGGACATGCATATGCATTTGCTACCTTGACCTGACCCAAAGATTTCACGTAGCAAATACTGCATCTCGTTTAGCTGCTTACTGAAATAAAGCGTCCGCCTCACAAATGGACGGTATTCGGATGAAATTTGGCAGTCCTGCACGTAGTTGTAAACAACCGATTTACTCAAGTCGTTTTTGACTGAGCGCGACCACTTAATTCGATACTCGAGTCGATCTTCCAAGCCGACCCGTCTTCTCAGTGCTCCCTTTAGTCGTATGCGCTCCGCGTTGTACTCGTCAATTAGAAATCGCACCTTCTTTTCGACATTCGCCGCGTCGAAGTCATACACCCACTCATCGCGCGCAGTTACAACCCCAAGTGAGAACTTGCGGAAGATGGCTTTCACGTCGCGACTGCTCTTCGCCGCCTTGGTCTCCTTGCTCGCCAGTGGCAACAAGGTCTCGAAGTCGTTGTTTGTCAGGTTCACCCAGTTGTGGGTTTTGTCCGGCTGCACCTCGTCAAAGTCCAACCCGCGCATCGGGTGGTTACCCAAAAAACCGAGCTTCTCCTCTGCCGTTTCCATCTCCGGGCGGCGCACGTAATACACACGAGCGGACTTTTTTTCTTTGGTGCCGCTCACCCGCTTGACCATGAAACTGATGGCCACGCCAGTCTGGATGCCAAACACGTTGTGCTTGGTGCCGCTCAGTTTGGGGTTGGCGCGCACGTCGCCACCCAGGTCAATCACGTAGATGTCCGAGAACTCCTGCGCCACGGTTTTGCGAAAGCCGTCAAAGGTGCGGCTCTCGATGAAACTGCGGTTGGTGACGAAGGCCAGAATGCCGTTTTCACTCAGTCGGTCACTGGCCCAGCGAAAAAAGCGGGCGTACATGTCGTACAGCTTGGTCTTTTGCGCGGTGCTCTCGGCAATGTAGGTTTGCTTGATGCGCGCATCAATCTGCGGGTATTCGCGGTTTTTGTTGTTGTCGTTTTCGTTCGCCTGGTTGGCGTTGTAAGGCGGGTTGCCAATGACGACGCTGATCTTGCGGGTGTTCTGGCGCTTGATGCGGGCGACATTTTCTTCGCTGACGCTGCCAAACAGCTCGGCCGTGGTGCCCTTGGCTGCAGTGTGCAGACCCACGTTGTCCAGCGTGTCCACAAAGCACAGACTGGGAAATTCCTCGTACTCGCCGGTGATGGCCGCATAGGTGGACTCAATGTTGAGGTTGGCCACGTAATACGGCAGGATGGCGACCTCATTGGCGTGCAGCTCATGCTTGTACTTGTGCGCCAGTTTCTTGGGCTGGCCGCGAAAGTGCTCCAGCAATTCACAAATGAAAGTACCCGTGCCCGTGGCGGGGTCCAAAATATCGACGCCTGGGTCGATCAGGTTTTTACCGAAGTGTTTTTCACACAGCCAGTCGGCACCGTCAATCATGAAGCGCACGATTTCATTAGGCGTGTAGACCACGCCCAGACGGTCGGCAGCCTTGGCGTTGTAGACCTTGTAGAAGTTCTCGTAAATGATCTTCAGAAAGGTCTGCTTTTCACTGTGGCTGCTAATTTGGGCAGCGGCGGCGCGAATGGCGGCGTAGTAGGTTTCCAAGCCTTTGAGGGTTTGCTTCTTTAGCGCACCGGTGAAGAACGCGCCTTCCAGGGCGTACAGCTCGCGCGCCACGTTGTTGTGCTGATGAAAGTCACTGTCGTCAAAGACCTTGGCGAAAATCTCTTCGGTCAGGATGTGCTGAATTAGCATCTCACGCACATCGGCATCGCCCAGCGCGGGGTTGATGGCCTCTTGGGCATGCGCCAAAAATCGGATTTCAGCGGCCCGAAAATCTGGGTTTTTGTCGTGCTCCAGCTCAATCATCTTGCGCAGGGCAAGCAGCACGGCGGGCAAGTCGGTTTTGAACTGCTCCACAGCAGCCCGAAAACCAGCAATTTCGGCCCGCTCAAAGCTAAAGAACAGTTTCAGCAGCTTGGACAGCGCCTGCGTGTCGGTCATGTCGCAGCGCAAGACTTCCGCGCGGTTTTGCCACAGCACGGCCACGGCGTCGTCGCTGAAAATGATGTTGTCTTGCGGGTAGCCTTTTTTGAATTTTTTGCTGACCTCGGCGTCGAGGTCGTCGTCAGCGTCTTTGGCTTCCCAGTAGCCCAAGGGCATGCGCAGCTCATGCAAGAGCGCGCCGTCGACGTTGATGTTGGTTTTGGTCGCGGTCTTGAGCGGGTACTCGGCCAGAAAGATCAGGTTGTGCTGCTTGCCCCAGTTTTTGAGCAAGTCTTTAAAGGCCTCACGGACGATGGTTTCACGCTGGCTACCGCTCACGCGCCGGATGATGTCCAGTTGCTTGAGGTAATCGTTGATGAGGAGTTGACTCATGGTGTCCCTGATTGTTGTGGCGCAATTCTAGGGGCCACCTGCCGCTTAGGGAGTAAGCCGGACGCTACGGACCCACAAACATCTCCAGCGGGGCTTAACAAGGAAAATTCAAGCTAAAGCAGCCTCTAGCCTTCGTATCTATTGGTCATTAACATGCTACTTAGATAGCAAATAAACCCGCCCGTGCCACTGGAACTACTGCGCAGCCCGCCTCAAAGTCTCCACCACCGGCCGGCGCAGCACGTCGCGCAGGCCCCACCAGCCTGCGGCCAGCGCCAGCACCGCGCCGCTGAGAGCACCAAACACGGGCACCCACAGCGACACGGTCCAGGTGAACTCAAACACGTACTTGGCCAGCGCCCAGCCCACGGCGGTGGCTACGATGGACGCCAAAAAGCCGGCCAGCAGGCCCACACCCATCAGTTCGGCGCGTTGCACCTGGCGCAGCAAACTGCTCTTGGCGCCCACTGCCCGCATGATGGCGAACTCCCGGGCCCGCTCCTCACGGGTGGCGGTCACAGCCGCAAAAAGCACCACCAGGCCTGCCGCCAGGGTGAAGGCAAACAAAAACTCCACGGCGCGGATCACCTGGTCCAGCACGCGCTGGATCTGGCCGATGGTGGCGGTCATGTCCACGTTGGTGATGTTCGGAAAGCTGCGCACCAGCGCATTGTCAAAACCGGGCGTCTCGGGGGCCTTGTAAGCGCTCATGTAGGTGCTCGGCACGTTGGGCAGGCTCGACACCGGGTACATCACAAAGAAGTTGGCCCGCATGGAGCCCCAGTCCACCTTGCGCAGGGAGGTGATTTTGGACTCGGTCTGCATGCCACCCACGTCAAACACCAGGGTGTCGCCCAAGGTCACGTTGAGCGTTTTGGCAATGCCTTCTTCCACGCTGATGGCGCCCTGCTCTTCGGGGGTCCAGCGGCCTGCGACCAGGTCGTTTTGCTTGGGCTGCTGGGCGCTGTGCGACAGGTTGAACTCGCGGTCCACCAGGCGCTTGGCCCGGTCGTCGGTGTAGTCGTCAGGCGTCACGGTTTTGCCATTGATGGAAATCAGCCGGCCCCGAATCATCGGATACCAGTCAAACTGGCTCACGCCGCCAGCGCGCAAAGCCTTGGCAAAGGCGTCGCCCTGCTCGGGCATCACGTTGATGACAAAGCGGTTGGGCGCATCGGCCGGCGTGGCCTGGCGCCAACTGCTGATGAGGTCGGTGCGCAAGAGCACCAGCAAGACCAGCGCGAGCAGGCCCACGGCCAGCGCGCTGACCTGGACCACGGTGTAGGCCGGGCGTGCCGAGATTTGCCGGGTAGCCAGCACCAGCCAGCGCGGCGCAGTGCTCTCGCTCACACTCAGGCGCAAGGCTTTGACGGCCAGCCAGCTTAAAGCGGCAAAGACCAGCGTAGCCCCGGCAAAGCCGCCCACGGCAATCAGCCCCAGCGTCAAATCGCTGCTGGCGGCCAGCAGCAGGGTCGCAAAACCGGCCACACCCAGCGCCAACACCGCGAGCGACGCCGGACGCAGGTTCCCCAAATCGCGGCGAATCACGCGCAGCGGCGGGACCTGCGCCAGCTGCAGCACCGGCGGCAAGCCAAAAGCGAGCAGCAGCGTCAGGCCCATGCCCATGCCAAAACCGACCGGCCACAGGCTGGCCGCAGGCAGGGAGGCATCCACCAAACCTGCCAGCAGGGCCACAAAGACATAGTGCACCGCGTAGCCAAAAGCCACGCCCAAAGCGCTGGCCATCAGGCCAATCAGGGTGAATTCAAACGCGTAGCTCGACGCAATGGTGCGTTGGCTCAGGCCGAGCACGCGCAACATGGCGCAATCATCCAGGTGGTTGGCGGCAAACCCGCGCGCGGCCAGCGCCACGGCCACCGCACTCAAGAGTGCCGCCAGGAGCGCCACCAGATTCAGAAATTTTTCGGCCCGGTCCAGGGTCTTGCCCATTTCAGGGCGCCCGCCCTCCAGAGACTCCACCCGCACGCCGCGCGCCTCGGGCTTTTTGGCCTCCAGCAGAGCCCAGTCCACAAAAGCGGTCACCCGCTTGTCTTCGCCGGCCACGGCCATGCGGTAGGTCAAGCGGCTGGCAGGTTGGATCAAACCGGTGGCGGCCATGTCAGCACTGTTGAGCATCACGCGGGGCGCGAAGTTCATGAACCCGGCGCCTCGGTCGGGTTCGCTCACAATGATTTTGGTGATGCGCAGGCTCGCATCGCCCAAAAGCAAGGGGTCACCTACCTTGATGGCGA
>JBIIVW010000221.1:0-5600 GCA_044339205.1 Rhodoferax sp. | reverse complement strand
GCCAAGGTGGGCTTTGATCCGGTCTTTGGTGCGCGCCCCTTGAAGCGCGCGATTCAGCAGCGGATCGAGAATCCGTTGTCCAAGCTGCTCCTGGAAGGGCGATTTGCGCCCAAATCCGTGATTCCGGTGGATGTGGATCCGATCCACTCCCCCGGGCAGTTCAGCTTCGAGCGCGTGGTGCATTAAAGGGCAGAGTTTTCGGGCGGGGGTTGACCGGTCAAGCAGGTGAGGGGGCACTACACTCGTGCCCTCTTTACTTGACCCTATTTTCCGCCATGGATTTACTCATTTCGCTGACCTTGATCGCCATCAGCGCCTACATGATCAAGTCACGCGACCAAAAAAGACGCATCGTGCTTCTGGCCGGTTATCTGGGAAAGTATCAGCTGGAGAAGCTGATGGAAAGCCTGACCCAGAGCTACCAGCGCGCCTTGAGCGAGACCGACCCCGAGCGCCGGGCGCAGATCTGGAATCTGTCGGCCGCGACCGAATTGGCCTTGAGTGAGCAGTTCAACCGTTTCGTCGCCGAGTTTGCCAAGGTGTCAGAACCCGAATCACGCATCAGCCGGCTGGCGGTTGCCATTCCCTATGCCGACAAGTTGTTTCCAGCGGCCACCTTCGATGCTCGCAAGCTGCTGGCCATCCATGGCAAGGGAATTTCCCGGGCGGTCCATCTTGAGCATTCGGACGATCAAGCCACCAAAGACCGGGCGTACACCTTGTCTGCCGAGATGCTCTTGATGCAACACACCTGCCACTGGTTTTGTCGCTCCAAGACACTGGCATCGGCGCGGATGCTGGGTCGGCACCAAACAGCGTATGCGCAGTTGCTGGAAAGCGTGGCGCCCGAGACCCGCAAAGCGTACCGCGCCGTGGTGGGCAACTGAGCCTTTTTAATCTGCGGGCTGTGCCACGTCAAAGGTGTGGCGCGGCAGGGTCACGGTCAGTGTGGTGCTGATCAGGCTGTCGCTGGTATCCATGCTAAGCTCACCCTGCCGATCCCGGGCCTGCATCTGTGCTATATAAGTGCCAATGCCACTGCCACCTGTCTTTCCGCTGGTGGCGTATTCGTCGAAAAATCGCTCTCTCATGTCTTTGGGCACCACCGATTTGTTGGTGATCGTGACTTGGAGCGGCGACTCGTCCTTCAGTACAATGGTGACACGGGTGCTGGGCGGTGCTGCATCGCAGGCGGTCTTGATGAGGTTTTGAAAGAGGGAATAGCACAACATGGCGTCCCCCAGCACTTGGTGAACCTCGGTCCCAACGGTGGTGTCCGTGTCGACCTCGATGGTGATGCGCTTGTCCGCAAAGCCTGCGCGTGCCAGATCGACGATCCGGTGCAGGATGTCGCCCAAATCCACCGCGACCGCCTTGAGCTTGAAGCGGCCCATCTCCATCTTGTATAACTCGCCTGCCAGATTGACCATGTCCATGATCTGTTTCGCAGTCTGCTGCACCAGACGCAACTGCGCTGCATGCTTGGGCGCCATGGTGTTGTCATCAGCCAGGATTTGCACCATACCCACGATGCCGGCCAGCGAGCCCTTGAGGTCATGGCTGGGGCTTCGCGCAGACGACGAACGACCTCGAAGCCATCCATGTCCGGCATCATCACGTCCAGGAGCACCAGATCTGGCGGGTTCTCGGAGGCACAAATGGCCAGCGCCTGCGGGCCATCGATGGCGGTCAGCACCTGATACTCGTCCTTGAACAATGTCTGCAGCAGCTTCAGGCTGACAGGGTAGTCATCGACAACCAGGATTCGGGAAGGCAGCAGCACTCCGTCTGACGGGGCGTTGTCGTCCTGTCTGATCGATGTTTCGGTTACCAGCGGCGGCGGCGCAGGCTTGATGTTTGTGCTGTTATGGGGCGCAATCATGCGCTCCAGGCGCGATCGCAGGCTCCCTGCGTTGTAGGGTTTGACCAGCAGGCCGTTGACCCCGGTAGAAATGACTTCCTCGATGCGTTGTCGCTCGGCCTCGGCGGTGATCATCAAAAAGGGAAGGTTGGACAGCTTGGCGTCAGCGCGTATCGGCTTGAGCAGCTCCAGCCCGGACATTACCGGCATGTTCCAGTCCGACAGAATGGCATCGAACTTGCCACTTTTGAGCATGTCCATGGCCTCAGCGCCATTGCGGGCCACCTTGACTCGCTCGAAGCCCATGCTTCACAGCTGGTTGACGGTGACCGCGCGCATCAACTCCATGTCATCGACCACGAGAAAATTGAGCTGATGCAGGTTCATACGCAAAGGGCGGGAGACAACATGGCCAAAGAATATCACGACTGCCTGGCTGGACCGGGCATGATGGCAGCATGAACCAACTCACACTGTCCCGCCTGAATGATCAGGTCTACCGCGTCCTGACCGATTCCGGCGAGCACGTGGGCAACCTGAAGCTTATTGCCGGTGCGTGGAAATTCAAGGCCATTGGTTACGAGGCAGAAGGTGACATCGTTCCCGGCGGCGGTCCGCTGACACACCAGCACAACATGATCTTTACGGATCTTGATGTGTCAGTCGTCAACGCCCGTCTGCTGGCCCCCTAGGCTATGGCGGCCTGGGCTGCTAATACTTCGGTGCGAACCTGTTCGGTCAACTCTGCCTTGAGCGTCATGAAATCCGGCGTGGTCTTGATGGCGTAGCTGCGTGGGTGGGCGATGGGCACGGCGCGGTCCAGCTTGATGCGCCCGGGCCGCGCGCTCATCACCACCACACGGCTGCCCATGAACACGGCTTCGTCAATGTCATGGGTCACAAACAGCACGGTTTTGCGCTCGGCTTCCCAGATCCCCAGCAGCAACTCCTGCATCAGTTCCCGGGTTTGGTGATCCAGCGCGCCAAAAGGCTCGTCCATCAGTAACATTCGCGGGCCGTTGGCCAGCGCCCTGGCAATGGCGGTGCGCTGCTGCATGCCGCCCGAGAGTTGCTTGGGGTAGTGGTTCTCGAAGCCGACCAAGCCCACCTTTTTGATGAACCCCTGGGCGATGTCAAGCTGCTCCGATCGCGCCATGCCGCGCTCATTCAAGCCAAAACACACATTGTCAATCACACTGAGCCATGGAAACAGGGTGTAGCTCTGGAACACCATGCCGCGGTCTGCTCCGGGTCCGACGATGCGCTTGCCTTCCAGTAAAACTTCGCCAGACGTTTGCTGGTCCAGGCCGGCGACGATGCGCAACAAGGTGCTCTTGCCGCAGCCAGAGGGTCCCAGGATGGTGATGAAGTCGTTTTCAGCGACATCCATGGTGGTGGCTTGCAGGGCCAGGGTTGGGGCGCCGCCAGTGGTGGACGCAAAACTGCGTGACACGCCCTGGATGGAAAGAAATGAGCTCATTGCGTTTTTTTGGTGAGGTGACAGGACGATGCGGACTGACTCAGCGGCCCAGTTGAGCCCATGGAAATAGTCTGCGGTTCAACCACTTGAATCCCAAATCGCTGATCAGACCAATCAGGCCGATCACGATGATCCCGAAAATGATCTGGTCAGTGGCCATCAGCGACTGGCTATCCGTGATCATGTGGCCAATGCCGCTGGAGGCACCAATCAGCTCCGCCACGATCACATACGTCCATGCCCAGCCGAGCACCATGCGCAGGATCTCGAAGATTTCGGGCGCAGCGCCGCGAATCAGCACCCGTTTGACGATGCCACCGTCGGTGCAGCCCAGGGTGTAGGCCGCCTCCACCAGATCCCGGCGGGTGTTGCCCACCGTAACGGCGATCATCAGCACCAGCTGGAAAAACGTCCCAATGAAGATCAAGGAGAGCTTCTGCGCCTCGCCAATGCCCGCCCAGAGAATCAGCAGCGGAATAAAGGCGCTGGCAGGCAGGTAACGGGCAAAGGAGACAAAGGGTTCGAAAAACGCCTCGATGGGTTTGTACGCGCCCATCAGCACCCCCAAGGGCAAGGCCAGGGCGCTTGCAATCAGGAACCCGCCTACCACCCGCCACACCGTCATGCCGATGTCCCACCCAAACCCCATTTTCGTGAGCAGCGTCCAGCCGGATGCCACCATCGTGAACGGGTCGGCCAGAAAGTTCTTGGGCACCAGGCCACCGAGGGTGACCGAGGCCCACACCGCCGTGAACAGGATGAAAAATGACACGCCCAGCACCACACGGGTGCCTGGACTGACGGGTTTGAGGGGGGTCATGGTCGGGTTCCTGGCAGGTTACTTCAGGAAACGGGTGTCGGCCAGCTTGGTCATGTCAGGCAGCTGCCTGATGATGCCCAACTCCAGCAACAAGTCGCCAGCCTCCTTGCTGAACTGCGCGTGCTCGCCAGCAAAGAATTTTTGATTGGCAGCGCGGTCTTGCCAACGCAGGTAGGCAGCGCTCTTGGCAAACGCCTCGCCGGTCTGCTTGACGTCTGCGCCCATGATCTCGTTGCTTTTGGCGGGTTCGGCCTTGATCATGTCCAGCGCGTCAAAGTAGCCATCGGCCAAGGCCTTGGCCGCTTTGGGGTTCTCGGCCAGAAACTTGCCGGTGCAGCCAAAGGTATCCATCACCATGGGGTAGTCCAGCGTGGTGGCAATGATTTTTCCGGTCTCTGGTTTGGCGCGCACCGCAGACAGGTAGGGCTCGTAAGTCATGCCGGCATCGACGCCGGCAGTGCCGGCCATCATGGCATTGGCCGTGGCTTGCGGTGACAAGTTGACGACCTTGACATCCTTGATGGAGAGGCCGTTCTTTTTCAGCATCCAGGCCAAGCCGAAGTAGGGCGCGGTGCCCGGCGCGTCCGCAGCAACGGTCAGGCCCTTGAGCTCGCTGATTTTGGTAATGTTGGGTTTGACAACCAGGCCGTCGGCGCCGTAGCTTTTGTCAAGTTGAAAGATCTGGGTGGTGGCCACGCCGGCGGCGTTCCAGCCAATCCAGGTTTCCACCGTGGTCGCCGCGCACTGCGCATCACCCGAAGCCAGCACCAGATGGCGGTCTTTTTGCGGCACTTTTTTGATCGTCACATCCAGGCCATGTTTTTTGTAGATGCCGGCTTCTTTGGCCAGGGTCAGGGGGGCAAACCCGGTCCAACCCGAGATGGCAATGACCACCTTGGTTTCTTGCGCCAGGCTGGTGCCTGCCGTGAGGGCCGCAATGGCGAGCGTGGTCAATGCTTTTTTCATGGGAGATCTCTTTCTTACAGTGGTTGGAGGAGGGATGAGCGGGGAAGGGTGAGTGGTCAGCCAGGAATCCACAGGGCCGGTAATTCGGGAAGAGTACGCAAAATTCGCGCCAGTGAGCCGTCACGCACCAGCTGGCTGGCATGCGCGATATCGGGCGCCAGATAGCGGTCGTGTGACATGGCGGGTACGGTCTGACGCAGCATGGTATGCACCTGTTCCAGCGCAGCCGAGCTGCCCAATGGCCGCAAAAACTCAATGCCTTGGGCCGCGGCCAGCAACTCGATACCCAGAATGTGGACGGTGTTGTCGATCATTGTTTGCAGGCGGCGTGCCGCAAACGTGGCCATGGAGACATGGTCTTCCTGGTTGGCACTGGTCGGCAGGCTGTCCACACTCGCAGGGTGGGCCAGCGACTTGTTCTCGGAGGCCAGGGCGGCAGCGGTCACATGCGCGATCATGAAACCGCTGTTGAG
>JBIIVW010000220.1:0-5603 GCA_044339205.1 Rhodoferax sp. | reverse complement strand
GTCTTGAATCGACGGCTGGAGGCCAGTTTCTTTATAAATTAGCCTCTGAACCCAAAAAAAGCCGCCAGGCAGTGCCCGGCGGCTTTTTTGCGTTCATCACTGCTCGGCGAAGGCACGCTCAATCACAAAGTCACCTGGCTTGGTGGTGTTGCCTTCCATGAAGCCGCGCTTTTCCAGCATGTGTTTCAGGTCGCGAAGCATGGACGGGCTGCCACACAGCATGACACGGTCGGTGGCGGGGTCGAGTTTGGGCAGCCCCAGGTCAGCCTCCAGCTTGCCGCTCTCCAGCAGGTCGGTCATGCGACCCTGGTTGCGAAAGGGCTCACGCGTGACGGTGGGGTAATAGAGCAACTGGTTGGTGACCATCTCGCCCAGGAACTCATGGTCGGGTAGCTCATGCATGAAGTAGTCGTAATAAGCCAGTTCGGCCACTTCACGCACGCCATGCACCAGAGCCACTTTCTCAAACCGCTCGTAAGTGGCCGGGTCACGCGCCACACTCAGGAACGGTGCAACGCCGGTGCCGGTGCCCAGCAAATACAGGTTTTTTCCGGGCAGCAGGTAGTCGATCAAGAGCGTGCCGGTGGGCTTCTTGCCCACCACAATTTTGTCGCCCACCTGAATGTGCTGCAGCTTGGAGGTGAGTGGGCCGTCCTGCACCTTGATGCTCAAAAACTCCAGATGCTCTTCGTAGTTGGGACTGACGATGCTGTAGGCGCGCAGCAGTGGCTTGCCGTTCTCCTGACGCAAGCCAATCATCGTGAAATGCCCGTTGGAAAACCTCAGCGCAGGGTCGCGCGTGGTCGTGAAGCTGAACAGGCGGTCGGTCCAATGGTGGACGCTTAAAACGGTTTCATCGAGAAATGCACTCATGGCGGGCCTTGCAAAAATTCAAATGGGAGATTGGGGGAAACCCTGAAGTGTAAAACCCCGGGCGCAAGGTTCACCGGCTTGTACGAATCCGCCCTAAAAGGGCCACCACGGCGGGGTCACTCAAGGCGGGGGCGCTGGTGTCCTGAATTTGCGAGCGCACCAGCCGCTCCAGCATCTCGGCCTGCGGCGTCACCGGGCCAAAGAACCTGGGCTCCACCCCCACCGCCAGCAGCAGGGTCGGAAAGTTCTCCACATCCAGCGGGTCCAGGACGTCAGCCTCGTCCTCCACGTCGATCCACAGGAACTCGATGCTCGGAAATTTGGCCTGTACCTGATCAAACCGGGCGCGGTAGTCGCCGCACACCCCGCACCAGGCGGCGCATAAACAAACAACAAGCCCACGGGGTGGCAAAGACGCGGAATCAACAGTCATCAGGGAATGATCTCAAAAATAGAACTGCATTATTCAAGATATTTAAAATGAATAGGGGGGGGTTGAGCAGGCGGCCAGGCACCGGCGACTTCTACCGACCTCTGCCGCCCTCAGGAGACCATGTTGTTGAGGGTCGCCAAGTAGTCTTGCCCCCTGGCCTCTGCAAACATGTCAAGTGCGAGGGTGAACCCCGCTTGAAGCACGAGCCCGGCCCCCACACCTGCGGCCACATCAAATCTCTGCAGGAATGCGATAAGACAAACACCGATGACCAGCAAAATCATCTCTACCGTCTTGTAAATATTGAAATTCTTCATCACTGTCTGCATGCGGCCCATCTCCTCCTGCCTGAATTGGGCAGGGGCCGTCCGGGATTGCGCGGTGAGGCTTTGCAATTGGGATTCGGTGCGCGAGTAAACCGTGACGCCCACCACCAGTTGCATCAAGGCAACGGTCACCAAGGGCACCGCCATGAAACGCAAGCGGTGGCCATGTGTCCACAACCAAATGCCCACGCAAATCGCCACCAGGCCAACGGCGATGAACAGCACGCTCTCCTGCTTCTCGCCCGTAAAGTAATCCGTCATTTCTTTGATCATGTTGATGTCCGTTGTGTGGGTTGATCTGCTGACTCAATGCAAGTTGGGCGCGCCACGCTCGTACCCAACCCGGTAGGCACCCGGTGTCGTTCCGGTCCAGCTCCGGAAGGCCCGAATGAACGAATTGCTTTCCTGAAAACCGAGGAGCCATGAAATCTCTCCCGGTGAAATAGTGGAGTTGATCAGGTAGTGCTGTGCCAGCTCCTGGCGAACCTGGCTCAGTACATCCTGGAAACTCACGGACTCATCGCCCAAATGGCGCTGCAACGAGCGCTTGCTCACGGCCAGACGCTGAGCCACTGCGTCAATGGAGCTGACGCCTGCGGGGAGCATCTCCAGCAAGACACCTTTCACACGATCGGTCATGTTGGCTTGATCGTCGAGCGAGGCCAGCCGCTTCTGGAGACCGGGCTCGAAAGCCTCCCACATCGCGCTGTTTTCAGTGAGGAAGGGGCGCGCTGCGTCCTGCGCCGTGAAGGCAATCTGGATCGCATCAGACTGCTTCAGTGGGCATCCGAAGAACGCGTCATAGGGAACCCCATCGCTTGGCAATTCCGGTGTGAGCGCGGCCATCGGCACAATGCGCTGGCGGGTTGCCAACCTCGCCAACTGCGTGAAAAAGACCAGCTCCGAGGTACTCAGGCTGCGCGGAATCGGCTCCGTATTGCCGTAACAACTCAGTGTGACCAGGGTTCGCTGAGGGGTGATGTCGACATCCATCATCAGTGGGCCAACCAGGCGCTTGTACTGCGCCAGCCGTTGCAGGGCCGTGTTGAGATCGGGGCTGCACAGACACGCAAACAGGGCGGGATCAAACGCCTCGACAGACAGCACCTGCCCCAACTTCAAGGGCAGCTCGTCCGCGCCTGCGGCTTGCTCCAGACCGCGCCACAAATTGAAGTATTCGGTTGGCGACAAGGAAGCCTCCTTGCGCGCAAACAAATCGCCCGGCAAACGCGCCAGGGTCAGGACATCTGCCAAGTTGTAGCCCATGTCCAGGATGAGCAACTTCCAGCTCATTTGCACACTGAACCGCGTAGCCTGTTTCAAAAGATTGACTCCAAAAAAGGGGTTGATGAAGCCTATTTGGCTTGACTCATGATGGCCATGTCAAACACACGGTCCCCAAAGTACTTGCGGATGAACATCAAGGGTTTGGCCAGCTTGCCCATGACATAACGGGTCTTCGGGCGGCGCGCGCGAACCGCTTGAAGTATGGCATCGGCAACGACAGAGGGTGGGGACGCCGCGCCCTTTTTTCCGTACGAGTTGCGCATGGCTGTTGCCATCGCGTGGGCCAATGCCTGATAGGGGCCTTGGCCCGAGCGTTTGAGCATGGGGTCCAACATGATGTTGCCCCACTCCGTGGCAATTGCGCCCGGCTCAATGATGACGACATGAATTCCGAAAGGTGCCAGCTCAATGCGCAAACAGTCGCTCCACCCCTCCACCGCATGCTTGGTGGCGTGGTACCACGACCCCAGCGGGGTATAGATTTTTCCGCCCATTGACGAAATATTCACAATCGTGCCAGCGCCCTTTTTACGCATGGCCGGCAGCGCCAATTGGGTCAGACGCGCCATGCCAAACAGATTGACCTCAAACTGGTAACGCGCATCCTCGATGGTCGACTCTTCCATTGACCCATACATGCCAAACCCGGCGTTGTTCACCAGCACGTCAATCCCGCCATGAGCGGACTGAATTTTTTCGACGGCGGCCACCACGTCTTGCTCCACCGTGATGTCCATTTTGAGCGGGATGGCACCGAGCTGGCGCAGGTCCTCCATTTGATCGAGACGGCGCGCAGCCGCGTAGACAACAAGGCCTTCCTGCAACAGGCGTTTGGCTGTTTCCTTGCCCATGCCGGAGGACGCCCCTGTGACAAGTGCGACCTTGGGTGCGGATGATGTTGATGCCATTGATGACTCCATGTGATGCTGCCGTTGCGAATGGCGTGATGGTAGTTTCTGGGCCCGGATACATCACCATCAGATCACGCCAATGAACATTCAGAAAGTGCCATTTTTCGGGCAGTGCTCAACCATGCAAGATGTTGGCCGTCAAGCGCACGCAGAAGGAGTTGGGTGCGAAGGCTAACGCTTCTTTGGCCGGTGAAAAACCAAAGGCTGCTCAGCGGCTGGGCGCGTGGGCGCCGGTGCACGCCCAGCCCGGCCTGGCGCCCGGTCACAGCCACTGCAATCACAGCCCCCAGTGGCTTGCGCAACCCTTTGCAGCGGGGCCAGCCAGCGCGCGGGCACGGGCAGGCGCAGCAGCCGGGCAGCCAGGCGGCGGCGCAGCGCCTGGGGCATGAGGCTCCAGGCCGCATAGACAAAACTGCCCGCCACAACCAGCGCCACCACCAGCGTTTGCAGGCCCATGCTTAGCCGCCCAGCCACAAGGTGAGCCGGTAGGTGACAAACGACGCCGCGTAGGCCAACACAAACAGGTAGGTGGCCATGAACACGGGGTAGCGCCAGGAGTTGGTCTCACGGCGCACCACCGCCAACGTCGACAGGCACTGGGGCGCAAACACAAACCAGGCCAGGAGCGAATACGCCGTGGCCAAAGACCAGCCTTGCGCAATCACCGGCGCCAGCGCATCAGCCACCCCAGTGTCGGCCGCCGACAGCGAATACACCGTCCCCAGGGCGCCCACAGCCACCTCGCGCGCGGCCATGCCGGGCACCAGCGCAATCGAGATCTGCCAGTTGAAGCCAATCGGCGCAAACACCCATTGCAAGGCGTGGCCCAGCATGCCGGCCGCGCTGTACTGGATGGCCGGGCCTTGCGACACATCCCAACCGGCGGGCGGGCCGGGGTAGGTGGACAAGAACCACAGCACCACCATCAGCGCAAAAATGATGCCGCCCACGCGGCGCAGGAAGATGCGAGCGCGCTCCCACAGGCCCATCCCGAGGTTGCGCAGGCTGGGCCGACGATAGGGCGGCAGCTCCAGCATCAGGGGCTGGTAGCCGCTCTTCATCCACACCCGCTTGAACACCCAGGCCACCCCCATGGCCGAGGCCACGCCGGCCACATACAAACCAAACAGCGTGAGGCCGCGCAAGCTCAGGCCCGCAACCTGGCGCTCAGGCACGAAGGCGCCAATCAGCAGGGCATACACCGGCAAGCGGGCCGAGCAGGTCATGAGCGGCGCCACCATGATAGTGGCCAGCCGGTCTTTCCAGTTGGCGATGGTGCGCGTGGCCATGATGCCGGGGATGGCGCAGGCAAAGCTGGAAAGCAGCGGGATAAAGGCCCGGCCCGACAGCCCCACCCGCCCCATCAGGTTATCCAGCAAAAAGGCCGCGCGCGGCAAATAACCGGAGTCTTCCAGCAGCAGGATGAAGAAAAACAGAATCAGGATTTGCGGCAAAAACACCAGTACGCCGCCCACCCCGGCAATCACGCCATCGACCAGCAGGCTGCGCAGCGGCCCGTCATTCATGTGGGCCAGCGTCCAGTCGCCCACCGCGGCCATCGCGCCCTTGATCAGGTCCATGGGCAGGTTGGCCCACGAAAACACCGCCTGAAAAATCAGGAACAACACCGCCGCCAACACCACCAGCCCCCACACCGGGTGCATCGCCACGGCGTCCAGGCGGTACTGAAAACGGTTCGCACGCGAGGCGTTGGGAGCCACCAGCGCCAGAATACGCCGCACCTCACGCTGCAAATCCGCAGAGCTGGCGGGC
>JBIIVW010000219.1:0-5624 GCA_044339205.1 Rhodoferax sp. | reverse complement strand
ATGGCGCGGGGCTGCTCAAAAATTTCCTTTTGCATGTAATGCCGGTACGGGCCCAGTTCAGCCGCGCCGCTGTGCGCCTGGACGGTCTTGACCGGGCGCTGGGCTGGCGCGACTGGCTTGCCAGCCTCGTCAAACAACCAGTATTTGCCCAGCTGGATGTCCACCAGATCGCCTTCGTCCAGGTAGACGATCTGGTCGGTCACACCCGCCAAGGCCATCGCGTCACTGGCCAAAAAGTGTTCTTGCCCGTCTTGACCCACACCCAGAATCAGGGGCGACCCCGCGCGCGCGCCGATCAGGCGGTGCGGCTCGTCCTTGCAAAAAACGGCAATAGCGTAGGCGCCGTGCAACTGGGGCAGTGCGGCCTTGACGGCTTCAAACAGGTCGCCGTTGTAAAGACTGTCAACCAAGTGGGCAATGACTTCGGTGTCGGTCTGGCTCAAAAACACATAGCCTCGGACTTGCAGGGCAGCGCGCAGGTCATCGTGGTTTTCAATGATGCCGTTGTGCACCAGGGCAATGCGACCGGGCCGGCTGGCAGCGTCCGCCCCCGTGCCGTGGCTGAAATGCGGGTGCGCGTTGTGCACCACCGGCGCGCCATGGGTGGCCCAGCGGGTGTGGGCGATGCCGGTGCTGCCCTCCAGGTGGGTGACACTGATTTGCTCGGCGAGTTCTGCCACGCGGGCGGTGCTGCGGGCCCGCTTCAGGCCATCGGCCACCACAGCGACGCCACAGGAGTCATAGCCCCGGTATTCCAGACGGGCCAGGCCCTGGACCAGAACCGGGACGATGTTGCGGTTGGAAACCGCGCCGACAATGCCGCACATAGACTGCTCCAAAAATTAAGTGCTTCCATCGTAGGGGCACAGAGAAGAAATATGTAGTTGAATTTCAATGAAATTTGGACTTATATTTCATACATTTTTTAAACAATAGGAATATTTCATTAATCATATAAATATGGAACAAATAGCGCTAGATACCACCGACCTTCAGCTGCTGGCGCAGCTGCAGCTGGACGCCTCCCTGAGCAACCAGGCCTTGGCAGCACACGTGCACATCTCTCCACCCACCTGCTTGCGCCGCGTGAAGAAGCTGCGTGAGCTGGGCCTGATCGAGCGCGAGATTGCCGTGCTCAGTGTGGACAAACTCGCCTCCATCGCCGGGCACGGCTTGTGCGCCATCGTGGAGATCACCCTGGACCGCCAGGACGAGGGCGCGCTGGCAGCCTTTGAGGCGCGGGTGGCGAGTGATGACGCCGTGCAGCAGTGCTACCGCGTCTCACCCGGGCCCGACTTTTGTCTGGTGGTGCACGCCGCGCACATGCCGGATTACCTGGCGCTGTCAAAAAGACTGTTCACAAGTGATGCCAATGTGCGCAATGTCAAAGCTTTCTTCAGCCTCAAGCGAAGCAAGTTTGGGGCACGGGTGCCCTTACCGGGGATGTGAGGCACGCGAATTTACGCCTGTTTTTATAGCTAAAAACCTTTTAAATACGTCGGCTAGAGGTCAATATTCTTATCAATTTCATTCAACAAGACCCTCAGGACCTCTGCGGCTGGCGGATCGACTTCAGTTACGATTCTGTGGACTGCGATCACCATCACCCCTTGCGATCTTGCCACTGGAACCCTCCCATGACACCTCACTCGATGAATGCGCTGATTGAGCCAACCGGGACAGACCCTGCCCCGACAGCAGACCCACTTGCGCCCTATTGGAGCGGACTGGTGGCGGCGGCCGCGGCGTCCACCCTGGCCGGATGTGGCGGCGGCTCAGAAGCGGTCGTCCCAGGCGGGCCCGTCATTCCACCTGTTGTGCCGGTTGTTGTACCGCCTGTGCAACAGGAGGCCGGTTATCGCTACACGACAGCCGCCACCGATGAGGCGGCTGCCCGTTTTTTGATGCAGGCGCAGTTTTCTGCATCAGATACCGAGATCGCGTCGGTGCGCGCCACAGGCTTTTCGGCCTGGTTGCTGCAGCAAACGGCGCTGCCCATCGGCACCACAGGTTGGGACTGGCTCAACAACAAGGGTTACGGTGATGTGCTGAACCCCGCCAACTACTACGACAGCACGGCTCCAGCGGACGCCATGGCCTGGAGCCAACTCATGACTGCCCCTGATGCCACCCGCAAGCGGATGGCCCTGGCGCTGTCAGAGTTCTTTGTGGTGTCGTCCACCGGACTGAATTTCAATTGGCGCAGCCACGCGGCAGCCGCGTACTGGGATGTGCTCAACACCCATGCCTTTGGCAATTACCGTAACCTGCTGGAAGCCATCACCCTGAACCCGGCGATGGGGTACTACCTCAACACCAAAGGCAACAAAAAGGCCGACGGCAAGGGCAGCCAGCCGGACGAAAACTACGCGCGCGAGGTCATGCAACTGTTCAGCCTGGGGCTGGTACTGCTCAACGCCAATGGCACGCCCAAGCTCACCGGGGGTGCCAAATCAGACTCCTACACCGCCAGTGAGGTCAGCCATCTGGCCCAGGTGTTCACTGGGTATGACGTGGATAACAGCCAAAACGTGCAAACCGCCATTACCCAGACGGGCGGCGGCAGCCGCAATGTCGGCAACACCACATTTGCGCGCCTGCCGATGGTCCAGGTGGGGAGCAACCACTCCACGCTGGCGGCCAGCTTTCTGGGGGCGACGGTGCCTGCCAACACCCCGGCCAAGGATGCCCTCAAAACAGCACTTGACACCCTGTTCAACCATCCCAACACAGCGCCTTTTTTCAGCAAGCAACTCATCCAGCGCCTGGTCACCAGCAACCCGAGTGCGGCCTATGTCGGGCGCGTGGCTGCTGTGTTTGCCAACAATGGCAAGGGCGTGCGCGGTGACCTCGCCGCGGTTTACAGAGCCACCCTGCTGGATGATGAAGCGCGCAGCCCGGACGGACTGACCCTGCCAGAATACGGCAAGTTGCGAGAACCCATGATGCGCCTGGTGCAATGGGCACGCACCTTCAACGTGACCTCCACCAGCACCGACTGGAAGATCGGCGACCTCAGCAATGCGGCCACCCAACTGGGGCAAAGCCCGTTGCGATCCCCCTCGGTGTTCAATTTTTTCCGCCCCGGCTACGTGCCGCCCTCCACTGTGTTGAGTGCAGGGACCGTCGCACCCGAGTTCCAGCTGGTCAATGAATCCAGCGTGGGGGGCTACCTCAATTACATGACCAACGTCATCAACAACGGCATCAATTCGGGCGACATCAAGGCGGCCTACACCGCAGAGTTGCCCCTGGTCACCGATGCGCAAGCCCTGGTGCAGCGGCTCAACAAGCTGATGTGCGCGGGCCAGTTGTCACCCGCCACCCAAGCCCTGATGGTCAATGCGCTCAACGCCACAGCCGTTACAGCGGCCAGCAGCGACACCGTCAAGCGCAACCGCCTCTGCGGGGCCGTGCTGATGGTGATGGCCAGCGCCGAATACCTGATTCAAAAATAGAAAGCCCGCCATGCCTCTACTGCCACCCGATTCAAGCACGCGCCGGGCTTTTTTGAAGCGATCTGGCCAGTTGGCCATGACCGGCACCGCACTGCCTCTGGCGCTCAACCTGGCGGCCATGGGAGAAGCCGCAGCATTCAATGCACCCAGCGGGGACTACAAGGCGCTGGTGTGTGTATTTCTGTACGGCGCCAATGATTACGCCAACACCGTGGTGACTTACGACAACGCCAGTTATGACAAATACAGCGCTATTCGGGGCGGAGGTGCGGGCCGCAGCGCTGGCGGCATTGCGCTGGCCCAGTCCGATTTGACCGCCACATTGCTGACCCCCACGATCGCCCCGGTGGATGCCTTGGGGGTAACACGCCAATTTGCATTGAACCCCGCCATGAGCGGGCTGGCCGGGCTTTTCAACTCCGGCAAGGCGGCAGTCCAACTCAACGTCGGGCCGCTGGTGGTGCCCCTGACGCGCGCCCAATACAACAGTGCGGACCTGGCGGCCAATCCACGCCCCCCGCAGCTTTTTTCGCACAATGACCAGCAGTCCATCTGGCAGTCTTCGTCGCCGGAAGGCTCCACCGTGGGCTGGGGGGGCAATGTCGGGGACTTGGCCATCGCCAACAGCCTGAACACCAGCCCCCTGTTCACCTGCATGTCCGTCACCGGCAATGCGGTGTTCTTGTCGGGTGATACAGCGCTGCAATATCAGCTCAGCACCAACGGCGCGATCAGGATCAACCCGGCCACGTCAGCGGTGTATGGATCAACAGCCGTGCGGGACGCCATCAACACGCTCGTTCAGCAGCCCCGCGCCCAGAAACTGGAGAACGAATACAACGCCGTCGCCAAACGAGCCATTGCGGCTGAGACGTCCGTGACGGCAGCGCTGGCGGGCGCTGCTCCCGCGACCGTGTTCCCCACAGATGGCCTGGGGCCACAAATGAAAATGGTGGCGCGCCTGATCAAGGGACAGGCCGCACTCGGCGTACGGCGACAGGTGTTCTTGGTGTCTTTGGGCGGGTTCGATCTGCATGACAACCTGCTGCGGGACCACGGCGGTTTGCTGGGCAAGGTCAGCGCGGCCATGACCGCGTTTTATGAGGCGACCGTCGAAATGGGGGTGGCCGACAAGGTGACCTCTTTCACGGCATCCGACTTTGGGCGCACGCTGGCCTCCAACGGCGACGGCTCTGATCACGGCTGGGGCAGCCACCATTTTGTCGTGGGGGGTGCCGTCAAAGGCAAAGCCTTTTACGGCACACCACCGCCAGTCAGCGTGTCAGACACCAAAGACGCGGCGGGCAACTACCTGCCCGAGAACCAGTGGCACGTGGGCCAGGGTCGCCTGCTGCCCAGCACCTCGGTCGACCAATACGCCGCCACGCTGGCCCGGTGGTTTGGAGTGGCCGACGCGGAATTGTCTGGCGTGCTGCCAAATATTTCCCGTTTTGGCAGGGCAGGCTATCCGGTGAATCTGGGATTCATGGCGTGATTCTGTTCAAGCCAACGGCAGCGTAAAACTGACGCTGCAGCCCGCCTTGGGCGTGGCGGTGGCCCAGACCGTGCCGCCGTGGCGCTCAATGATTTTTCGGGTCAGGGCCAGTCCCATCCCCATGCCCTCGAACTCTCGGGGGCTGTGCAGGCGCGCAAAGGCATGAAACAACTTGCCCGCGTAATCCGGGTTAAACCCCACGCCGTTGTCGGTCACCGTCACAGCGCACAAGCCGTCGTCGTTTAGACGCCAGTCCAGCCAGATCTGCGTCACGGCCTGGGCCGCCGAGAACTTCAGGGCGTTGGAGAACAGGTGCGTCATCACCTGGCGGATCATCAACAGGTCGCCCCGCAAAACCGGCACATCGGAGGCTATCTGCCAATCAATCACCCGCTCAGGCGGCTCGGGGGGCATTTCCAAACGCACATCCCGCACCAGCGCACCCAGGTCCAGCGCAGTCTGTTGCATCGTGAGGCCGGTCAGGCGCGATAGTTCGGTCAGTCCGTCAATCTGGCGCCCCATCTGGCGGGCGGCCTGGGTCACAGTCTGCAGGTGGGCGGCCACATCGGGCTTGAGGGCATCACCCAGTTCTTCGGTCACGATCTGCACATAAGCGGTCACGTGGCGCAAGGAGGCCCGCAGGTCATGTGAGACCGATTGCGTGAACTCCT
>JBIIVW010000218.1:0-5704 GCA_044339205.1 Rhodoferax sp. | reverse complement strand
TAAAACGGCGCTGCGCGGTTCATGCCTGTTGCCACAGCCGCTGGTAGCTTTTGTCGGGATCGTGATCTTGCGCCTGTTTTTTAACGTTAAAGCGGCGTCCGCCCCGGGGGTCTGTGCCGCGTCCGGCAATGTAGAGCCAGTTGCCCTGGTTGCTGTAGGCGTCATAGTCCAGCAACTGCGATTCAAACCAGGCTGCTCCTGCACGCCAGTCGGCGTTCAGGTCGTAAATGAGGTAGCTGGCCACCACTTGTCGCAGTCGGTTGGACAAGTAGCCGGTCGCACTCAGTTCGCGCATGCCGGCATCCACCAGCGGCTCTCCTGTGGTGCCGGCGCACCAGCGCGCAAAGCCTCGCGGGTTGTGCGCGGGTGGCGGTGCGTCGTCCCGCAGGCCCCGTGCGCGGTACATGTAATCGCCATGTTTGAGTTGGATCAATCGAAAGTAGTCCCGCCATAGCAGTTCAAACCACAGCCAGTAGGTGCCGTCATCGGCTCCATGGGTTTGCTCAAACCGCTTGAGCCCGGCGTAAGCCGTGCGCGCGGACAAGGCGCCCGTGGCCAGCCAGGGTGAGAACTTGCTGGAGTAGTCGGTGCCCGTCAAACCGTTGCGTGTGGCTTTGTAGCCGCTGACCTGAGGTGTGGAGAAATAACGCTGTATGTGGACCGCAGCCGCAGTCTCGCCCCCTGCAAACGCCGGTGTGTGGTGGGGAAAAGACGAACGGGCATCTGGCAGGGCGGCAGGCTGCGCGCGTTCAAGCGCCTGGCTGCCGATGTCTGCCAGCAGGCCTTCATGTGACTGTGGCAAGGGCGGTAACACCGATGGCGCCTTCAAGGGGGTTGCCGGCAAGACCTTTGCGCGCTCAACCGCTTGGCGAAAGGCCGTGAATACCTCCGGGCAGGCGCCAGCATCAAATGGCAAGTCGTCCAGGTCCAGCAAGCTGGATTGCCACACGGTGTTCACCGCCAGACCTGCGGCGCGCAGGCTCGC
This sequence comes from Rhodoferax sp., assembly GCA_044339205.1. Taxonomy (GTDB): domain Bacteria; phylum Pseudomonadota; class Gammaproteobacteria; order Burkholderiales; family Burkholderiaceae_C; genus Rhodoferax. The sequence goes on along the minus strand of JBIIVW010000218.1, from coordinate 4,719 downwards.
TACTTGGGCTTCTTCCTCTGGAGTAGCAATGTCTTCGCACACCACGCCCTTGGCTTGCATCGCCTTGGCCAGCGCCGGTAGTACTTCGTGCGGGTGCCCCACACATTCCACCAGCCGGCTGCCTCGCGCCTGGAGTTGGGCGGCCAGGTCCCGCAGGGTGTCAGCCAAAAAGCGTTGGCGCTGCGCGCCCATGCGCTCAAAACCCCAGCGGGTGGTCTCCCGGTCGGTGGGCAGATGGCAGTAGACGGGCACCACATGGGTAGCGCCAGAGCAAGCTTGCAAGAGGGCGGGGTTGTCCGTCAGGCGCAGATCATTTCGGAACCAGTAAATCAGGGTGGTCATGGGCTTGTCTTTTTGGTTTGGCGGCAACGGTCGGAGCAGTACTTCACCTCGTCCCAAACCGCCTCCCATTTTTTTCGCCAGTTGAAGGGTCGCCCGCAGGTCACGCAGACCTTGCTGGGCAGTTCTGATTTTTTTCGCATCTTCATTCAAATTCCAGTCCGAGTTGGTGGCTGTTTGCCTTCGTTTGGGTGCGCGGGTTGGCCCGGCGCTGGCGCGAGCCATGTTTGGCCACAATGGCGGCCTTGGCCGCGCGCACCTTGGGTTGGGCCCGCAGGGCATGCAGGCGCTGCTTGGCTGATCGGGTGGCTATTTCCAGGTCCACCAACGGCATGGCAATGTCCACGCCCACTTGCACGCCGTAGCGCTGTTGCAGGTCGGACGGCATTTTCCAGGGCTCAAACAGCCAGGCGTCGGGTACCTTGCGCATGGCCGGTAGCCAACGCCGCACAAAGTGCCCCTGCGGGTCGTGGTCTTGCGCCTGTTTGATGGGGTTGTAGACCCGGGTGGTGTTGATGCCGGTGGTGCCTGACTGCATCTGCATCTGGCTCCAGTGAATACCGGGCTCGTAGTCCAGAAACTGCCGCGCCAGCCATAGGCCCACGTCTCTCCAGTGCAGCCACAACGGGTAGGCGGCTACCGACACCAGCATGGCCCGCATGCGAAAGTTGATCCAGCCGGTTTCCCGCAGCATCACCACGCACGCATCCACCATGGGCCAGCCGGTGCGCCCGGCCACCAAGGCGTCAAAGTGCGCACCGTCCCAGTCCGGCTCGCGCAGGCCGTCATAACCCCGGTGCACGTTGCGCCATTCCAGTTCGGGCTCGCTCTCCAACTTTTGAATGAAGTGGCAATGCCAGAACAGTCGGCTGGTGAAGGCAGTGAGGCCGCGTTTGTGGTGGCCACTCTCGGTGGGCAGCCGCTGGGTTTGTCGGCGTGTGGCTTGCACTACCTCGCGCAGGCTCAGGCAGCCGTAAGCCAGGTACGGAGAAAGCCGCGAGCAGGCGCTGGGAGCCGACAGAGGCGAGGAGATGCCGCCCCGGTACTGGGCGGACCGGCTTTCCAAAAAACTTTTCAGCACCGCCAGGCCTGAGCGCCGGCCACCCGTCTGGCGGTGGGGCGGCTGGTTGCCAGCGAGCCCCAGCGCTTGAGGGCTTGGCGCGCTTTGGTCCATCCACGTTTGCAGCGGCAGCACGGCAAATCGCAGTACGTCCAGCGCGGGGGTGGGCCAGCGCGGCGCGTTGGCGTGTCCTTGCCAGTGGGCTTGCCACAGGTTGCGGTCTTTGAGGCGACGAATCACTCCAAACTGGGTGTGTTCATGCCAAGCCACACCGTGTTCCCGACACCACCTAGCCACAGCCAAGTCGCGTTGGAACGTGACGTTGTTGCCCGTTTCTTCATGCGAATGCAGGGTTGCGATGGGTGCGGCAGCGTGCAATTGGGCCAGCAGGGTGGTGACCTCGCCGCACACGGCATGCACCTGCCCGCCGTAGTGGCGCATTTCGCTGTTCAGGTCGCGCAGGCTTTCCAGAATGAACTGGTAATGCTGGTTGCTGACGTCGGGTTGCGCCCAAATGCTGGGCTCGATGGCGTAGAGGCACAGCACCGGGCCACTGGCCGCCGCATGGTGCAGGGCCGCGTGGTCATGCAGGCGCAGGTCGCGTTTGAACCACACCACCTGCAGGCTCATCGGCTCAAAGCCCCGCTAAACCGGGTGCTGACAGAAGTCGGATAAAGTTGAAAAAATGCCCACATACTCGTAACATTCATGAAAATCTTGCCCAATTTTGTTCTAGCCGCGATGTTGACGCTCGCCTGGGGTGTTTACCCCGGTGCTTTAGCGCAGGCCGCCCAACCGGCTAAAGATGCAGCGGCTTGCCCCAGCCTGTTGCAGCACCAGTTTGCGCGCCTGCAGGACGAGGCGCCCCAGAACCTGTGCCAGTACGCCGGTAAAACAATTTTGGTGGTCAACACCGCCAGTTACTGTGGCTTCACCAACCAATACCAAGGGCTGGAGGCGCTACACGCCAAGTACCAAAAGCAGGGTCTGGTGGTGCTGGGTTTTCCTTCCAATGATTTTGGCAAGCAGGAACCCGGCACTGCCAAAGAAATTGCTGACTTTTGTTTCAACACCTATGGCGTCAAGTTCCCCATGATGAGCAAAACGGTGGTCTCGGGTGCGAGCAAGAACCCGTTTTACAAAGAGTTGGAGAAAGCCACAGGCCAGGCGCCAGGCTGGAATTTCCACAAATACCTAATTGACCGCAGTGGGAAGGTGGTGGGGAGTTTCCAGAGCGCCATGAAACCCGACAGCCCCACGCTGGTGGCCGCCATCGACAAGGCGTTGCGCTGATCATGGGCAAGCCAAAGACTCTGCTGGCTGCAGGTGATGTGTCCCGAATCATCGAGATGGCCTGGGAGGATCGGACCTCGTTCGAAGCCATTGAGCGGCTTTATGACCTGAACGAATCCCGCGTGATCGAGTTGATGCGCCGGGAACTCAAACCAAGTTCCTTTCGCATGTGGCGCAAGCGGGTCACCGGGCGGGTGACCAAACACGCGGCGCTGCGCCTGCCCGAGGTCAACCGGGCCTATTGCCCCACGCAATACAAGCGCTAGCGCGCCGGCAAACTACTTGGTGGCCAACCGGGGTTTGGGGTAGCCCAGGCGGGCCAGCGCCTGCTTGACGCGGGTATCAAATGCATCGCCTACGGTGTCAATGCCTTCGTCCACCACCTTGCTGGCATCGTTGATCTTGAGCTTCAGCAGGTCGGCATTGGTGTCAATAGCGCCCCGGGCCTGGGATTCGAGCTTTTCGCCTGCTTTGATCAAGGCCTCAAAAGCCTGCTCGCCTTTGGTGCCGGTGGTGGTGGTGACTTTGGCCAGCGCGCCCAGGCCGGCAAGCCAGATGGCGCGCTGGGAGTCAATGAGCTTGAGCGAGGCGTCACGCGTCAAATGCACCACCAAGTTGACCTTTTTCCGGCTTTTGGTGGCCACTTGCTTCAGCGTGGGGCGGGCGGCTGGCGCAGACGCTTTGAGCTTGGCATGGGCTGGCACCGAGCGTGTGCGCTTTCTGGCTGCGGCGATGGGTGGCGCAGCACGGGGTTTCCGGGTTGGGGCGGCCTTGGGGGCCTCGGCCTCTGCGCTGGTGGGGGTAGTCGCCATAGGTACTTTCTGTGGGTTGATAAAACCGGCTTCCCGGGTCTTGGGGCCTCAGGCTCAAGCCTGAAGCACCATCACGATGTAAATTGTTGGTGACGATCGGGTATCGTCAAATGATGATCCGCAAACACCCCCCCACTTTTTCCGGCCGATTTGAGGCCGTGGACGCCTTGCGCGGGCTGGCCATGGTCTGGATGACCGCGTTTCACTTCGGCTTTGACCTCAATCACTTTGGTTTTTGGCAACAGGATTTTTACCGCGACACTTTTTGGACTGGTCAGCGCACGCTCATTCTGAGTCTGTTTTTGTTTTGTGCGGGGCTAGGCCAGGCCATTGCTCTGGCTCAGGGGCAGAGTTGGTCCCGTTTTGGACGCCGTTGGGCGCAAATAGCGGGCTGCGCGCTGCTGGTCAGCGCGGGCTCGTGGCTCATGTACCCACAAAGCTTCATCTATTTTGGTGTGCTGCATGGCATGGCCGTGATGCTGTTCATCGTGCGTCTGACCGCGCACTGGCGCGCCTGGCTGTGGCTGGCGGGCGCCGTGGTCATTGCTATGAAATTCATATACATTTATGCAATCATCACGCCGGCTACAGGCCATTTTGTTGAAATAATGAACTCACCCCTGTTCAATTGGTTGGGCTTGGTGACCCGCAATCCGGTGACTGAAGACTACGTGCCGCTGCTGCCCTGGCTGGGCGTGATGTGGTGGGGTGTGGCAGCAGGCGACTGGTTGTCGCGCCATCGCCCTGCGGCTTTCACGCGGCCCCTGCCAGCCCCGCTCAAGCCACTGGTGGGCTTGGGGCGCTGGAGCCTGAGTTATTACATGGTGCACCAGCCGGTGATGATTGGGGGGCTGCTGGCGGTGAGTTGGGTGGTGAAGTAGGAGCGAGTGGCGCAGATTTTTCACCAAATGTCTATTGCTCCTGACCCCAAAAGGTTGAAGCCTGATCTTGTGTATTCCGGGAATACCCAAGATTTTCTGTTTTGATTTGGTGTCTGTAATGCAGCGTCAGGAGTCATTCGGTTTTTGGCCGTGAGCGACTCCAGAAGGCACTGACCGGTAGTAGCATCTTGCGATTTGCTAGCTCTGTGTAAGCGGGTGGGCAACACAGATTGACGTGACTGGTGCCTTGATGGCACGAAGTCGCCGTTAAGGTTTTGTCGGCTGCCAGTGATGCGGCAACAATTCTTCGATATGGCTGTTCTTGTGCGTCGGC
>JBIIVW010000217.1:0-5733 GCA_044339205.1 Rhodoferax sp. | reverse complement strand
GGGCCCACCCGCTCGCGCGTACGGCGCACGATCTCCACGGGGAAACGGATGCGGTTCTCGTAACTGCCGCCCCATTCGTCGTCGCGCTGGTTGGTGCGCGCGGCGATGAACTCGTTAAGCAAGTAGCCCTCGGAGCCCATGATTTCCACGCCGTCGTAGCCGGCGGACTGGGCTAGTGCGGCGCAGTTCACAAAGTCGGTGATGGTCTGGCCGACCTCCTCGGTGCTGAGTGGGTTCGGGCGAAACGGGTTGATGGGCGCTTGCAGGGCGCTGGGCGCGACCAGGTCCGGGTGGTAGGCGTAGCGGCCAAAGTGCAGAATCTGCATGGCGATCTTGCCGCCCGCTTCGTGCACGGCCTGAGTGACGACCTGGTGGTGCGCGGCTTCTTCAGGGGTGGTCATGCGGGCGCCGCCGGGCATGGGGCGGCCCCGGTCGTTGGGGGCAATGCCACCCGTGACGATCAGGCCCACACCTCCGGCCGCGCGCTCGGCATAAAACGCGGCCATGCGCTTGAAGCCATCTTTGGCTTCCTCAAGGCCCACGTGCATGGAGCCCATGATCACCCGGTTGCGCAAGGTGGTAAAGCCCAAGTCGAGGGGCTGGAGCATGTGGGGGTAGGTCGTCATGAAATAAAGATCCTCAAAGAAGTGTGGATGTTGATTCGGTTGTGCGGCAAAGGCAAGCGCGGTTGGGTACAAAGCTATGCAACCAGTTGCAGCAGTCTACGCAAATCATGCCAGTTGTGCAACCAGTTGCATAGAGGGTTTGCACCACTTAGACTCAAGCCATGTCTTTGTCCCACGCCTTGCTCACCTCATTGATTGAAAAGTCGTCGTCGGGTTATGACTTGGCGCGTCGGTTTGACAAGTCGATTGGTTATTTTTGGCACGCTACGCACCAGCAGATTTACCGCGAACTGGCGCGCATGGAGGCCGCAGGCTGGATCGAGTCCAGCAGCGCACCGGACGCCGGCAAGACCCGCAAGCGCGAATACCGCGTGCTGGAGGCGGGGCGCCATGAGTTGGTTCGCTGGTCGTGCGAGGCGTCGGCACCGATTGATTTGCGCGACGAGTTCATGGTGCGCCTGCGGGCGGATGCCGCCATCGGGCCGCTGGAACTGGAGCCCGAATTACAGCGCCGTATTGCCTTGCACCGGGAGCGGCTGCAGACTTACCGTGAAATTGAGGAACGCGATTTTCCGGCCGCTGCCACGCTGCCCCGGGCGGCGCAGATTCACCACATGATTCTGAAAAAGGGCATCTTGTATGAGGAAGCCTCGATTCAGTGGTCTGAGCAGATGCTGGATTTACTACTTAATCAATAGCTATTCAGGCAGGTAGAGCGCCGGCTGGAGGGTTAAAAGGCTTGCATTTTGGTTTTGTGGGGGCCGATGCCACCGGGGTGAATGGCTCCGCGGCTGTCCCCCGGATCGGGCTTCGCCCGATCCTCCTCCTTGATGCCGCTGCGCCATCCACCCCGGTGACATCTTCAGCCAGCCATGTTGGCATGCAATGCTTCAATAGCCAGTGAGCGCCATCCATGTTGGCAGGTTCAGGAGGGTGTGGCATTCAGCGCAGTGAGGTCAAGGAGGAGCCTGCGCAGCGGGCGGGGGACACGAACGTAGCTCAATGCCACATCCTCCTGAGCCCCGCGTGCCTTCCGGCCAATCAGCTTTTCAGCATGGGTACGCCGTCGCACAGACCGGACCGTCATCAGGCGCCTAAAGTTACTCCACAGTTGACCGGTTGAGCCTCCTGCTCATTCCCGCTTCAACCCAATCAGGAGAAGCCCATGTTTCCATCGACCATCCCCCCATCCAAGATTGAGCCTGTCGACAAAGACCTTGACGAGCAAGCCAACCCTGGTCACGGCATCCCGTCGCAAGACCTGAGCGCTGCAGCGCAGACACCGCTTGAACCCCTTGAGGCCGAGCGCGAGGCCAACTCGGTGCTGGCGGGTGGCGGCTTGATAGCCGGTGCAGCCACAGGCGCAGCCATCGGTGTCGCGGTGGGCGGCCCTGTGGGAATTGTGGTCGGTGCCACGGTGGGTGCCGTTGCCGGCGCCTTGGGCGGCGCCGCCGCGGGCGCCATGGCCAGCCCGGAGGGCACGGGCGCCGGCACCGTGGCCGCCGATACGGTGTACCTGCACATTGAAGACACCGGTGGCGGTGGGCGGCCCGTGGTGCTGATCCATGGGTGGCCGCTGACAGCCCAGGCTTGGGCGCCTCAGGTGTCGGCGCTTCAAGCCGCGGGCTACCGAGTGGTCACGTATGACCGGCGTGGCTTCGGGCGCTCGGACAAGCCGTCATCGGGCTATGACTACGACGTGCTGGCTGACGACCTGCAGCGGGTGCTGGACCAGTGCGCGCTGCAGGACGTGACGCTGGTGGGCTTCTCGATGGGTGGGGGCGAAGTCGCGCGCTACATTGCACGCCACGGCGAATCCCGCCTGCGCAGCGTGGTGTTTGCGGCAGCCGTGCCACCGTACCTGATGAAGACAGCAGACAACCCCGAGGGGCCGCTCACCCCTGAGGCCGCGAAGCAGATGAGGCAGGCACTTGAGCAGGACCGCCATGCCTTTTTTGAGCAGTTCACCACGGACTTTTTCTCGGCCAACGGTGTGCTACAGGTCACCGAGGCGCAACGTCGCGAGGCAATCGCCCTGTGCCACCAGTCGGCGCAAGCGGCGGCTTTGGCGTGCATGGATTCGTTTGCCACGACCGACTTTCGTGAAGATCTGAAGAAGGTGACGGTGCCCACGTTGGTGATACATGGCGCTGCCGACGCCATCGTGCCTCTCGAAGGCTCGGGTCAGCGCACCCAACGCACCGTAGCCCGCAGCCAACTGGTCAGTGTGAACGGCGCACCGCACGGGCTGAACGTGTCGCATGCGCAGGTATTCAATGATGCGCTGCTGTCCTTCCTGCGTGCCTTGACATGATGGCTGAACAATCGCCACTTTCGCCTCGCGATCCCGCTTCCGAGGACCCGGCTGTGGCGGGCGCGGAAAACGGCGCTACGGCACCTGTGCTGGTCGGCAGCATTGAAGTCGTGGCTCGCTCGCGGCTGCTCACTGTGATTGCTGGTACCCGACTCGTTGAGGTGGCTGCGCAGCTGTCAGGCACACAAATCAGCGTCGTGGTGGTGTGCGACGAGGCCGGTGCCGCGGTGGGCACCATCACGGAAACCCTGCTCATCAGGCACTTGGGGTTGGGTCAGGCTGATTTCTTTGCCACTCATGCGGGCGATGTGATGATCCGGGAATTCTCGACCTGCGCGCCCGAGGATTTGCTGTCCGACGTGCTGGCAGCCATGCAGGCCCGCAATCTGGGTTACGTGCTGTTGGTCAGTGCCAACGGGCAGCCCTTGGGTGTGTTGAATGCACGCGATGGACTGCGGGCTTTGCTGGTTGCCGGCAACCACGAAGAGGCGCTGTTGCGCGACTACGTGATGGGCGTCGGCTACCAGTAGGGTCCCACGCTCGAACGGCACCAGTGTGTGCCGTTCGTTTTTCAGGATGCCGGTACGTTCCCCGGCGGCAGTGCGATGACGTCCTCGATCATGAAGGTGCCGTAATGCTGCGCCGTCACAGCTTGTGTTGCCCGGGCTATCGCCGCCACACGCTCTGCTTCGGCGTCTTCCGGGGCATGTACAACCAGAAAGCTGCATCCGTCCTCGGCCAGCGCCCCATGGGCCTTGACCAGGTCCAGTTCGTATCCAAAAGTCGCGAGCGGGCTTGCGGATTCAAGTTGTAAGTCAACTTGGGCCTTCATTTCCGCTGGTGTGTAACGCGCGCAGGCCGACTCAGGAAATCCCGCTTCGGCCAATGAGCTCAATGCCGCCTGTAGGTCTGCATCTGACCGGTAGGCGATCACGGTGTGTCCCACCGGCTTGAAGACCCCAAGTGTTTTTGGGGGATCGATCTTGTCCATGTACTTCTCCTGTTAACAAGCTGTGGGGCACGAGCAACCGGTGTGCGGTTGCTTCGGGCAATCCCAAGTCGCCAACAATATGCCCCCGGCCAGCAGCAGTCTGTGCGATGCCGAACGCTGCGGATTTTTCAGATCCATCCCGCAGCGCACAGCGGGGTGTATGGGGTCAAGCGCACAGAAAAAATGATTTGCACCGCTTAACGTCGGGGATAGATCCCGGGGACACCATGCAAATCATTCCTGCTCTCGTCACGGCCACGGCGCACCACCTTGCGCGCTTCAGCATCAAGCGTGGGCCGGAAAATCTGCCGTATTCTGGTTTGTCTCCGGGCTGCACCGATGATCAGTTCCTCTCCATGCTGATGGCCTTGCGGGGCAGCGGCGGGCTCGCCCGGGACGGGGAACTGCTGGCTCTGTCGGGTCGCCGCTGTGGGCCCGACGCAGACACGCTTGCGTGCCTGATCGCTGACCAGGAAGTGATCGGGTTTGGCTGGCAGACACGCATCTGGTTTCCAATTTTTCAGTTCAACCTGCGTGACATGACCCGGCCACCGGCGCTGCGGCATGTCCTTGCGGAGTTGACTCCCGCTTATGACGCTTGGGAGTTGGTGAGCTGGTTTGCGCAACCCAATGCCTGGCTTGACGATCGCGTTCCAGCCGAGGTGTTGCAGCCCGACCCTTCAGCTGTTCTGAAGGCTGCGCGGGCGGACCGCTTCATTGCCAACAATTGAGTCATTCAACGGCTTGGCAGGGGACTCCCGACAATTCACGCGGGCTTGTCACGGCCATGTACACGCCCAACCGGTGGCGCTGGCCGGCCAGCGGGTGCAGGCGGTCGCGTGCCAGGGAGCCGCAGACCTCAATCCCGGGTGGCGTCCATAGTTGACTGAAGGGCGCATGTATCTGGAGCGCGGCCAGAGCTTCAGCTTGCTGGCAAAAAAAGCCTGAGCCCTGAAGTTGCTTGCAATGAAACTGACAACCCGGCTCGGCCCGGAAACCAAGTTCAGAAGTCCTCACGCGCTCTCACCAACGGCTGCGCATCAAGTAGAAAATGATCGCATGGCGCGATGAAATGACACATCAACCCGTTCTGTCGAAGGCAGACAGTTTGCTCCACCCTCAATTTCCACCAATGTGCATCTGGTAGGCGGCTCCGTTGGAAAAAGTGCATTTTCCAGCGCCTTTGTAGGGCGTGTTCATCTGATATTCACAGGACATGTACATGCCCTTGGGGCTAAAGGCACTGGCCACACCCTTGCGTTCCTCGTTAGATATGCGTGTAGCCTCTCCCGTCAGAACTTCGCCAAGGTAGGAGACGTTGAAGACGCCCTTGCCAGTCATCAGGTTGCGCACCGATCCCGTTATCAGACCTGTTCCGGCCGCTATTTCGTTGGCAGGATAAAGACGCACAGGCAGGTCAGCAGCGGACAACACACCTGATTGAACTGCGCCGCTTCCAATGAGGGCTGGCGCCTCTGAACCGAGGTGAGGCAAGGGGTAGTGTTGGTAGATGAGTCGGCCATCGGTTGTACGCTCTGGGACGACATAGCACCCAGCCAAAAAAACCGACGATAGAAAGATAAACCCAAACTTGAAAGCTTCATACATGGTGACCCCCTCAGGCGGAAATGAACGAGCATTTCTGATTCACTGTAGGGCTCATATCGGCCGATGGAATGATTCTTCTCAACTAATCGCGAGTTTGGAGCACGAATAGCCCCAGTTTCAAACCATGGGTAGGGGAATAGTCAAAAATTCTTTCAGTCCAAGCCCACCAAGGTTCGTTCGCTCTCAAAGCGCCG
>JBIIVW010000050.1:0-19041 GCA_044339205.1 Rhodoferax sp. | reverse complement strand
ACAGTCCCCCGCAAGCCCTTCATCAGGCGCATGTGCAGCCAGGCGGCGTAGTTCAGCCAGACGATCAGTGCCCAGGTCTCTTTGGGGTCCCAGCTCCAGTAGCCACCCCAGGCATCCGCCGCCCACAGGGCACCCAACACGGTGGCAATGGTGAAGAACGCAAACCCTACCGCAATGGATTTGTACATCACATCATCCAGAATCTCGAACGACGGCAGGCGCGAGGCAATCTGGCGGCGCCCCAGCAAAATGCCGCCGATCATCAACGCCGAGATGCCGAAATACACTGCCCAATAGTCACTCATCCCGCCCGTTGGCGACTGGCGAAACACGATGGGCTCAAAGCACAACACAATGCCCAGCAGCCACAGCGGCGCCAATTTGTACCAGCGTGTCTCGGTGGCTTGCTGCTTGATCAGGTAAGCAAAGGCTACCATCGCGGCCAGGGCAAACGTGCCGTAGCCAATGAAATTGGCCGGCACGTGCAGCTTCATCCACCAGCTTTTGAGGGCTGGCACCAGGGGCTGGATCTCATGCGCGCCCCGCACCAGCGTGTACCACAGCAAGAAACCCACGGCGGCACTCACCACCAGCATGACAAAAGCGCCCAGAGCACGGGTCTTGTACTGATCTTCAAAGTACAGGTAAAACGCAGCGGTCATCCAGCAGAACATGATGAACACCTCATACAGGTTGCTCACAGGAATATGGCCAACGTCGGCGCCCAGCAAGTAACTCTCGTACCAGCGCACCATCGTGCCTATCAGAGCCAGCGCTACCGCCACCCAAAGCAGCCGTGACCCAATCAGGGCCATGGCATCGCCTTGCCGGCTCGAGAACATGCCGATCCAGTAAAAAATGGTGCTCATGAAGAACAGCACGCTCATCCACAAAATGGCCGACTGGCTGGACAGGAAATATTTGAGCCAGAACACGTTGTCGGCGTTCGCCAGCGTGCCCTGGTAAGACGCGATGCCCAGCAGCGACAAGCCGGCCACCGCCAGCATCAGGGTGCGCAAGGGCCGCCAAAACCAGGCCAATGCAATGGCGCTGGGCACGGCGCCCAACAAAATGCCCTGCTCGTACACATCCATGGCACCGTGGTAACCCATGAATACATACAAGGCACCGGCCACCACCAAGGCAGCAAATACCCAGTCAAACCAGTTGCGCTGGGTGAAATAGCCTTCATTGAGACTCAGTGTGGTGGACACAGTGGTTGCAGTGGTCATGTCATGTTTCCTTGATGCCAATCAGCCTGGATTTCAGCTGCTCAAATTCGCGATCGCCGTCCATCGTCTTGCGGTTGCTCGACAGCGCCAGCGTGGCCGTTGTCACATCAAGCCCGTTGACCTTGCGCGGTGCCAGCCAGATCCACAGTCGGCGGTCGCGGATGTACAACATGGCAAAAATCCCCAGGATGAGCAGGGTGCATCCCAAATAAACAATATTTTTGCCGGGCGCGCGGGCCACCTGGAACACACTGGCCTGAACTTGGGTGAAGTCGGTCAACTGCAAGACCATGGGCGCAGGGTAAGCCTGCGAATCACTCAGGGCCAGCACAGCCTGGGTCATGAAGGCCTGGGTGGCGTCAGTGGGTAGCAATGGTTTCAAGCCCGCCCGCTCCCGGGTGAGCTGCGTCAACTCAAACAGGGCGCCGTTCAGGATGCGAATCAACACATCGCTGGCCCGCGCCCGCTCGACCTCGGGCACATTGGTCTCCAGGAAGTCGGCAATGGCCTGCAAACCGCCCGTGGGCTTGGTGCCGTTGGGCAAGGATGTTCCAGTGGACGTGCCGGCAAACAGGGTCAAGGCCCGCGACGCCGAGGCGGCCAGCGGTGTTTTCAGGTCAGGGCGGCTCGGGTCCACAGCACCGCGCACATACCGCTCAACCGCCAGCGCACGCGTGGCCGGATCGGCCAGCGCGGCCTTAATCCGGAAAAAGGACTCGCTGCTGCCCTCCTCATCCGCTGGCACCCGCAAATACCGAAACGTGTCGGCGGGCGAGTTGCGCACCCCCATCAGGAACACCGACGCCCCCTCTCCCATCGTGACGGGCAGCATGTAGTTGTGGAATTCACGCGCCTGGCCCGAGGCATCACGAAGCTTGTAAGTGATGCTGGGCCCCACATTGCGCAACTCTTTGGCGGTGACGGCCTTGTTGGCAGCACCCAGGCGGGCGTCGAGCGATTCACGCAAGTCCACTTTTCGCACGTCTACGCCGGAGGCTTTGTCAGCGGCAAAGTTTTCGACATTGATCACCCGCAGGCCCACATACTCAACCGACAACTTTTCCGCGCCATTGGTCAGCTCCGAGCTGCCACCAATAACGCCCTCGATTTCAAACGGATGGGTGGCCGCATTCATGGGCACTGCCTTGAGCTTGACCCGGGAGCCCCCATCATCGAACCCCGACTGGTAGATTTCCACACCCTTGTGGCGGGCGGGATGGTTGACCTCCACCCGCTTGGGTATTTTTTCTCCCGTCTCCAGGTCGTGAATGATGATCTCGCTGGCAAACAGCTTGGGCATGCCAGTGGAGTAATACTCCACAATGAATTTTTTCAACTCGACTGCAAAGGGCAAGTCCTGAACCAGGATGCCATTGCTCTGATTCAAAATAGCCGTGCTGGACTGAGTGCCTTCGGTCACCATCAGGTTGCCGCGAAAGGTCGGATTGCGGTCGCTCAGGCGGTGCTCCGGTTTGACATCGGCAAGCATGCCGCCGCCGTTGTAAGCCGTTTTGCCGTTGAACCACATTTGCGCCCGAACGACCAGATCCCCGTCCAGCAACCCGCCCAGGCACACCAAAACGATGGCGCTGTGGGCTGCAATGTAGCCAAACTTGTTGGCCGCGCCCGCTTTGGCCGCCACCATCCAGCCCGCCTCGTCTGCGTTGGTACCCGTCGTTACGCCCCGCTGCTGAAGCTTGACCTTCCAGCCGCCACCCGACAGCATCTGCCCGATGCGCTGCGCTGCCGCCTCGGGGGTTTCATTCAGATCGGCCTGGGCCCGGTGGCCAAAGGCCTTGAGGCTTTGAACCCGGATGTTTTCTTTGTAGGTTTTGAAATCGATGAGGATTTTGGGCGTGTTGCGCGCAATGCAAAGAGAGGTGCTGATGACCAAAAACGCCAGGATCAGCAAAAACCACCACGCGCTGTAGACCGAGTAGAGACTGACTGCGCCAAACACCTCGGCCCAAAAGGGGCCAAACTGGTTGACGTAATTGTTGGCCGGCTCTTGCTGCTTGAGTACGGTGCCAATCACCGATGCAATACAGATGACGGTGAGCAAAGAAATCGAGAACCGCATCGACGACAGCAACTCGACGGCCGCACGCAGGGTGCGTGAACCGGTCTTGAGCTCAAGGCCTTGCGTGGAAACTGTCATGGGTGGATTGTCTTGGACTCAAAAAAAATGGGCAGCCCCATCTTGAAATGGACCTGCCCAGCTTGGGGAGTAGTAGCAGCGTTTAGTTCAATCAATAAACGGACCCAGTCCCCTGCGCCAAGTGACTTGGGTTAGCGCAAACCGGCGATGTAGTCCGATACGGCCTTGATTTCGCGGTCATTGAGCTTGGCGCTCACCTGGGTCATCTGAAGGTTGTTCTTGCGAACACCGTCACGAAAACCGGTCAACTGGGCTGCCGTGTAATCGGCATGCTGGCCGCTCATACGAGGGTACTGCGAAGGAATGCCAGCGCCATTGGGGCTGTGGCAACCGGCGCAGGCAGGCACCTGGCGGTCAGCAATGCCACCGCGGTAAATGCGTTCACCCAAAGCGACCATTTCTTTGTCCTTGGAAAAACCGGCCTTGGCAGGCTTGGTGGCAAGCCAATAAGAAATATTGCGCATGTCATCGTCGCTCAGCGTGGCCGCAAATCCGGACATGATGGCGTTGGCCCGCTTGCCTGACTTGAACTCCTGCAGTTGCTTGACCAGGTATTCAGGGTGCTGCTGCGACAGTTTGGGGTTGACGGGAATGCTGGAGTTCCCATCGGCCGCATGACACGCCGCGCAGACTGCAAAAGATGCCTCGCCTTTGGCCAGGTCAGGCTTGGCCGCTACCGCAGGCGCTGGCTTGGCTCCCTCAGCAGCAAAAGTAGAAACAGCAGAAGCGGCCAGTGAGGCAGCAATCAAAAAATGGGTGAGAAACTTCATAGGGGCATGTCGCATCAGGTGGGCAAAACAGTGTGATTCTACAATGCGACATCGGGTTTTTTCTCTTTAAATAATGACTACCAATACAAACCCCAAGGCTTCGGCCCCTGCAACACCCCCTGCGGATGAGGCAGCCAAGGCTGCAGCCATTGCGCTGGGCTGGCTTCACACGGCCAAATTTCTGACCACAGCACCCCAGTTGCACTTTCTTCCTGCCATGGAGGTGCCGGAGTTTGCGTTCGTTGGCCGCTCCAATGCGGGCAAGTCCACCTGCATCAATACCCTGACGCAGCAAAAGCAACTGGCCTTTGCCTCCAAGAAGCCTGGCCGCACCCAGCACATCAACTTATTCTCACTGGGCAAGCAGGGCGTCACCGACGCCATCCTGACCGACTTGCCGGGCTACGGCTATGCGGCAGTGCCCAAGGCCGACAAGATCCGTTGGCAGCAGGTCATGGCCAATTATCTGGTTACGCGCGAAAACCTCAAGGCAATTGTGCTCATGTGCGACCCCCGCCACGGCCTGACCGAGCTCGATGAGATCCTGCTGGATATCGTGCGCCCGCGGGTCGAAGAAGGGCTCAAGTTTTTGGTGGTTTTGACCAAGGCGGACAAGCTGACCCGGGTGGAACAAAACAAGGCGCTGTCGATCATGAAGCTGCAGGCGGGCGGCGGTGAGGTACGCCTGTTTTCATCACCCAAACGCCAGGGCATTGACGAAATCGCCACGCTGCTGTGGCAATGGGCCCATCCCCAACAGCCCACCGTGGACCAGCCACTCGATCACGCGTAACAAGCCCGCTTTGATCGCCAAAACAGCTGCAAATTAGCTACAGAAATAAGCAATAAAAACCTTATAGTCTGCCGGCTAGAGGCCGAAATCGTCATATTTTCAGTATACCGGGGGTACACCCGGCGGGCGATCCTTGAAGCGTTTGTGAACCCAGAAGTATTGGTCTGGCATGGTGTCAATATAGGTCTGCAAATACTGGTTCATGCGGGCCGTATCCGCTACGGCATCCGCCGACCCAAAGCCCGGCCAAGCCGGCATCACCTGCACTTCGTAACCTTGGCGTGTGAGGCGGGTGATCACCGGCACGACCTTGGCCCGCCCCAGCCGGGCAAAACGCGACAGCGAGGGCACGGTGGCAGCTGAGACACCAAAAAAGGGCACAAACACCGAGTCCTCAAGGCCAAAGTTCATGTCTGGCAACAAATAGAGCGGGTCACCCGCGCGCAACGCGGCCACGATGGTCTTCACACCCGCCGCGCGGCCAAAGAGCTGGGCCGATCCATACCGCTGGCGCCCGGCCAGAATCCAGGCATCCAGTACCTTGTTGGACTGGTCGGTGTAGATGGTGGTGAAGTGTCGGGGCAGCTGCTGGGTCAGGGCAGTCCAGCCCGCATCCAAACCAACAAAGTGCGGCGCAAAGATAACCACCGGCTCGCTGCCCTGTAGTTCATTCATGGCACCCGTCAAACTCAGGCGCTTGCGCACCACCTCGGGCGCGCCATGCCAGAGCCAGCCCCGGTCCAGCCAAGCCTGAGCAAAGTGGATAAACGTACCGATCACCAGTGCCCGGATTTCGGCCCGGGATTTATCCGGAAAACACAGGCGCAAATTGGTCCGGGCGACACGCCGCCTAGGAGCCGCCAGCTGGTACAGCAACCAACCCAAAACCCACCCCAGGGCACGCACCCAAGACAGCGGAAGGCGGCCGATCAGACGCATCACCCCCACGCCAGCCCGGCTCACAAGACGACTGCTCATCAGGCCTCCTGGCGCGGTTGCTTGTAGCGCGCGTAGCCCCACAGGTACTGCTGCGGGCACTGGCGAATCAACGCTTCCATCTCCTGATTGATGGCGCCTGCTGCCTGCGCCGCATCGGCTTGCAGAGGGGCGCGCAATGGTTGAACGTGCACCCGAAAACCACGCCCCCAAGGCAGGCGCTCGCCCCAGGCCATCAGCACAGTCGCACCGGTTTGCTGGGCCAGGCGCGCGGACAGGGTCATGGTGTAGGCCTCACGACCAAAAAAAGGCATCCAGACGCCCTGCCCCAGGGGTGGCACCTGGTCCGGCAGCAAACCCAGGGACTGGCCCCGCTTCAAAGCTTTGATCATTTGCTTGACGCCCGCCAGCGTGGTGGGCGCGGTATGCAGGCCGGGACGGGCCCTCGCTGCAGTCACGACCGAGCGCAACCAGGCTTGGCGCGGGGGGCGAAACAGCACGGTCATGGGCTGGTGGGTTTGGCCGTAGCGCTGCGCGTAGGCCTGCGCCGTGATTTCAAAGCAGCCCAGATGGGGCGTCAAAAACACCACACCGTGCCCCAAGGCCAGCGCGGCCTCCACGTGCCCGGCGCCATCCCACTGCACAGCTACGGGCCGACCCAGCCACAGGCGCGGCAACTCGACGACGAGCTTGCCGCTCTCCCCCACGGCACCCCGCCATTGCCGCCAGCTCATACCGGCCAGGCGCGCGTGGGCCAAAAAACGCCTGCGGTAGACACCCGAAACGCAAAACACCAGCCAGCCCAGGATCCACCCCAAGGCATGGGCCAGCCCCAGAGGTAGCAGGGAAAATATTTTGAAAAGGGTGGTCATCACTCGAATAAGATCGGCGCGTCGCTGAGTTACCGAACAACTTGCAGGGCGACACACAAGGGCGTATCAAAAAGAGCCGCCATTGTGCCTTGTCAAATTTTTGATACTTCTGCTAAAGCGCTCGCCCAAAGCTCCCCAGCCCAAGCAACGCAGTTCGGACCTTCCTTGAACTTGCAACTGGATTGACCCCATGGCGAACCCCACTACCCTCACCTCCCGCACCTACGACCTCTACGCCATTGGCAACGCCCTGGTGGATTCCGAATACGAGGTCTCCGACGACCACCTGCTCGCGATGGGCGTGGACAAGCGGCACATGACCCTGATTGATGAGGCGCGGCGCGCCGAATTGTTGGGTCACTTGGGGCATACGACTTCGCGGCGCACAGGCGGTGGCTCAGCAGGCAACACGGTGGTGGCGCTGGCACAACTGGGTGGACGCGCTTTTTATTCCTGCCGTGTGGCCGATGACGAGCTGGGCAAGTTCTACACCCAGGATTTGATCAACAACCAGGTCGCCACCAACCTCACCCATACGCAAGCCGCTCCCGGCCAGACCGGCAGTTGCATGGTGATGGTGACACCGGATGCCGAGCGCAGCATGAGCACGTTTTTGGGCGCCACCGCCGAACTGGATCACACCGCCCTGCACGAGCAGAACATTGCCACATCACGTATTTACTACATGGAAGGCTATCTGGCGGCCTCGCCCACCGGCCTGCAAGCGGCGCTCCAGGGCCGGCAAATCGCCCTGGACGCAGGCGTGGCGCTGGCCACGACCTTGAGCGATGTCAGCATGATCAACTTCTGCCGGCCGGGCCTGGACGCCATCGTCGGCACAGGCTTGACTTATCTGTTTTGCAACGAAGAAGAGGCCCAGGTCTGGTGCGGCACCACGGACTTGGCTGCCATCATCGGGCAACTGAGCCAACTGGCGCGCACGGTGTGCCTGACTCGCGGGCCGCAGGGCTGCGTGGTGATTGAGGGTGGACAACAAACCGTGGTGCCTGCGGCCGTGGTCAAAGCGCTGGACACCAACGGTGCGGGTGACATGTTTGCCGGCGCATTTTTGTATGCCGCAACCCACGGCCATAGCCACGCGCAGGCTGCCTGGCTGGCCAATCAGGCAGCGGCCCAGGTGGTCAGCCAGTACGGCAACCGGCTCACACCCGCCGTCATGGATGGCCTCAAGACCCACTTTGCGCAACATGTGGGCATTTGAACCGTACTAAAATGGATGCATCGCCGAGTTACTGAACAACTTGCAGGGCGGTTTATAAATTCTGCTAAAGCGTTCGCCGAAGCCCAACAGCCCAAGCAACGCGGTCTTGTACTAACTTGTTACTGGAGCTTCACAACATGGCGAACGACTTTCTCTTTACCTCCGAATCTGTCTCAGAAGGTCACCCCGACAAGGTGGCCGACCAGATCTCCGACGCGATTCTCGACGCGATCTTCAAGCAGGACCCCAAGTCCCGCGTGGCCGCAGAAACCCTGTGCAATACCGGCTTGGTGGTGCTGGCTGGCGAGATCACCACCAACGCGCATGTGGACTACATCCAGGTCGCACGCGACACCATCAAGCGCATTGGTTACGACAACACCGAATACGGCATTGACTACAAAGGCTGCGCCGTGCTGGTGGCCTATGACAAGCAAAGCAACGACATCGCCCAGGGCGTCGACCACGCGTCAGACGACCACCTGAACACCGGTGCCGGTGACCAAGGTCTGATGTTTGGCTACGCCTGCAACGAGACGCCCGAGCTGATGCCCGCGCCCATTTACTACGCCCACCGGCTGGTGGAGCGCCAAGCCCAGTTGCGCAAAGACGGCCGCCTCCCCTTTTTGCGCCCGGACGCCAAGAGTCAGATCACCATGCGCTATGTGGACGGCAAACCCCACTCCATCGACACCGTGGTGCTGTCCAGCCAGCACAGCCCCGAGATGAGCGACGGCACCAAGATGAAACCCGCGTTCATTGAGGCGGTGATTGAAGACATCATCAAGCCCGTGCTGCCCAAAGAGTGGCTGACTGCCGACACCAAGTACCTGATCAACCCCACCGGGCGTTTTGTCATCGGCGGCCCCCAGGGCGATTGCGGCCTGACCGGGCGCAAGATCATTGTGGACACCTACGGTGGTGCCTGCCCGCATGGCGGCGGAGCCTTCAGCGGCAAAGACCCGACAAAAGTGGATCGTTCTGCCGCCTATGCCGCGCGCTACGTGGCCAAAAACATCGTGGCGGCCGGGCTGGCGCGCCAGTGCCAGATTCAGGTGGCCTACGCCATTGGCGTGGCCAAGCCCATGAACGTGACGGTCTATACCGAAGGCACGGGCGTCATTCCTGATGACCAGATTGCCCTGCTGGTGAACGAGTTGTTTGACCTGCGCCCCAAGGGCATCATCCAGATGCTGGATTTGCTGCGCCCGATCTACGAAAAGACGGCTGCCTACGGCCACTTTGGCCGCGAAGAGCCGGAGTTCACTTGGGAACGCACTGACAAGGTCCAGGCATTGCGCTCAGCAGCCGGACTGTGAGCCAAACAACACCAGACTGAGTTCGACATGCACCGCACCATTTTTGATACACCCATCGTCAACACGGTGCTGCGTGCGCTCTCTCTGGCTTTTTTGAAACTGGCGGGCTGGAAGGTTCAGGGCAGCCTGCCCGCCGGTGCCGAAAAAAGCGTGTTGATTGCAGCACCCCACACCAGCAACTGGGATCTGCCCTACACCCTGATGGTGGCTTTTTCCTTGCGACTCACGCCCTACTGGATGGGCAAAGAGCAAATTTTCAAGCCGCCTTTTCGCGGCCTGATGATGTGGATGGGCGGGCTCCCCGTGGATCGGTCGAAATCCAGTAATCTGGTGGCTGCATCGATTGATGCGATCAAAATCGCCAACGGCCCGCTTCAACTCATCGTGCCACCCGAAGGCACCCGCGGCAAGACCCGCTTCTGGAAAACCGGTTTTTACTACATCGCCCAAGGGGCTCAAGTGCCGATCGTGATGGCTTACCTGGATTACGACAAAAAAATCGGTGGGCTCGGACCGGTGTTTCAACCGACGGGGGACATTGACGCCGACATGGCGGCCATCAAATCTTTTTATGCGCCGTTCAAAGGCAAGAACGCGGATCAGTTCCACGCGGAGTGACGCCGGTACAAACCGTGCCCTCGGTCACGCCCGCGCCTGAAAAGGCCGTTTTGCGAGACCCTTGACCACCGCCAGCAGTCGGTCAATGTCCTCATCCGTGGTGTAAAGATGTGGCGACGCGCGAACAATCTCCGTTAAACCTCGCGCCTGCATATCCATCGGCGTGAAGGCCACGCCATTGACGCCGACCTCGACGCCTGAAGCCATGAGCCGCGTCCGAACCTCGCTGGCGGGCATGCCAGGAATGTTGAACGACACCAAGCCTGACTGCCGTCGTCCCAAATCGTGCAGTTGTACGCACTCAATCCCGGCCAATCCTTGACGCAGGATCTGGGCTCGCTCGATAATTCCGTGCTCAATCGTGTCCATACCCAGCGTCAATGCCGACCGAATCGCCACACGCAAGCCCAGACGCGCAGCGATACAGGCCTCAGACGTCTCGAATCGGCGGGCGTCCTCGCGCAGCTTGTAATCCTGGCCCGAAAACGGTGCAGAGAACTGATCCACCACCGGCGGAATCAACTGCATCAGAAACTCCCGCCGAACATACATCAGGCCAGTGCCTCGCGGACCCCGCAACCACTTGCGCCCCGGCGCGGTAAGCACATCACAACCCAGTTGCCGCACATCGACTGGCAACTGCCCTACCGCCTGTGCGGCATCAAGCACAAAAGGCACCCCCGCTGCCTGCGCCAACGCGCCCACGGCAGCTGCGGGATTGATGAGCCCGCCGTTGGCTGGCAACCATGTCAGCGAAATCAGTCGAACCCGGTCGTCCAGCATCGCCGCCAGTTGCGTCAGGCAAACCTCGCCAAATTCATTGCTTGGAATGACCACCACCGTGGCACCGCAGCGGCGGGCGATATGCGTCAAGGCGGCGTAGTTACCGCCCCACTCACTGCGCCCCACCAGGATGCGGTCCCCGGGTGAAAAATGCATGGCGCCCAGGACCTGTCGCCAGCCTGAGGCATGCCCTTCGGTGAGGGCAATTTCATCCGGGTCGCACCCCAGCAACTGGGCCGCCGCGCTGTAAAGGTCAGCCAGTTCAGTCGCCATGGCGGCCGCAGCGCCATAAGCACCCAGCGCCGATTCACGGTGCAAATGATCGACCATGGCGCTGATCACCGGGCGAGACATCAGGGATGCACCTGCACTGTTGAAGTAAGCCCCCGCGGTGTACGGCGGGGTGTCGCGCAAGAGGGACGGGATGTCAATGGTCATGTTGAGTCACTTCCTGAGAGGTGTTCTTGGATCATGGGCCATCAGCCTCGACCATCCACTGCGGTATGTCCCGGGTTCCATGGAGCACGCGCAAGACATCAATGTGGTCTTGCCGTTCAAGATAAAAGACGAGGTGCGGATAACGTGTCAAGGGCCAAAAGCGCAAACCGGGCAGGTTCAATTCGTGTGCATAACGCGGTGATCCGGTTGCAGGATGGCGACCCATGTGGGCGTAGGCATCCTCCAGCGCATCAATGAAACCAAGAGCCGCTTGCTCAGCGGACTCGCTCAAATAGAAGGCAATGGCCTCGTCGATATCGCGTGTAGCGAGTTCACGGGCAACGACAGGCTTGACTTTCAACCGCGCGTGCGCGCCGCAGTGGCTTTGCCAACGCGGGCGCGCAGGCCGTCAAAGTAGGCCGCGTCCGCTACAGCGGCTGGCGCAGAGGCAGCGCCAGCCACCAGCAGACTACGCAAGTGCAGTCGATCTTTGTCTTTGCGGATCAGTTCACGCAAATATTCGCTGCTGGTGCCATACAAACCCTGGCTAACCTGCTCATCGACAAAGGACTTCAGGGTGCTGGGCAAAGAGATGTTCATGGTGCTCATGCACTAAGTCTAGATATTTTGGCAAAATTTGGCAAGGTGCTGGCTCATTCTGCAAGCTTTCAATGGCAAACAAAAATGGTGGCATCAATAAAGCAAATTCAAACCTCATTCACCAAAGAATCCAGAACCCCACCCGGTTTACGGCCGCAGGCTACAACCCAGTCCACATAGGTGAGGATGTCGACATAGCTCTCGCCGCGCTCAATTTTTGACACATACGACTGGCCGACCTCCAAACGCTCAGCCATTTGCACCTGCGTCAAACCGGCCTCTTTGCGCGCTGCAACCATAGCAGCGCGCAAGGCTTGATAACGAGGATGGTAAATGGATGCCGGCACATCGCTGATGATTTACCCGGATTTGGAATAGTCTATTTAAGACTAAACAGGAGTACATTAGAAATACCTCAGCGATCATGCGGAGGAACAAAAACAGGGAAGAAAATGAAACGATTAACAGCATTGGCTGCAGCAGCAGTTTTGACAGCATGCGGCGGGGGAGGCAGTGATGGGACATCGACAACAACACCGGCGCCGGCCGCATTGACCGCAGAGGGCTTTTGAATTGGCAATGCGTCCACGGGTCCACAGGTCCAACTTGCAATTCTTGAAAACGGTGAAACCTGGGGCTTCTACACCTCGCAAGGTTCATTAATTGGCGCGCTGTACGGCAACACAAACAGCAGCGGCACGTCGGTATCCGGATCTGGTCTTGATTTTTACAACGGCACTGCCAACGCGGGCACCTACTCCGGTATATTTTCAGCAAAAAACACGCTCAATTTATCCCTGCGTTCGGGAACCTCCACATCTACCTCGACATTTGCTGGCAAGTACAGCGCAACTTACGACCAGCCTGCCTTATTGAGCAATCTTGCCGGCACCTATGCAGGTTACGCCTTGACCGGGAAAACAAACGCCCAAGCTGTCGCTGTAACGATCAGCAGCAACGGAAGCATCTCAGCAGGCAACACCAGTTGCGCAGGGGCCGGCACAGCAACGCCACGCGCATCTGGAAAAAACATTTTTGACATCAGATTGACCTTCACCGGAAGCTTTTGCGCCCTGGGCAATGGCACTGTGACGAACGGAATCGCCTATTTTGATACGAGCACAAAGCAAGTAGCTGTGCTGGCGCTCAATGCATCCAAGGCCGACGGATTCGTATACGCGGGCGCTCGCTAACCTGCAGACGCAGCAGCGCTGGGCGATGGAATCACTGGCCCGGCTTTTGCCGAGTAATTGCATCAATGAAACTCCCGACTGTGCGTTGTCAAGCCGCCCAGCAAGGGGGTCAAGTCCACCAGGCGCTTGGCGATCACATGGCGCACTTGCCCGCCGCTGGCCTCATCGCGTTGCCACACGCCGTACACCGCCAGCAAGCGTGACTTGAGCAGCTCCGGTCGCTGGCGCTCGCGCAGGCTCTTCCAGACAATCACGTTCACACTGCCGGTTTCGTCTTCCAGCGTGACAAACACCACCCCCTTGGCGGTGCCAGGCTGTTGGCGCATGGTGACCAGACCGCAGGCGCGCACCAGGCGGCCGCTGGGGTAGTTGCGCATTTGCTCTGCCGTGAGAAGCTTCATTTTTGATAGCTTCTCACGCAATAAGGACAAGGGGTGGGACCTTAAAGTCATGCTTAAAGCGGCGTAGTCCAACAACACTTCTTCGCCTTCGCTGGCGGCGGGCAGCGTCAGCAGGTCTTCTTCGACCGGCACAGCGCGCAGCAAAGGCGGGGCACTGTGGAGGGCGCAGGCGTCCCACACTTGCTGGCGACGGTGGCCGGACAGACTTACCAGGGCATCGGCGCTGGCCAGGGCGTTGAGATCGGCTTGATTGAGCCCCGCACGCAAGGCCAGGTCTTCGGTGCTGGTGAAGGGGGTTGTGGTTCGGGCAGCTGTAATGCGCTGGGCGGCGGCGCTTGAGAGGCCGGAGGCTTGGCGCAGGCCGAGGCGAACGGCTGACGGGGGGTTTTGAGCACTCCCGCGAAAGGGGTCAGAGCCCGATTTCGTTCGGGGTGACCCACTCCGTTGAGATTTTTGTCCTGAATCGGGATCTGACCCCTTTCGCTCCATCGAAGCCATCTCCACCTCGCTCTGCAGGACCAGCGTACTGTCCCACTCGCTCGCCATCACATCCACAGGCAGCACGCTCACGCCGTGGGCTTTAGCGTCTTGCACGAGTTGCGACGGGCCATAAAAGCCCATGGGCTGGCTGTTGAGCAGGGCAGCCAAAAAGCAGGCGGGCTCGTGGTGTTTGAGCCAGCAGCTCACGTACACCAGGAGGGCAAAGCTGGCGGCGTGGCTCTCGGGGAAGCCGTATTCGCCAAAGCCTTCAATCTGGTGAAAGATGTTCTCGGCAAACTCTGCGGTGTAGCCGTTCTTGAGCATGCCGCCTACCAGCCGGTCATAAAACTTGTGCACGCCGCCCTTGCGCTTCCAGGCGGCCATGGAGCGGCGCAGGCTGTCGGCCTCGCCCGCTGAAAAGTCTGCTGCGGCCATGGCAATCTGCATCACCTGCTCCTGAAAAATCGGCACACCCAGGGTGCGCTTCAAGGCTTCTTTGAGCTGTGGGCTCGCGTACACCACCTGTTCAGGGTGTTCGCGCGCCCTCAAATACGGGTGCACCATGCCGCCCTGAATCGGGCCCGGGCGCACGATGGCCACCTCCACCACCAAATCGTAAAAGCAGCGGGGTTTGAGGCGCGGCAGCATGCTCATCTGCGCCCGGCTCTCGATCTGGAACACGCCCACGGTGTCGGCCTGGCAAATCATCTCGTAGGTGGCAGCGTCTTCCGCCGGAATATCCTGCATCCTGAACACCGTGCCGCGCTGAACACTGATGAGTTCCAGGCAGCGACGAATGGCGCTGAGCATGCCCAGTGCCAGCACATCGACCTTGAGCAAGCCCATTTCATCAAGATCGTCTTTGTCCCACTGAACAATGGATCGGTCCGGCATGGCGGCGTTCTCAATGGGCACCAGACGGATGAGCGGGCCTTGCGTGAGCACAAAGCCCCCGGGATGCTGGCTCAAATGGCGGGGAAAGCCCTGAATCTCCCGGCTCAGATGCAGCCACTGCTCCAGCACGGCCTGCGCGGGCGGATCAAAAGCCGGCCCCAGGCGCGCCAATGCATCCTGCAGGCGCCCGGCCAGCACCTCCCGGCTGACCATGCCGGGGTGCTCTTTGGACAAAGCCGTGATCAACGCCTCATCAATGCCCAAAGCGCGACCCACATCGCGCAGCGCACTGCGCGGGCGGTAACTGGTGACTACGGCCGTGAGGGCCGCCCGCTCGCGCCCGTATTTGGTGTAAATGTACTGAATGACTTCTTCACGGCGCTGGTGCTCAAAGTCAACGTCTATATCAGGCGGCTCATTGCGCTCCCGCGAGATAAAACGCTCAAACAGCATGTTCATGCGCGAGGGGTCCACCTCGGTGATGCCCAGGCAATAACACACCGCCGAATTGGCCGCCGAGCCGCGCCCCTGACACAGGATATGGCGGCTGCGGGCAAAAGCCACGATATCGTGCACGGTCAAAAAATACATCTCGTATTTCATTTCGGCAATCAGCGCCAGCTCATGCTCGACCTGCTGGCGCACGGCGGGCACGATGCCCTGCGGGAAGCGCTGGGCCGCGCCCTTCAGTGTGAACTCGCGCAGGGTTTGGGCTGGCGTCAGACCCGGCAGCACGGTCTCCATGGGGTACTGGTAGCGCAACTCGTCCAGGCTGAAGGTGCAACGCGCCGCCACCTCCAGCGTGTTGGCCAGCAGCTCGGGCGGGTAAATCTGCGCCAGCCGGGTGCGGGCGCGCAGGTGCGCCTCGGCATTGGGCTGCAAGGCAAAACCGCATTCGGCAACGGGCTTGCCCAGGCGCACGGCGGTGGTCACATCTTGCAGCGGCTTGCGTGAACGCACATGCATGTGCACCTGCCCTGCTGCGACCAGCGGCACGCCCGTGAGTCGGGAGAGTTGCGTCAGCTTGTGCAACTGCAGCGCATCACCCGGACCCAGCAGCAACTCAGCCGCCAGCCACACATGATGACCAAAAAGACCTCTAGCCGACGTAATTATTGCATTAGCACATTCAATAGCGATAGCAGGCGGCAACACCAGCAACACTTCGCAACCCTGCAGCAAATGCCAGGGGGCGTCCGTCCAGTCAACCCGGTACTGGCCTTTGGGTGCACTGCGCCTGGCCTGGGTGATGAACTCGCACAAGTCGCCCCAGCCGGCCAAGTGGCGCGCCAGCGCAATGACCGTCAAGCCTGCCGCCCCCGGTGCGCGGCTCACGTCAAATTCAGCGCCCAGCAGCAGCTTCAAACCCAGCTTCCTGGCCTCGGTATGGGCGCGCACCACACCGGCTACCGAGCATTCGTCAGTCAGGGCCAGGGCCGTGTAGCCCAACGCCGCCGCACGCGCCACCAGTTCATGCGGGTGCGAGGCACCACGCTGAAAACTGAAGTTGCTTAGGCAATGCAGCTCAGCGTAGGCGGGTGGGTCGGAAAAGGACGACATGGTGCTCGCAGGTGTCAATATACTGTTTATATATACAGTATAAAGTCTAACCAAATATCCAGCACCCGGGGCTTTCCCTGACCAGCCACAGGCGGGGATGCCCCCTAAAATCATTGTTCTAGCCGCCCACCGGCAACGCTACCCCGCCCTTCAAGGACCCTGATGACTGCTGCCCCTTCGGTTTTTTCCCAACGCATTGCCAGCGCCCAAAGCGCCCTCACCCAGGCCGGCCTGGCCGCCGTGCTGGTGCCCTCCAGCGACCCGCATTTGTCGGAGTATTTGCCCGAGCGCTGGCAAGGGCGTCAATGGTTGTCCGGCTTCACGGGCTCCATGGGCACGCTGGTCATCACCCCCACAGAGGCTGCTTTATTTGCCGACAGCCGCTACTGGACACAAGCCGAAAGCGAATTGGCCGGCAGCGGCATTGCGCTGGTCAAGATCGACAGTGGCGCCTCCACCCAGCATGTGCAATGGCTGGCGGCCCGCCTGAGTGCGGGCCAGACCGCCTGCGTGGACGCCCAGGTGCTGAGCCTCGCCGCGCACCAGTTATTGCAAGGGGCGCTGACCCAGGTCGGCGCCAACCTGCGCACCGATCTCGACCTGCTGGACCAGATCTGGCCAGAGCGCGCGGGTTTACCCACCGCCCCTATCTACGAGCACGACCCGGAGTGGGCCACGACGCCCCGCCCCACCAAGCTGGCACAGGTGCGCGCCGCCATGGCCGCGCAGGGCGCCAGCCACCACCTCATCTCCACCGTAGACGACATCGCCTGGCTCTTTAACTTGCGTGGCTCGGACGTGACCTACAACCCGGTGTTTCTGGCCCACGCCCTGATCGATGCCCGCCAAGCGACGATTTTTGTTGCGCCCGGCAAGGTACCGCCGGCGCTCACCGCGCGCCTCAAAGCCGAGGCCATCACGTTCCAAGACTACGCGCAAGCCGGTCCCGCCTTGGGCCAACTGCCACCCGATGCCGTGCTGCTGCTGGACCCGCGCCGCGTCACACTGGGGCTGCGCAACAGCGTGCCGCAGGCAGTCAAGGTCGTGGAGGCCATCAACCCCAGCGTATTTTTGAAGAGCCGCAAAAGCGCCGAAGACGCTGCCCATGTGCGCCAGGCCATGGAACAGGATGGCGCAGCCATGTGCGCGTTTTATGCCTGGTTTGAGGCAGCGCAGGGTCACGAGCGCATCACTGAACTCACTATTGACGAGCGGCTGTCTGCAGAGCGCGCCAAGCGGCCCGGCTTTGTGGGCCTGAGCTTCAGCACCATTGCCGGCTTCAACGCCAACGGCGCCATGCCGCACTACCGCGCCACGCCCGAACGCCATGCGGTGATTGAGGGCAACGGCCTGCTGCTGATCGACTCGGGCGGCCAGTACCTGGGTGGCACCACCGACATCACCCGCGTCTGGCCGATTGGAACGCCCACGGCCCAGCAACGGCGCGACTACACCCGGGTGCTCAAGGGCACGATGGCGCTTTCGCGCACGCACTTTCCGGTGGGCACGCTGTCCCCCATGCTCGATGCCATTGCGCGCCAGCCGCTCTGGGAAGCCGGGCTGGACTTCAGCCATGGCACCGGCCACGGCGTGGGCTATTTTTTGAATGTGCACGAGGGTCCGCAGAGCATCTCGCGGGCGATTCCCGAGGCCAGCATGGCCATGCAACCCGGCATGATCACCTCGATCGAGCCGGGGCTTTACCGCGTGGGGCAATGGGGCATTCGCATTGAGAACCTGGTGCTCAACGTGCCTGCGTCCACACGGGAGCAGTTCGGGGAATTTCTGGCGTTTGAGACGCTGACGCTGTGCCCGATCGACACCCGTTGCATTGACATGAGCCTGTTGCGCGAGGATGAAGTTGCGTGGCTCAACCGCTACCACGCCACGGTGCGCGAACGCCTGCAACCGCTGGTGGGTGATGCAGCGCTGGCGTGGTTGCTGGAACGCACGGAGCCGGTTTAGGCGGACCCGTCAGGCGCCAAGCGCCCAGTTTTCGACCACGAGGCCGGGATAGTCTTTAAAGTCAGCCTCGTTATTTGTGACCAGAGTGACGCCGGTGTTTACCGCATGCGCAGCGATGAGCCGGTCCATGGCGTTGCGGCTGCGGTCCCGAACAGCTGCACGCAGCACACCAAAACGCTCGGCGTCTGCGGCAACAAAGGGCAATACCGGAATCCTGCTTACCAACAAGGACAAGGCGTGTTCGTCCTCTTGACGCTGGGTGCTTTGAATCTCCAAGCCGGCACGCAGTTCGGCATAAGTCACCACTGACATCACCGCATCGCCTTGATTCAGAGCTTGCAGCCTCCGAAGTACCTGGGGCGGGTGGTTCTTGATGAGGTAGATACAGATATTGGTGTCAAGCATGTAGCGCATGGTCAACTTTAAAGTTGGTCTTGATGCCAATCGCGCTCACGCTCTTCATGGAACTCGCGCCCTTGAGCCATGAAGTCCGGGCTGAACATCGCCAGTACTTTCCCGATGTCTGCCAAAGTTTCCTGCTTTACCCGCCGCAGGACCAGAGTGTTGCCCACCCGCTCGACCTCAATATCTTGCGCCGCGTCCACAAATCCCAACTCCTTTGGAATGCGAACGGCCAGCGAGTTGCCGCTTTTGAATACGCGAGTCAACATGGTCTTCTCCTTGAATTAGCTTGTATATACAGTATATATAAAATCCAAAAATAGAGGTTATTCACGCAAACACCCCCTGCAAATACCAATCTGCCCCCGCATCCTGCCCGCCCTGTGGCGAGCGCAGCCGCTCACG
>JBIIVW010000216.1:0-5789 GCA_044339205.1 Rhodoferax sp. | reverse complement strand
CGATCTTCCAAACAAAAAGCCGTCTTGATCCCAAGGCGGCTTTTTCGTTTTCAAAGCCGAAAATCAACTCATTCATTGCGAGTAAATCCGACCATGCCATTGCCCACTGCTCCTGCCAAACGTGCCGCCTTGCTCTCCGAGCGTGACTACGGCCAGACGGCCAGCACACAACCCAAAGCCCGAATGGCCGACGCTGCACCGATTCAAGGCAAGGCTCTGGAAGAACCGCCGAGTTCTGCAATGGCTGAAACCGTCATAAAGATGACAGACATGGTCGAAGCAGCGCCCAAGAGCCCACGTGAGACGCGGGTCCGGACGCGCCGCAAGGAGACTGTCGAAGCCGTTGAAACCAAAGCAAAAAGAACCCACTATGCCGGTCCGGCCAAATTGTTCGTGTTGGACACCAATGTTTTATTGCACGATCCCATGTGCTTGTTTCGCTTTGAAGAACACGACATCTTCCTCCCCATGATCGTGTTGGAAGAGCTTGACGCACACAAAAAAGGCATGACCGAAGTTGCCCGAAACGCACGCCAGACGAGTCGCACGCTGGACGCCCTGGCTGGCCAGCAAGGATCTGATATCACTGCGGGCTTGCCACTTAATGTCACTGGCCACCGCCAGGCCCGGGGCAAACTCTTCTTTCAGACTCAACTGCTGAATTACACATTGCCAACCAGCCTGCCACAGGGTAAGGCCGACAACCAGATTTTGGGTGTGGTGGATGCACTTCGTCAGCAGCATGCCCCCAGGGAAGTCGTACTGGTGTCCAAAGACATCAACATGCGCGTCAAGTCGCGTGCGCTTGGCCTCAATACCGATGACTATCAAAGTGACAAAACCCTGGAAGACGGGGACTTGCTGTATGCAGGGTCGATGGGATTGCCAGCCAACTTCTGGACGACACACGGGCAAGCCGTTGAAAGCTGGCAGCAAGGAGCCCACACCTTTTACAAAGTCACCGGCCCGATTGTGCCTTCGCTGCTCATCAACCAATTCGTCTATTTCGAGTCGCCAGGCGAGCCCAGTTTGTATGCTCGCGTCACTGAAATACGTGGCAAGACGGCTGTGTTGAAGACACTCAAGGACCACACACATCTGAAGAATGCCGTGTGGGGCATTACAAGTCGAAATCGGGAGCAAAATTTCGCGATGAACCTGTTGCTGGACCCAGAAATTGATTTCGTGACCCTGACCGGTACCGCGGGAACGGGCAAAACGCTCATGGCTTTGGCTTCAGGGCTGACGCAAGTGCTTGATGACCGCCGCTACACTGAGATCATCGTCACCCGGGCCACCGTCAGTGTGGGTGAAGACATTGGTTTTCTACCAGGCACGGAGGAAGAAAAAATGGGTCCCTGGATGGGCGCGCTGGACGACAACCTGGAGGTTTTGGGTAAAACCGATACAAGCGCCGGCGAATGGGGCCGCGCGGCCACCAGTGAACTGATCCGCAGCCGCATCAAGATCAAAAGTATGAACTTCATGCGCGGCAGGACCTTCCTGAACAAGTACGTCATCATCGACGAAGCACAGAACCTGACGCCAAAACAAATGAAGACGTTGATTACCCGCGCTGGACCGGGAACCAAAATTGTTTGCATGGGAAATTTGGCGCAGATCGACACACCTTATTTGACCGAAGGCTCGTCGGGCTTGACTTTTGCAGTCGACAAGTTCAAAGGCTGGCAACATGGCGGGCATATCACCTTGGCTCGGGGTGAACGATCGAGGCTGGCAGATTTTGCCAGCGATGTTCTCTAAAGCTCATTCGAACAACTAAAAAATGCTGCCCATCGGCAGCATTTTGGGGGAGCGACTCTAGTAGTCGCCACTGCCCCCTCGGGCGAGCGATTCGAACTTGGTGATGTTGTTCAAAAAAGCCAGCTTCACAACGCCGGTCGGACCATTTCGCTGCTTCGCAATAATGACTTCCGCCACGCCAGGCTCTTTACAGGCGTCCTTGGTGTAGTACTCGTCTCGATAAATGAACATGATGATGTCTGCATCCTGCTCAATGGCGCCGGATTCGCGCAAATCACTCATCATTGGTCGTTTGTCCGGCCGTTGCTCAACACTTCGATTGAGCTGCGACAAGGCAATCACGGGGCACTGCAACTCTCGCGCCAACATTTTGAGGCCACGGGAAATTTCACCCAATTCAGTCGCGCGGTTTTCTCCGTCGCTACCTGAGCCACTCATGAGCTGCAGGTAGTCGACCACGATCAAGCCCAATTTGCCACACTGACGTGACAGTCGCCTGGCATTGGCACGCAGTTCACTCGAAGTCAGACCAGCGGATTCGTCAATGTGGAGCGAGATGGTGCGCAGCTTCTCAATGGCCTCGGTCAATCGGGGCCACTCTTCGTCGGTCAACTTGCCTGTGCGGAGGTGGCCCTGGTCAATCCGACCAATGGAGCCCACGATACGCACGGCCAGCTGTGCCGCACCCATTTCCATTGAAAAAACGGCAACCGGCAGACCTTCATTCAACGCCACATGCTCCGCAATATTAATGGCCAGAGCCGTTTTCCCCATCGAGGGACGGGCTGCCAGCACAATCATGTCGCCCGCTTGAAAGCCAGCGGTCATGCGATCCAGATCATAGAAACCCGTAGGTACCCCAGTAACATCGTTCGGGTTGTCGGCCATCTCTTGCACACGGTCTAACAAATCTACGACCAACGTGTCCATGGACTGGAAGCCCTGCTTGGTTCGTGCGCCCTCTTCTCCGATATTGAAAATTTTCTGCTCGGCCTCGTCCAATATGTTTGCAACCGGTCGGCCTTTCGGATTGAACGCACTGGTCGAAATCTCATCACTCGCAGTAACCAGTTTGCGCAAAACGGAGCGTTCCCGCACGATTTCGGCATACCGGCGGATATTACTGGCACTGGGCACATACTGCGCCAGCGAATTGAGGTAGCCTAAACCGCCGATTTCCTCGGCCTTACCCAGGCTTTGCAGATGCTCGAACACGGTGATCACGTCAGCCGGTCGGGAAGCATTGATGAGAGACGCCATGGCTGCAAAAACAAGGCGGTGCTCATAGCGGTAAAAGTCACCGTCGTGCAGCAAATCACTCACGCCATCCCACGCAAGGTTGTCCAGAAGCAAGCCACCTAACACACTGGATTCGGCCTCGATGGAATGCGGGGGTATGCGTAACTGTGCGACTTGTCGGTCTTTGCCGTAGTCATCAACCCCGGCGGAAATTGGAGAAGACATTGGATTCCCTTTGGGGTGAGGATGTTACGTCAGCGATCGCCACTCGTCGAATGAGATGCTGTGGAAAAGCTGCATGGAACCCGAAAACAAGCTGTTCATATCGCAGCATAAATAGAGTAAAAATGAAAAAGCCACCGGAGCTTGCACCCCGGCGGCTTCTAACGGTATGAAAACGAATTACGCCGTTTCGCCGTACACAGACACAGTGATCTCAACAACCACGTCAGTATGCAGCGCCACGCTGACGGTGCTGTCACTCACAATTTTAATTGGCCCATTAGGCATACGAATTTGCGCCTTGGACACCTTGAAGCCGTTTTTAGTCAGCTCTTCCGCGATATCAGCGTTAGTGACTGAACCGAACAAGCGACCATCCACGCCGGCCTTTTGGGTCAGCTTGCAGGTTGAACCAGCCAGCTTCACTCCGATGGCTTGACATTCGGCCAGCTTGGCTGCAGCGGCTTTTTCTAATTCGACACGCTTCAACTCAAACTGTTCCTTTGCCGCAGCAGTCGCGCGACGAGCGCGGCCTGAAGGGATCAAAAAGTTGCGAGCGTAGCCGTCTTTAACACGGACGATTTCACCGAGATTGCCAAGGTTCACGACCTTGTCGAGCAGAATAATTTGCATGGTCGTATTCCTTAGATCTTGTGCTGGTCGCTGTAAGGCAGCATCGCGAGGAAACGCGCGCGCTTGATAGCTGTGTTGAGCTGGCGCTGGAAAATGGCACGAGTACCAGTCAGGCGAGCGGGGATGATTTTCCCATTTTCTGCAATGAAATCACGCAAAGTATCGATATCTTTGTAGTCGATCTCTTCAACGCCAGTCACTGTAAAGCGGCAAAAGCGCTTACGCTTGAACAGCAGATTCTGGGCTGGGCGCTTTGGGCGCTTATCTTTATTATTAAAACGTTTTGGTCCGGCCATGATGGACTCCTTAAATTTTGACGAATTCGTTAATCTTGCTGAAATTCTTGAATGTGAAACACAACATTTTTGCCATTGCGCGGGGTTGCCAGAAAACCGTCAAACCGCCAAACACTACCTACAGCTTGCTTCACAAGCCGTTCAGCCAATGATCCGAAGGCGACTGCCTTTACTGCTGCCTTTACCTGCCTTGCCTGACCCGCTTCCTGAACCTCTGACTCGTGTTCGAGTCGCATGTTCAGCGCTGGCAGACCCGCAGGCGTATATCGAAGGGTGTCTGTCTCGGCGATACAAGCAGTCAGAGTAAGCTGGTTCACGCGCCTCGCTGACAAAAAATGTGTGTATTACGCTTGGTACTCAGCCTGTTGGGCTTTGCGAGCGTCTTCACGTTCGACAGTCTTCATCATGGAGGAAGGACCGGTGTCGGCCTTTTTCTTCAACACAGTCAGATGACGCAGCACAGCATCGTTGAATTTGAACGCATGCTCAAGTTCAGCCATCACAGCCTGATCGGCTTCGATGTTGACGCACAAATAGTGAGCCTTTGCGAGCTTGTTGATCATATAGATCAACTGGCGACGACCCCAGTCTTCGACGCGGTGCACCTTGCCGCCGCCGGTTGTGATCATGCCCTTGTAACGCTCGAGCATGGCTGGAACTTGCTCGCTCTGATCCGGATGGATCATGAGAATGATTTCGTAATGACGCATTGATACTCCTTATGGATGGCCCAAACCCGGGCAGAAAGAACCACCCTCAGCGTCTAATTGAGGTGTGGCAAGGCGAAGCTTTCTATTATATGCCACCACCATCGCCCTTGCAAAGAGTTTAAACGGACATGGGCGGCTCAGGCCTGGAAACCAGACTCACTAGCACCGTGACCACGACGCCCGCAAAGACCCCAAACACGCCCGCTGACACAGGCTGTATCTCAAACCACAAGCCGTTGTCCACCAAGTTGAAAGCCACCCTGACGGCTGGCGTGTTGACTGCCATGTAGTAGACCGTCAGACCAAGGCCGGCCATCATCCCGGCGACTGCGCCCTTTCGCGTAGCCTTTGACCAGAAGATGCCCAGCACCATGGCGGGCACAAATGCCGCTCCAGCCAGAGAGAACGAGGCGGCAACCAAATACAGAATATCAGCAGGCCGTTGGGACGCCACATAAGCAGCGGCGAGCGCCACCAACAACAAAGCAAACTTGGACAGCATGACTCGCCGAACAGCACCGGCATGGTCGCTCTCACCTTTGAAGAAGAAGTCGTGCGCCAACGCATTGCCAATGGTCAACAAGAGGCCATCAGCCGTCGACAAGGCAGCGGCTAAACCACCCGCTGCAACCAGGCCTGACACAACGTAAGGCAACCCACCCAACTCAGGGGTGGCCAACATGACGATGTCCGCACCTAACTTGAGTTCCGAGAACTGAAGAATTTGGTCTCCATTGACATCACTGACCGAAATGAGCGTCGAGTCCACCTTGGCCCACTGTGCGATCCATGAAGGCAAAGCGTCGAAATTTTGACCCACCAGCTGACTCATGATTTCAAACTTGACGAGTACGGCCAATGCGGGCGCCGAGATGTACAAGAGCGCAATAAAAAACAAGGACCAAGCCACTGACGTTCGGGCCTC
>JBIIVW010000215.1:0-5796 GCA_044339205.1 Rhodoferax sp. | reverse complement strand
ACCGTGGGCATCAACCGCACCAAGGTAGAAAAAGCGCTGGCCGGCATGCCCCTGCCCGACAACGCATGGGATCTGGTGTTTGACCCCAAGTACACCGCCAAGCTGAAGTCTTGCGGCATGGCCTTGCTGGACTCACCCACCGAGATCATTCCCGCTGCACTGCATTACATCGGCAAGGACGCGTATTCAGGCGATCCGGCTGACTATCAGGCGGCAGGTGCCATGCTGGCCAAAATCCGCAAGGACGTGCGTCTTTTCAGCGCGACCATGATTGACGATCTGGCCACGGGGCGGGCCTGTGTGGCGGTGGGCTGGTCGGGCGACATCAACATGGCGGCCACCCGTGCCAAAGACAATGGATCCAAAGAGGTGATTGAATCCCTGTTGCCCTCCACCGGCGCGCTGATTTTCATTGATGCCATGGCCATTACCAAGGATGCCAAGCACCCCCAAAATGCCCATGCGTTCATTGACTTCTACTTGCGGCCCGAGAATGCGGCGCTCATGTCCAACGAGATGAGCTACCCCACAGGCAACAAGGCAGCAGTTGACAAGGTGAAGCCAGAGATTGCAGGCAACAAGACGATCTTCGTGGAGTCCGCTTACTTCGCCAGGATGGTCTCGCCCAACAGCTTTTCCAACCCGGCGCGCGAGGCCATGGCCAACGCTTACACCAGCTTCAAGCAAGGCAAGTAACCAGGGTTGACTCATGACAGACAAGGGGATGGAACAGGGCTATTTGGTGGCCGAGCATCTGGTCAAACGCTTTGATGAGGCGCTGGCGGTGGACGATGTGTCCTTGAGCATTGCCAAAGGTGAAATTTTTGCGCTGCTGGGGAGTTCGGGTTGCGGCAAGTCCACCCTGCTGCGCATGCTTGCCGGATTTGAGCAGCCGACCGCTGGGCGTATTCTGTTGGGCGGGCAAGACCTGGCAGGTATTGCACCTTATGAGCGGCCGATCAACATGATGTTCCAGTCCTACGCCTTGTTTCCGCATTTGGATGTGTGGGAGAACATTGCTTTTGGTCTCAAGCGCGAAGGCTTGCCCCGGACCGATATTCAGCGTCGCGTGGGCGAGATGCTTGACTTGGTGCAGTTGGGCGAGTTTGCCAAACGCAAACCGCACCAGCTCTCAGGCGGTCAACAACAGCGGGTGGCGTTGGCGCGCAGCCTGGCCAAGCGGCCCAAGCTGTTGCTGCTGGATGAGCCGCTGGGTGCCCTTGACAAAAAGCTGCGTGAGCAAACCCAGTTTGAGTTGGTCAACATCATTGAGCAAGTCGGTGTGACCTGTGTGGTGGTCACACACGACCAGGAAGAAGCCATGACCATGGCCAACCGCATTGCCGTCATGAGCCGGGGGCGCGTGCTGCAGGTGGGCTCGCCACAGGAGGTGTACGAGCACCCCGCCAACCGGTTTGTGGCGGACTTTATTGGTAACGTCAATCTGTTCGAGGGCAAGCTCAGTGTGGATGAGGCAGACCATTGCGCTGTGCTCACCGACATTGGCGAAATCCAGGTCGGCCATGGCGTGAGCGGTACCTTGAACATGCCCGTGGCCCTGGCCGTGCGGCCCGAAAAGCTCGAAATCAGCAAGGAACGGCCTGCTGCCACCCACAATGTTTTTAGCGGCCAGGTCAAGGAAATTGCCTACTTTGGCTCGTACAGCACCTACATCGTGGTAGCCAGCGATGGCACGCGCGTGCGGATCACCGAGTCCAACACTTCCCGCGACGGGCGCAGCCAGATCACCTGGGACGATCCGGTGTTTTTCTGGTGGGATGACGCGGCCGGCATTGTGTTGCGTGACTGAGGGCAGACGAATGGCTGTGCGATCTCATTTCTCTTTGGGCAAACGCTTTGTGATCGGCGTGCCATATGCATGGCTGATCGTCTTTTTCTTTGTGCCGTTTCTGATCCTGCTCTACATCAGTTTTGTGGACATGGGCAACGACATCAGTCCATTCAAACCTCTCTGGAATGCCGAGACCGGGGTTCTCTCCCTCAAGTACGACAACTACGGCTCCATTTTTCAATCATCCGATGGTGGGGCCTTGTTTCAGACTCTGTATGTTGAGGCTTACCTGAGGTCGATCGGGTATGCGCTAAGTACTGCCGTGCTGTGCCTGGTGTTGGGTTACCCGTTCGCCTATTTCATTGCCCGGTCAAAGCCCAGCATCCGTCCAGCCTTGCTAATGATGGTCATGCTGCCGTTTTGGACCTCGTTCCTGCTGCGGGTCTATGCCTGGAAAGGGATTCTGGCGGATCAAGGGGTGCTGAATCAGTTGCTGATGTTTCTGGGGCTGACGGACGAACCTATTTTGATGCTCTACACCAACGTGTCCATGCTGGTGGGCATGACCTATGTGTACCTGCCCTTCATGGTGCTGCCGCTGTATGCCAATCTGGTGAAAATGGATGGGCGCTTGTTGGAGGCTGCCTACGACCTGGGCGCATCTCCCTTCAAGGCCTTCTGGCTGGTGACCGTGCCCTTGTCCCGGGCCGGCATCGTCGCAGGCTTCATGCTGGTCTTCATTCCTTGCGTGGGCGAATTCGTCATTCCCTCGCTGTTGGGCGGGCCGGAGACGCTCATGATCGGTCGCGTGGTCTGGGACGAGATGTTCACCAGCAACAACTGGCCTCGGGCGACTGCGCTGGCGGTGGTGATGATCGTGTTGATCGTGGCCCCGCTGGCGCTTTACTACCACCACACCGGCAAAGCAGCCGATGCCCGCGCGTAAGGGCTGGCAGATGACGCACTTGTTCAAGCATGTTGGCAAGGCCTGGCTGGCGTTGGTGTTTGCATTCTTGTATGCACCGCTGCTGTTCATGGTGGTGTTTTCCTTCAACAGCACGCGCCAGGACGCCGTATTCACTGGGTTCTCGTGGCGCTGGTATGAGGCGCTGACCACGGACACCCGGATCGTCGATGGCTTTTGGCTGTCCCTGAAGGTGGCCACGATCACCGGAGTTCTGTCGGCGGTACTGGCGACCTTTGCGGCCTTTGTGCTGGTTCGCTACCGGCGTTTTCCGGGGCGAACTGCGTTTTCCGGCATGGTGAATGCTCCCCTGGTGATGCCCGAGGTGGTTATCGGTTTGTCGCTGCTGCTGCTGATGGTGGGTGTGCAAAACTTGTTTGGCTGGCCTCAGCGCGGCCTTCTCACCATCATTTTGGGCCACACCCTGCTGGGCATGTCTTACGGCATGGTGGTGATTCAGTCGAGGCTGCAGGAGATGGATCGCTCCATTGAGGAGGCTGCCATGGACCTGGGGGCCAGGCCCTACCAGGTGTTCATGCTGGTCACACTGCCCAATATTTTTCAGGCTATCCTGGCGGCTTTTTTGCTGGCGTTCACCTTGTCTTTTGACGACGTGGTGATTGCGGAGTTTCTGTCCGGTCCAGGTGTCAACACCTTGCCTCAGGTGATTTTTGGCTATGCCCGACGCGGGATTAACCCCACCATTTATGCAGCAGCAACGCTGCTGATCGTCACGGTCACGCTGGCGGTGGTGGCCTACAGCCTGTGGGTGGCAAGGCAAATGCGCAGGCGTGAGCGCGAAAGTGCAGCGGTTTGAATTGCCCGATGTAAATCGGTGCTTGTTGCCGCCAAGTGAAGCCAGTCTGGATTTTGCATTGTGAAATACCAAACTTGTTTATGAAAAAAGATTGCTGCAATGCGTCATTTTTTCATCAGAATAAGAAATTTATTCTCACATTGTGAATTTGTGAATTTAAGTCATTGATTTGTAATGATTTAAATTTAGTCTTGTATAAGACATAAGATTAAAAAATTCTGTGGAACCCTTTAGAATTAAAGGGTAGGCACCAGACTTGCATAGGTTTGGTGGCAAAAGTTTTTAATCAACCCACGGAGTAATCTCATGCCGAAATACACGACTGAACCCACAAGCCGCGAAGCGCAAATTGAAGCCTTGGAAAAAGACTGGGCCACCAACCCCCGTTGGAAA
Organism: Rhodoferax sp.; assembly: GCA_044339205.1. Taxonomy (GTDB): domain Bacteria; phylum Pseudomonadota; class Gammaproteobacteria; order Burkholderiales; family Burkholderiaceae_C; genus Rhodoferax. The sequence continues at coordinate 1,830 of JBIIVW010000215.1, read as the reverse complement.
GGCATCAAACGCGGCTACACGGCTGCTGATGTAGTCCGCCTGCGTGGTTCGTTCCCCATTGAGCACACCTTGGCCCGTCGCGGTGCCGAGAAGTTGTGGAACCTGGTGAACACCGAGCCTTACGTCAATTGCCTGGGCGCATTGACCGGCGGGCAAGCCATGCAGCAAGTCAAGGCCGGCGTGAAGGCCATCTACCTGTCGGGCTGGCAAGTCGCCGCCGACAACAATTCGTACGCTTCCATGTACCCCGACCAGTCGCTGTATCCCGTGGACTCGGTACCCACCGTGGTTGAGCGCATCAACAACACCTTCCGTCGTGCAGATGAAATCCAGCACTCACGGGGTATTGACGCCGGCGACAAAGGCTACATCGACAACTTCGCGCCCATCGTTGCCGATGCGGAAGCCGGTTTCGGTGGCGTGCTGAATGCGTTTGAATTGATGAAGGCCATGATCAAGGCGGGTGCTGCAGGTGTTCACTTCGAAGACCAGTTGGCTTCGGTCAAAAAATGCGGCCACATGGGTGGCAAGGTCCTGGTGCCAACGGCTGAAGCCTGCCAAAAGCTGATTGCAGCCCGTATGGCGGCCGACGTTTGCGGCGTACCAACTCTGGTGATTGCCCGCACCGATGCAGAAGCAGCTGATTTGTTGACCAGCGACTACGACGAAAACGACAAGCCGTTCCTGACCGGTGAGCGCACCGCTGAAGGCTTCTACAAAACCAACAAGGGCATGGAGCAAGCGATTTCCCGCGCGGTGGCTTACGCTGAGTACGCCGACCTGGTGTGGTGCGAAACCGGCACGCCTGACCTGGAGTTTGCCAAGAAGTTTGCTGACGCAGTTCATGCCAAGCACCCCGGAAAAATGCTGGCCTACAACTGCTCGCCCTCCTTCAACTGGAAGAAAAACCTGGACGACGCCACCATCGCCAAGTTCCAGCGCGAACTCGGTGCCATGGGTTACAAGTACCAGTTCATCACTTTGGCTGGTATCCACTCCATGTGGTACAACATGTTTGACTTGGCCCAAGACTACGTCGCCCGCGGCATGTCGGCCTACGTTGAGAAGGTGCAAGAGCCTGAGTTCGCAGCCCGTGACCGTGGTTACACCTTTGTGTCGCACCAGCAAGAAGTGGGCACCGGTTACTTTGACGAAGTCACCACCGTCATTCAAGGCGGCAAGTCCAGCGTCACAGCGCTGACCGGCTCCACCGAAGAAGAGCAGTTCCACTAAGCACTGACCTCTGAGTCGAATGGGGCTTGTGTCATCCGGCGTCGGGTGGCACAAGCCCTTTTTTTGGTTAAACTTCGAGGCTGTTTTTGGCACCGCGCAGACTGGCGATCACCTTGCGTGTGCCAGTTGTGTCGGGTAAATCATTTTTTACGTCACTTAGGCCTGGAGCCGGCGTTTTGATTGCCTTGATAGCTATAGTATCTGAAGCATAGCGCGGCCGATTCCGCGCTTTTTGTTTTGCTCTCCATCCTTTCGGGTTTTCAACATGATTCAAATCACTCTTCCTGACGGCTCCAAACGTGACTATCCTGGCCCGGTGACCGTGGCCGAGGTGGCCGCCTCCATTGGCACAGGGCTCGCCAAGGCTGCATTGGCAGGCAAGATTGAGGGCAAAGTGGTGGACACCAGCTACCTGATTGAGGCGGACAGCCCCTTGTCCATCATCACAGGCAAGGACGCGGATGGCCTGGAGGTCATTCGCCATTCGGCGGCCCATCTGCTGGCCTACGCTGTCAAGGAGTTGTTCCCAGACGCGCAAGTCACCATCGGCCCTGTGATTGAACATGGGTTTTTCTACGACTTTTCCTACAAGCGCCC
>JBIIVW010000214.1:0-5797 GCA_044339205.1 Rhodoferax sp. | reverse complement strand
GCCACAAAACCATAGCTCAGGTGCGACACCTGCGTCGAATTCAGGCGCGAGACGGTATCGGTCTGCACCCGCACAAAGGGGTAGCAGGCGCGCACATGGCCGGGCAAGTCGTCCCCGGCCACAAAGCTCTGCATGGCCTCACGCAGGTGGGCAATGCTGGCATCATAAATTTCACGCGCTTTGGCCAGCGCGGCAGCCGGGTCGGTGAAGCGGGAGGGGGCAATGAAGGCGGGTAAGTTAGGCATGAGGCTATTGTTCCATGGTCTCATGTCGAGCCAAAGGCAACCCGCTCATGAACCCACATCCGCAATGCCTCAATGGCGGGTGCCCCCCCGGACTAAACCTTGGCAGCGATCCTGATGCGCTTGGTTCTGGCCCGAATGTTGAGCGCCTCAACACCCAGGGAGAACAGCATGGCTACGTAAACATAGGCTTTAGGCACATGCACATCAAACGCCTCGGCCACCAGCAGGGTTCCCACCATCGTGAGGAACGCCAGCGCCAGCACCTTGATGGAGGGGTGGGCGTCCACAAAGTCGCCAATCGGCTTGGCCGCAAACATCATCACGGCGACCGACGCGATCACCGCAGCCACCATCACCGAAATGTTGTCCACCATGCCCACAGCTGTAATCACCGAGTCCAGCGAAAACACGATGTCCACAATGCCAATTTGCACAATGGTTCCCCAAAATATCTTGGCTCCGCCTTTGACCGCGTCAACCCCGGAACTCTCTTCCTTGGTCTCATGCGCCTCGACCTCCATGAAGATCTCGTGGGACGCTTTGTACAACAAGAATATGCCGCCTCCAAGCAAGATCAGGTCCCGCCCGCTGATTTCCTGGGTAAACACCGTAAACAGCGTGGTCGTCAGCGTCATGACCCACGCCAGACTGAACAACAGCGCAATGCGCGAGAACATCGCAAAACCGAGACCCAGGCGACGGGCGATATCGCGTTTTTCCGGGGGCAAGCGGCCCACCAAAATGCTGATGAAGATGATGTTGTCGATACCCAGAACGATTTCAAGGGCAGCCAGCATAAAGAAGGCGATCCAGATATTCGGATCAGAGAGTATTTCCATGGGGCCCTTAGCAAAATAAAACCTCGTAGTCTAATCGCGACGTCAATTGGGCGCAAATTTTCCCAACTATCTAACATCGACTTGAGTAAAGTCAAAGCCGATGTTCCGGGAAACCACATCAAGTTGATGTGCTGGGTGTTGACACCAAAAAGACAGGTCGACAGCCCGATTCACGGCACCATGAACCTTTTACTCATCCACCCACATCATGAACCGTGTCCTTGCCCACACCGGCGCCAAATACCCCATCCTCCAGGCCCCCATGGGCTGGATTGCCCGCACCGCCTTGGCGTCTGCCGTGTCCCGTGCCGGCGGACTGGGCATCATCGAGACCTCGTCCGGCGAAACCGCCAACTGCCAGGCCGAGATCACCCAGATGAGTGCCCTGGGCCTGCCGTTTGGCGTGAACCTGCCCATTCGCTTTTTGAAGGACGACGCCATGCTGCGCTTTGTGTGCGCCTCGGGCGTCAAGTTTGTCACCACCTCAGCTGGAAGTCCGGCCAAGTTCATCGCACCCCTGAAAGACGCCGGCATTGTGGTCTACCACGCCGTACCCACGGTGGACGCCGCGATGAAGTGTGTAGACGCCGGCATTGACGGTCTGGTGGTCGAAGGCGCCGAGGGCGGTGGCTTCAAAAACCCCGAAGAAGTCTCCACCCTGGTGCTGCTGCAGGCCATTCGCGCCCGCACCGATGTGCCGCTGATTGCAGCGGGCGGCATTTGCGACGGGCGGGGCATGGCCGCAGCGTTTGCGCTGGGCGCTGAGGGCGTCCAGATGGGCACCCGGTTTGTCAGCTGTACCGAGAGCCCGGTGCATGCCAACTACAAAAACGCCATCGTGCAAGCCAAGGAGACTGGCACGCTGGTGCTCAACAAGATGGCCACGCCTTGCATTCGCTCATTGAAGTCCGAACGGACTCAGGCCATCTATGCAGCCGGTGTGATGCCGATGGATGCGCTATCTGGCATCTTGGATGTCTACTTTGGCGGCAACATGGAAGCCGCCCCAGCCCTGGCCGGACAGACGGTGGGGCTGATCGATTCGGTCAAGTCAGCGCAGCACATCATCGACGAGACGGTGGCTGAGTTTTTTGAGATCACGGAGCGGCTGGGGGCGTTGGCGCGAAACAAGCACTTTGGGTAATTGACGATTCAGGTCTTTATGGCCACCGGCTCCCGCATCGTCACAAACTCTTCCGCCGCCGTGGGGTGAATGCCAATGGTGCTGTCAAACATCGCCTTGGTCGCACCGGCCTTCATGGCCACGGCAAAGCCCTGCACCACCTCACCCGCATCCGCGCCCACCATGTGCAGGCCCACCACGCGGTCGGTGGCGTCTTCCACGATCAGTTTCATGAGCGTGCGCTCGGTGCTGCCGCTCAGGGTGTGCTTGAGCGCCTTGAATTCGCTGCGAAACACCGTCACGGCGCCAAACTTCTCCCGCGCTTGCGCCTCGCCATACCCCACGGTGCCGATATTGGGGTGCGTGAACACCGCCGTGGGAATGAACTCGTAACTCATGCTGCGCGGGGGCTTGCCAACGGCTGGCCCCAGCAAGTGATCGACCAGCACCATGGCCTCACCCAGCGCCACCGGGGTGAGCTGGATGCGCGCGGTCACGTCGCCCAGCGCGTAAATGGACGGCACATTGGTCTGGTAATCATCGTTCACCACCACCGCACCCTGCGCGCCCTGGCACACGCCCACAGCCTCCAGCCCCAAGCCCTGCACATTGGGCACACGCCCCGTGGCATACAAAATGGCATCCACCGTCATGCTGCTGCCGTCCTCCAACGCCACCTCCAGACCCTGCGTCGTTCGGTGAATGGAGAGCACACCCGCGTTCAGGCGCAAATCCACCCCGGCCTTGGTCATCTCGGCCGCAAGAAAATGACGCACCTCGTCGTCAAACCCGCGCAACACCTGCTCGCCCCGGTACAGCTGCGTCACCTTGGAGCCCAGCCCGTTGAAGATGGACGCAAACTCGCACGCAATGTAGCCCCCGCCCACCACCAACAAGCGCTGGGGGAAGGACGCCAAGTCAAACATGTCATTCGATGTGAGCACGTGCTCACGGCCAACCATATGCGGCACATGAGGCTGTCCACCCGTGGCAATCAGGATGTTTTGGGCCGTGAAACGCTGGGGCATGATGACACCGTCCACATTCACCGCCACCTCCACCGTGTGGGCGTCCTCCAGACGGGCAAAACCATTCAGCACAGTGACCCCGGCGCCCACCAGCATGTTGCGGTAAACGCCATTGAGGCGGGAAATCTCCCGGTGGCGGTTGGCCTTGAGGGTGGCCCAATTGAGCTTGGGGGCCTCGCCCTCCCAACCAAAGCCGTGCGACTCCTCAAAACTCTCGGCAAAGTGCGCGGCGTAGCTGTAGAGCTTTTTGGGAATGCACCCCACATTCACACAGGTGCCGCCCAGACCCTGGGTGCCGCTGGCTTCGGCCATGGCCACGCGTGCCCCGCGCTGCACTGCCATGCGCGCCGCACGAACACCACCACTGCCACCACCCACCACAAAGAGGTCAAAATCATAAGTCGTCATAAAAATCCCACATCCTTCATTCAGTAAACCGCCCTAGGTTACCAACGAACAGACCAGCGTGCACCAGGCCACGGCGACTGACACTAAAAACTGCCATACTGCGGGCCGTTTGACTGAAGGATGAGAGACGATGTTGAAGTTCACATGCTGCGATGCGGTGGGTCAGTTTTCAAAACGCGGGCAGGCCCAGGTGTTGCGCGGCATCACGCGGGGCTATGAACGCGAATGCCTGCGCGTGGACGCCGCTGGCCGACTGGCCGCCACACCCCACCCCGCAGCGCTGGGCTCCAAGCTCACACACCCGTGGATCACCACCGACTACGCCGAGGCGCTGCTCGAATTCATCACCCCTCCGTCGCAAGACCCGGCATTTCCGCTGGAGTTTTTGCGCGACATCCACCGTTTCACGGCCTCGCAACTGGCGGGCGAAACCCTGTGGGCCGGCTCCATGCCCAGCTTGTTGGGCACCGACCAGGACATCGTCATTGCCAACTACGGCAGCACGAACTCCGCCAAGATGAAGGCGGCCTACCGCGAGGGCCTGGGCGTGCGCTATGGCCGCAAAATGCAGACCATTGCCGGGGCGCACTACAACTGGTCCTTGCCCGACGAATTTTGGGCCTCACTGAAAGACTGCTGCCAGGCCAACGCCAGTACGCAAGACTTTGTCAGCGAGCGTTACTTCGGGCTTATCCGCAACTTTTTGCGTTACGGCTGGCTCATTCCCTACCTGTTTGGCGCCTCGCCCGCGCTGTGCGAATCGTTCCTTGAGGGCCGCAAATCCGACCTCCTGGAGTTGACGCCGGGCACCCTGTACGGACCCTACGCCACCAGCCTGCGCATGAGTGACCTGGGCTACCAAAACCGTGCGCAGGCGCAACTGCACGTCAGCTTCAACTCGCTCAATGAGTACACGCAGGCGCTGGAGACTGCCATTCGCACACCCGACCCGTTTTACGAAAAAATCGGTGTGCGCGACGGCGACCATTGGAAGCAGCTCAATGCCAACCTGCTGCAAATCGAGAACGAGTTTTATGCCGGTATCCGCCCCAAACGCATCGGCAAACATGGCGAACGCCCGGCCAAGGCGCTCAAGACCTACGGCGTGGAATATGTCGAGGTGCGCCTGTTTGACTTGAACCCCTTTATTGACATCGGCATTGCCCCTGAGCAAAGCGCGTTTGCCGATGTGTTCCTGCTGATGTGCCTGTTCCGGGATAGCCCGCCGATCAGCAGCCGCGAGCAAGCCGAAAACGACGAAAACAAAAACCGCGTGGTCACCCGCGGCCGCCAGCCGGACCTGAGCCTGCTGGTGCACAACCGCGAGCAGCCCTTTCGCCCGCTGGCACATGAGCTGTTTGACGACATGCAGCCCTTTGCCGAGATGCTCGACACGGCTTACGGGGGCACGGCCTATGCCACCACCCTGCAGCGCCTGCGCAACCGCATTGACCACCCGGACTCCACGCCCTCAGCCCAAGTACTGGAGGCCGCGCGGGACAACGGAGGCTATTTCAATTGCGCGCTGCAGTTGTCACAGCAACACCACCAGCAGCTGTTGGCGCAGCCGCTGGATGAAGCCGCGCAAGCCCGGTTCAGCGCCAGTGCGGCCGAATCGCTGGTGGAGCAACAGCGTCTGGAATCCCTGCCACAAGAGCGGTTTGAGGACTATGTGGCGCGTTATTACGCCTGAATGTGATTTCTCAAGGCTTTTAAACCTCCAGCCGGCGTATTCATTGGTTAGGCAGCTATTATTTTATCTCGCCTAGCTCAATGAGCTTTTGTTTGTTGGCAATGACTAGTCAGGGTTTGGGCGTGCCGGCACAGTTTTCAATCATCGTCACGTCCAACACCGCCACCGGGCTCGCGTTGGGGGTGACGGTGCCGCTGTAGGTGCAGCCTGTGGCGCTGGGTGGGGCGCTCCAGAAGCCCTGGGCATTGGCCAGCTTGGGTGCGGATGTTGGAGTCAATGGAACCGTTGGGGTGGTGGGCGCCCGTCTAGCCCGCTGCGGGCGAGCCCAGCGCGCGGCGCAGATACGGCGCGGTGCGGCTGGCGGCATCGTTGGCCAGCGCCGCCGGCGGCCCCGCCGCGACAATGGCGCCGCCCTCCTCGCCCGCTCCCGGACCGACGTCGATCACCCAGTCGCTGGCGGC
>JBIIVW010000049.1:0-19193 GCA_044339205.1 Rhodoferax sp. | reverse complement strand
CTGGCGTTTCTGGAGGGTCAATGGATGCTGCAAACATTGCAGGCCCGAGGCGCGGGGGGGCGTCTTGACGCCACCGGAAAATTCAAGGCAGCTGCACCGTCCCAAGCTGCGCAGTGGGCGGGCCGCGCCACGCTGGCAGGAGTTCAGGTCGCGGCACTGGACTCGCGCTTGGAGGCGGTCACCCTGGATGGCCTCCTGACGGCCAAACAAACGCCGACCGGCATCGCCTTTGAAGCCCAACTGCGCCCCACCCAAGGCACTGTGGCAGCCAAAGCCACACCCCCGATCCCTGGCAAGAGCACGTTGCAAGGCCTGCGAATCAAGACCGCGCAGGTTCAAGGCCTCTGGAACGCGCCGCTGCTGACGCTGAACCAATTGCAAGTCCAGACCGATGACGCAAAACTGCAAGGAAAGCTTAGCTTCGATACCGCCAGTCAGGCGGGTCAGGGTCAGCTGAGCCTGGACTTGCCCGGCGCCAAGGTCTTGCTGGCCGGCAACCTGGCCAGCACGCGCGGGGAGGGAGAACTCAACGCGGTCGTGTCAGACGCCGCACTGGCGACCCGGTGGGCCGCCCGTTTTCCCGGCGCCCCGCCCGCCCTAAGTCAGACCCTGCTTGAAGGCAACGCCCAGCTGACCGGCCGATGGCAGGGCGGCTGGCAGCAGCAAGGGCAAGGTCTGCAAATTCAGGCCAAGCTGCAGGCACCCAAACTGGACTGGCGCGAGCGGAGCCAGCCCGCCGAAAAAACACTGCGCTTGCGCGAGGCGGTGGTCGACATATCGGGCACGCTCACCGCACTGAGTTTGTCCACACAAAGCCAGTTGGAAACCGGAACACAGCGCCTCGCGCTGCAAGCGCAGGGGCGCGGGGGACGCCAAAGCGAGGGCCTGTGGCAGGCCCAACTCAACACCGCACAAGTCACCCTGCAAGACACGCTCAAGCCAGGGACCTGGCGTGTAGAGCTGGGCAACAGCGTCAACCTGACCTGGAAACAAAGCGGCACCGGCCAGACACTGGAAACCACGGCGGGGTCCGCCCGCCTGACGGGCCCCGCCCCCGGCACCGCCACCGTGACCTGGCAACCTGTGCGCTGGTCACAGCAAGGGGTTGGCGCCACCCAACGCACCGACTGGCGAACCCAGGGTCGTCTGGCCGACCTGCCGCTGGCCTGGCTGGACCTGCTGGGTCAGACCCAAATGGCCAACCTCGGTCTGCGGGGTGACCTGATGTTTGGCGGCCAATGGGACGCCAGCAGCATGGAGACCCTGCGCGTGCGCGCCACGCTGGAGCGCACCGGGGGCGATCTGCTCCTGCAAACCGACGCATCAACTGCGGCCACCCTGCGCGCTGGCGTGCGGGAGGCCCGCCTGGTACTGACCACCGATGGCAACCAGGTGGGGGCCAGCTTACGCTGGGACAGCGAGCGCGCCGGGCAAATCCAGGCCGACGTCAACACCCGCCTGCAGCGCCTGGACGGAGGCTGGACCTGGCCCGCAGACGCCGCGCTGGCCGGCACCCTCAAGGTGCAGCTGCCCCCGGTCGGCGTCTGGTCTTTGCTGGCCCCGCCCGGGTGGCGCCTGCGCGGCACGCTCGATGCCAACGCCATGCTGTCTGGCACCCGCAGCGCGCCCCAATGGCGCGGCAACCTGGCCGCCCAGGACCTGGCCATGCGCTCAGTCGTGGACGGCATTGATTTCAGCCAGGGCACGCTGCGCGCCAGTCTTCAAGGGCAGCAACTCACCATCGATCAATTCACCCTGCAAGGCGCGGGTGGCGCCAGCGGCGGCCTGCTCTCGGCCACCGGCTCGGTGGAGTGGCTGCCCTCAGTTGGCCCCGCAGCCACAGCCGCCTCGCGCGTGCGCATGGACATCGAGGCCACCGCCAAAGCTCTGCGTTTGAGCGCGCGGGCCGACCGGCGGCTGGTGGTCAGCGGCACACTGTCAGCCAAGCTCAATGACGCCAAGCTCACTATTGGCGGCGAGCTCAAGGCCGACTCCGCCCTGTTCATCTTGCCGGAAGACACCGCGCCGCGTTTGGGTGATGACGTGCGGGTGCGCGTGCCAGACAAAGGGCAAAGCAGCCCGGCCATCGCTGCCAAGGCCAGCGCGGCGCCCGCCAAAGATGCCCCAACAGCACCCGATGTGGCCATCACACTGGATCTGGGCCCGGATTTTCTGGTGCGCGGACGCGGCCTGTCCACGCGCCTGGCCGGCAACCTGACCCTGCGCAGCGCTGGCGCCAACCCTGTGCCCAGCCTCACCGGCAGCCTGCGCACAGTGCGTGGCACCTACAAAGCCTATGGGCAGCAACTCGACATTGACCGCGGCGTGTTGCGCTTTTATGGCCCCATTGACAACCCTGCGCTGGAGATCCTGGCGATTCGGCCCAACCTGCAACAGCGTGTGGGGGTAGAAATCAGCGGCACGGCCTTGTCGCCCGTGGTGCGCCTGTATGCCGACCCTGACCTGCCCGACGCCGAAAAGCTGGCGTGGCTGGTGGTGGGACGATCGGGCGCCAGTGGTGGCGCCGAGTCTGCCCTGCTGCAACAGGCTGCCATGGCGCTGCTGGGCGGCAGTGGCGGTGGGCTCACCGGCAATTTGGCCACCGCCATCGGTCTGGACGAGATCTCATTCAGCGGCGGGCTGAGCGGCACTGCGGGCGCCAGCGTGACCTTGGGCAAGCGCGTGTCACGCGATTTCTACATGGCCTATGAGCGCAGCCTGGCCGGCACGCTGGGCACGCTCTATATTTTTTACGACCTTTCACGCCGCCTGACCCTGCGGGCCCAGACGGGGGAACAAAGTGCGATTGACCTGATATTCACGATTCGGTATGACTGAGTGGGCGAGTGGTTTGCTATGGTGCTTGTGGCGGCACCAGACCCTTGCGGTTGAGATAGTCAGAAATGTCAGCAAAACAGGCCACCACAAACCGGGCTTCATCCATGACCAAATTCAGTCTTTCCATACGATCAACAGTTTGCTCTGGGTAATGATGTGAAAACTTGTTTCTCAACATCGTTGCTGTGCCAAAGTCTTCCGCTGACTTGATGGCGCCAAGTTTTTCCATCAGCAATGTCTTGTCGCGGTTGGACTTGTCGCTGATGTCTTCTTGCTCCAGATAGGCAATACCCCGAAAAAGCTGGTCCTGGATCATGGAGACACATTGCGAATAGCGCAAGATGAAGGCGTCCACAGACTCCTCTTGGGCATCATTCAGCATCGCCAAGGCTTGCGGCGTCAGTGGAAACAAGACTGCGTTTTTGTCGATGGAATAACGCAGCTTCTCCATACGCTGGCGACAAGCCTCAAGACTCGCGGACAGCATGGATTGTTCTTTGCTCATAACAAAATTCCTTGTTCGATGGCAATCTGGTGAATCGCCTGGGTGGCTTGCTGCGGGCTCTTGACAAGCAGGTCGACGTCGGTGTCGCAGGCCTGTTGCAGGCGGTATTGGGCTCTGAGGCGTGTTTTCAGGTCAATGGCGCGGCTGGCCTGAAGATAGACGTCAATGTCGCCACCCCGTCGGTTGTCATCTGCGCGAGAACCGTAGAGGTAAATGCGTCCTGCAGGATCAAGCTCGCCAAGAATGGTTCGCAGTGCATTGAATTCAACCTGACTGAGTCGCATGGTTATTGAGTCCTCGGGCGGGATGAATGGCCCGCTTTCTTCAACAGTTATCTTTAGGAATGCCAGTTTAACCACCCCTGTTCTCCGGATCGGAGAGAGGCTCTGCATGTAAACTACATAACGGTGTGTCGCCGTCATCTAATGGATAAGATTTGCCCCTCCTAAGGGCAGCATGTGGGTTCGATTCCCGCCGGCGGCACCATGATTGAAGCGAGTGAATTTCGGAGAGTGGCGTTTGACACAAGCGCCCAACACGAGAGGCAGCTGCAGATCCTGACGCCAGCGGTATTTATTGGCTTGGCGGGCATGCAGCGCAGTGAAACAGACAATTCCGGCTCACCCGGAGCGAAGCAAGCCGACCCGTGCGCTGGCGCACAGACCACCACTGCAACGCGCAGTAATGTTGCGGTCTGCACCGCCGGTCAACGCCCAGCGGGCATCCTCAAAATTCGTTCAATTCACAAAAGCCCCGCCATGAACATCACCCTGAACCTCATCCCTGTTGTCTCTCTGATCGCGGGCATTCTGATTCTCATCATGCCGCGACTGCTGTCGACCATCGTCGCCATTTACCTGATCATGGTCGGGCTGGTGGGGTTGTTTGGCAACGGCAGCTTTTTGCGCTGATTTGAACTGCCAAAGGCCGATTTAGGCTGAATTTATGCCAAATCAGCCCCTAGCCGGCGATTTATATTGGCTATAACTATCAGAAACTATAGCGTTTTTCACGCGTGCTGGGCAGGCCTGAAACTCACGCAGGTGTGACCCAAAGGGAAGTTCAGACCCACCAGTTCAATCAAGCCACGTAGCCAGGGTTGGGCAAGCCGCCGGTGATCTTGGGGGTGTTGAGTTTGCGGGTGGAGACCTTGCCACCCCGGGCCTTGAGCCAGGTTTCGACCACATCCCAGACCATGGGGTTGCCGGCCGTCCTGGCTTCCTCAGCCACCGGCGCCCAGCCAGCCACCTTGTACTTTTTGCCAGCTTCAATCGGCTTGCCGTTGAGGCGCATGTCGTCAATGCGGCTGCCCATACCTGAGAGCGGGTTGCAGCTGTACTGCAAGCCGCCCACACGCACCATGTCGCCGCCTTGCTGGTAGTAAGGGTCGGGGTTGAAGAGGTTATCGGCTACGTCTTCAAGCACGGTCTTGATGGTCTCGCCGGTCATCTCGGTCACGGTGGCATACGAGTAGGTGGTGGCCGTCATGTCCATGAGCCACTCGCGGGTGATGGCTTGACCGGGCAGCAAGGTGGTGCCCCAGCGAAAGCCGGGGGAAAACGCAATATCGGCGCCCTGGACTTCCATTAGCGCATCCACCAGCAACTGGTCGCCGGTGCCGTTGAAGTTGCCCCGGCGGTACAAGGTGCCTTCGGTCACAGCGAGCTTTTCGGCCAATTTGACCTCATAAGGCCCCCGGATCTTGGTGATCAGCGCGTCCATCTCAAGGTCGGCTGGCAGCATGTTGGAAAACACCGGCAGCAGCTTGTAGCGGAAGTCGCTGACTTTTTTGTCTTTGACCTCAAAGTCCAGCACGCCCAGGAACTTGCTGTTGGAGCCCGCATTGGTCACGATGGTCTGGCCACCCTTGTTGGCCACAATGCTGGCCACCGGCATGCCGTCGTGGGTGTGGCCGCCCATGATGGCGTCGATGCCGCTCACGCGGCTGGCCATCTTGAGGTCCACGTCCATGCCGTTGTGGCTCAAGACCACCACCACTTGCGCGCCCTTGGCGCGGGCCTCGTTCACCATCGTCTGCATGTTCTCGTCCTGGATGCCAAAAGCCCAGTCGGCCACCATGTAGCGCGGGTTGGCAATCGGGGTGTAGGGGAACGCCTGCCCGATGATGGCGCAGGGCACGCCATTGATTTCGCGAATCACGTAAGGCTTGAACACCGGGTCACCAAAATCATTGGTCTTGACGTTCTGGGCCACAAAGTCGACCTTGCCTGCAAAGTCACCTCCAATAATTTCCTTCACCCGGTCCATGCCCAGGGTGAACTCCCAGTGGCCAGTCATCACGTCCACGCCCAGCAGTTTGCAGGCGTCCACCATGTCTTGCCCGTTGGTCCACAGCGCTGTGCCAGAACCCTGCCAGGTGTCGCCACCGTCCAGCAGCAAGGCACCGGGGCGGCTGCCCTTCATGCGCTTGACCAGCGTGGCCAGGTGCGCAAAGCCCCCCACCTTGCCGTAACGCCGGGCTGCTTTTTCATAATCAAGGTAGGTGAGTGCATGGGCCTCGGCTGTGCCCGGGCGAATCTTGGCCACCTTGAGCAAATGCTCACCCACCAAATGCGGCAAATTACCGCGCATGGAGCCAATGCCCATGTTGATGCTCGGCTCGCGAAAATAAATGGGCTTGAGCTGGGCATGGCAGTCGGTCATGTGCAGAAAAGACACATTGCCAAACTTGGGGATGTCATACAAGCCGTTGGCCGCTGTGGCGGCATCAGCGTCAGCATAAGAACCCAGCCCCATGCCGGCCATGGTGCCGGCACCCAGCACCTGGAAAAACTCGCGTTTGGTTAAATTCATAATTAAGCAATAAGTAATTTAATGAGGGGTAAAAAGACCCGGTCAATGGCCGGGTCTGGTTCAATTTGATGCTTACTGGTTGACGGGTGACTTGGGGTCCAGCAGCAAGGCCACGATGTGGCGCACCTGGGTCTCGTTCAAGATGCCCGCGTGACCGGCACGGGGCATGTTGGAGCAAGCGTTGTAAGCCTTGGAGTTCCAGATCTTGCCCCAGGTGTACTCCAGCATCCCTTTTGCATCCGAGCTGGCAGGGTCGACCACGCCGCGCAACTTACCGTAGTTGTAAAGGCTGGGACCAATGGTGCCGTAAGAGATTTCTTTTTTGTCGATCTGGTGACAGTTGTAGCAATTGCCCCCGTTCTCGGAACCTGCGGCGTCGGTCCAGGTCAGGCCACGGCCATTTTGGGCGATCTTTTCGCCTTCTTTCCAGTCACCCAAAAACTTGCCATCCGTGGGCCACTTGATGGTTTTAAAGTTGGCTTCTTCAATGCTTTTGCCCAGTTTTTCATCAATGGGCTTGCCCGCCACATCGGCCGCACTGCATTCGCGATTCGCATCGTCCTGTACCAGACGATCAACCTTGGCTTGCCCCTCGTCCCGGAATGACGCTTTCACAATCTCCAGGGTCAATTTATCCAGGTCCGGGCCCGAGGGCACGGTGGCAGCACAACCGGCCAACAGGATGGTCAACGCTGGCGCCAGAAATTTGAGATGTTTTTTCATGATGCGGTTGCTCCTTAACGCTTGATGGCAGGTGCAATGGACTCGCCACCCAGGCCGTTGACGCCCATATAAACGCCCAGCGCGATAGTGGCATCGCCGCCAAACACAGGGTAAGGGAAGCGCTGCTGACGGTAGCAGTCGTTCAGGCGCAGTTGCATGCCCCACATTTGGCCATTGGACACGCGGTAGGCCGGCCAAGCGCCAAAACCGTTGCCGGCACCTGGGTTTTTGGTGATGTTGGGCAGGTCTTGCAGGCGAATGCGCTTGCCGTCTTCGCCATGACAAGAAGAACACGAAAAGTCGTGGGTGCCACCCCGTGCGTAAAACAAACGCTTGCCGACCTCAAACATGGTCTTTTCCTGCACGTGGTCTTGTGACAGCTTGAACTTCATGCCTTTGGATTCGGCTGCAATCCAGGTGGCCAGCGCTGTGATGTTGCTTTGCTCGCCTCGCCCAAAAGGTGTTTTCACGATCTCGGCGGCATTGAAGCCCTGAAGGGTCTCCATGCAGGTAAGCAGGCGGGACTCCATGTCCTGCACCCGGTTGGTGTCTGCGAAGTACCGGGGCAACTCCACAAAAGCGCCTTTGACGACGCCCGGACCTTTGCCCAAATTACATTTTTCAAGCGTGGCGTTTTTGGGGCCACGCGCTTTTTTCCAGAGGTCTTCGCCCTTGGCTTCAAACAAATCAGCAGGGTTGCCGTCCTGCAGCATGGCCCGGTATTCTTCAATCGCCTCAACGGCTGTTTTTTGGGCCAACGCGGGCATCGTCATGAACGATGCCAGGGATGCCAGCAACACTGCTTTTGTTATTTTCATGATCGCCTCTGTGAAAAAATAAAACCAGGGAAAAACATGTTGCCCTGGTTGACTCCACCTTAAAAGTCAGGAAACAGTAGCTTCGTCAGTGCGGGTCTCGCCCTTGTTGTCTTTCCAGGTCACAGCGATCTTGTCGCCGGCCTTGGCACCCTTGACCGTGAATTGCAAAAACGGATTTTTGGAAACTGCTGGGCCCCATTCAGCCGTCATGACTGACTTGCCGTTGTGCTTGGCTTCCACGTCTTGGATAAACCAGGCGGGAACAGTTTTGCCGGCCGCATCTTTGCGCTGACCGGACTCCATCTCGTGGCTCATGAGAACACGAACAGTGACTTTGTCGCCAGCGGCTTGGGCGCGAATGCGCATTGGATCTGCCATTTTTCTACTCCAGAATCAATATTGAATAAATGTCGATGACGTGGGTGCCGGGCTTAGCCGCCGCAGCCGCCGAGCGTGACCTTGACTTCTTTTTTGGCGAATAGCGCCTTGCCATCGGCCATCACGGCCACAGCGTAAACGTCGGACGATTGACCCATCTTGGCGCGGGTAGCGAAGTTGGCCTCCACGCTGTCGGTCACATTGAACAGGGCAATCAGCGCGGCCGGATTCTTTTCAACCAGGATCAGGATGTGCTTGACGCCTGGCAGCGCCGTGCTGGCAGTCAGCGGCACCACAGCACCATTCTCGGCAATATCGGGGCCGCCAATGACGACGTCTTTGCTCTCGACTGGCGCGCTGGCGCCCAGGGCCTTGAGCACATCGGCCACATTCTTGGCATCGAACGCACCCTTGTTGTAGGCCAGTGCGTACTGGGGAAACAAGCCGGTGGAGGCCAGCAGGCCCGCCAAGACGGCGCTTTGCTTGAGTGTCTTGCGACGAGTTTGCATTTGAAGCTCCTTAATTAAGTCCATGCTAATAAAAAATTTTTCATGCGTGTATGCGTGAAATCCCTACCTTGCTGCCCCAGCGGCCAGCCAGACCGCCAACGTTTTGGCGTCGGCGTCGCTCAGCGACTGAGCCGGCATGGGGATCGGGCCCCATACCCCTGCACCACCGGCCTTGATTTTGCCGGCCAGGTAGTCGGCTTTGCCCGCGTGTTTTTTGGCAATCTCCTGGAAGCTCGGGCCCAGTATTTTCTTGTCGACTGCGTGGCAAGCCGTGCAGTTGTTCTTTTGTGCCAGCGCCAGGGCTGCCTTGGGGTCCACGCCACCGGCATCTGCTTTGGGCGCAGGCGCTGGCTTGGCCTGAGCCGTCAAGGCAGGTGCCGCAGCAACAGCGGGTGACACCATGGGAGCTGCGGCACCCGGCGTGCCCTCGGGACGCGTTGTATCGACTCCTCGCTGCGGACCCACGGGGCGGTTTTGCTCGGCCAGGTTCCCGTGGGCATTGCGTGCAAAGTCCGGCAGGAAAGAGGCCAGCTTGGGCTCAGGCGCGCAGTTTTTCATGCAGGCCACGTTGCTGGTGTCCGACTTCTTGGTACCACCAAACTCCGGCACTGGCCACAGGTTGTGTTTCGTGGTCATGCCGTTGCGGTTGGGCATGCGCTTTTGCACGTCGGCCATGTTCTGGTCAGACAGCGTGAAGTTATCCGGCACCACACCGCTGAGATTCAACAAAAACGCAGTGACGGCGTAGACCTCTTCGGTCGTCAGCGTCTTGGGCGCCGTCCAGGGCATGGCACGGTTGATGTAGTCCCACAAGGTTGACAGCGTGGGCGTCTTCATCATGGTGGTGCGACCCGGGTAGCCCGGGTTGATGAGGTTCGCAACCCGGCCTACCTTGATGTCCTCTGGCGTGACACCGCCTACCAGCGGGCTGAACACCTCGCCCGACTCACCAAAAAAGCCGTGACACTGCGCGCACTTGGTCTCCCACACGTCCTGGCCCTTGGCAACCGTACCAGAGCCAGGTGGCAGGCCCTTGAAGTCCGGACGAACATCAATGTCCCATGCAGCCACTTCTTTGGGTGTGGCCGCGCGGCCTACACCGGGGTAAATGGGGGTAGCTTGTGCAGCTGCCACACCTGCGGCCGCAAGCCATGCTGCTGCCAAGAATGCCTTACGAAACCTGGACATTTTTCACCTCGCCGGATTCTGAGACCAACCAGGACTGGATGGCATTGTTGTGATAAATCGAACGCGTGCCGCGCACGGCTCGCAACTGCTGGTAGGTGGGCTGCACATGGCCCGTGTCATCCATGGCCCGGCTCTGGATGATGGTGGCCTTGCCGTCCCATACCCAGTCCAGATTGAAACGGGTGAGCGCCTTCGACATCACCGGCGACTCCAGCCGGGCGGTACGCCAATTGCGCCCACCGTCAGTGGACACGTCCACCTTTTTCACCTTGCCCCTACCCGACCACGCCAGGCCGGTGATGTTGTAAAACCCATTGTCCAGCAGCACCTGACCGCCAGACGGTGTGGTCACCACGCTTTTGCACTCCTGAATGCTGGTGTACTGGCGCTGCAGGCCATCGGGTTGCAGGTCAATATAGTGAATCGCTTCATCCTTGGCGCCATAAGGCATGTCACCCACCTCAATACGGCGCAAATACTTGACCCAACTGACGCCCTGAACGCCCGGAACGATCAGCCGCAAGGGGTAGCCTTGCTCGGGACGCAGCATCTCACCGTTTTGGCCATAAGCCACAAACACCTCGCCCGACTTGATCAGGCTCATGGGAATGGTGCGCGTCATGGACGATCCATCGGCGCCCTCGGCCAACACGAACTTGCCATTTTTAAGGTCAGCCCCCGCCAACTCCAGCAAGGTAATGAGCGGTACGCCCGTGAACTCACTGCAAGAAATCATGCCGTGGGTGTACTGCACGGTGGGAACCGCCACATTGCCCCACTCTGTTGCCGTATTGGCGCCGCATTCAATGAAATGAAAGCGCGATACCGAAGGCAAGCGCATGATTTCGTCCAGCGTGAAGACCTTGGCCGACTTCACCATGCCGTTCACCATGAGCCGGTGTTTGGAGGGGTCAATGTCCCACCACCCCTGATGGTGCCGCTCAAAATGCAGACCACTGGGCGTCACGATGCCAAACAAGGATTGCAGCGGAGCAAACGACACCGAAGCTTGCGTGGTCTGGGTCAGGCCGGGGCTTTGGCGGCGCTGCACATTGGCCTCAAATTTGGATGGCTTGCCGTAGCCTTCAGTGGCCACGCTCTGGCCTAGACCGGTGCTGTGCTCAGGCAGGTTCAAAATATTGGGGTCACCGCCCTCAACGGGTACGGGGTTGCCCTGGGCCAAAGCCGAAGGCAAAGCCACACCGGCTGCAGCCGCTGCAAAGGCACTGCGAATGAAGTTGCGGCGGCCGCTCTTGGCTTCCGCCAGAACGGTCTTGATCCCGTCCCGATCCAAAAAACTCTCGGGCGCCCTCTGGACTCTCCCCGACATCACGTCATCCTGCATTTTGAAACACTCCTTCAACGCGTTTGTTCTCTATTTCTATAAGGCGCCATTAGCAGGAGTCAATTTCCTTGCGTCACGCGCCGCTTTGGGTCATTGAGCCGAACTCAATCCGCTCACAGACCGCTTTGCACACCAACACGACCGATTCATCTGCGATTCGGTAAAAAACCTGCACACCACTGCGCCGCTTGGCCACCACACCCGTGCGATACAGCACGTTCAGATGCCGAGACATGTTGGGTTGCGACACCTCAATTTCGTCCAGCAACTTGGTGACATTTTTCTCCCCCCCACACAGCGCACCAATAATGCGAAGACGTACCGGGGTAGCCAGCACACCAAACAACTCAGCAGCCCGGTCAAAGGCCAATGCTGAAGCT
Source organism: Rhodoferax sp. (assembly GCA_044339205.1). GTDB lineage: Bacteria > Pseudomonadota > Gammaproteobacteria > Burkholderiales > Burkholderiaceae_C > Rhodoferax. The sequence continues at coordinate 7,695 of JBIIVW010000049.1, read as the reverse complement.
CCTTCATTCGATCCGTTTTTCATTTAGTTATTAAATGCAAATATTCGGATACACAAATATAACAAGACCAAGAAAAATTTCAACCTAGGGTTTACACCCATATCTAAAAATTGGTGAGGCAAGGTCACGTCACTGCTTGAACCGGTAGTGGTCGCGGTTAAGCACCGCAGCCACCGAGTTCACTTCTTCGGGAAACATCCCCAGATTGAGCTCGGTGTTGCACTGCTCCACCATACCCCGCAACAAGCCCGAGGTCTTGATCCGCCCCGCAGGCTTGTATATAGCGCTACCGTCGCCACCCACCTTTTTCTGATGACAGGCCACGCACTTGTTGTCCGCAATCAACTGCGCACCCTGCTTCAAATCGGCTCCCTTGTAAATCGCCGGAACATCGTTGGCAAAACAGGTTGAGCCAAGCATCACGCAAGCTACAGTGAGGAGTTGTTTCATGAGATGTTGCCTTCGGGTCGGTTTTACAAAGCAGGGCCGTTTTCAGTGTACCGACTGCACCCTTAAAAGGTGTGCGAATACCCAAATTGCAGATTGTTCTGGCTGTGGGAAATGGTAATGGGCGGTGTGCTGGCATTGCCCGGGTTGGTGACCGTCACGGTAGATTTGGACACTTTGTAACCAAAGCCAAGCATCACATGGTTCTTCTCGATAGCGGGAAACAGCGGGTGCACGTATTGATCAGGCACCGGGTTATCCGACAAGCTGACACCTCCACGCAGCGTGAGTTGATCGTTGGCCATCCAGGCTGCGCCAAGGTTAAGCACCGTCTGGTTTTTCCAGGCCTGATTGATGGCACAGTCAACCGAACCATTGGTCACGGTAGCGCTGTCGTAACGCATGCGGAAACTCTTCATCGCGTTGGCCCAGCCGATGTGCTTCAAGTCGGCAACCAACAACCAGGACGGATTGGCCTGCCAGCTGCCACCCACTGCCAGAACGGCCGGCATCTGGAAATCGATGATGGTCATCTTGCCGGTGTCGGCGCTTCCCATGCCCACAAAACCAAGCGAAGCACCCGTAGAACTGGTCTCCATATCCGCCAGGCGCGTCTTGAAATGGTAAGAGGCACCCAGCAGCACGTCCGGATTGACGCGGTAGGTGGCACCCAGGATGGCACCCAGGCCGGTTGCTTTGGCCGCTCCTGAAAACTTGCCACTATCCGAAAAATCAATGCGCGCAAAGGTGCCACTCGCCTGCCCCGGGTTCATGCCCGGGTTACCCGCAATGGCGCCCATGCCGGCCACCAAATTCCCCGGGTTACTTTGTGTGGGGGGAAGGTAACCCGCCAACTGGGCCACGGACCCTGTCATTTGCATGTCCAGCGAGGCCCAGACCAGCTTCAATGTGGCAGCCACGGTCAGATTGGGGTTGACCTGGTAGGCCGCAGGAACCAGCACATTGCCCACTCCCAACTCGGAGCGGCTGGGCAAGCCCTGCATCGCAGAAATGACCGAACTTCCCTCGTACTCAGTCCCCATACCGCCCTGGGCATACATGCCCACGCCGTAAGTCCACGGGCCGTTGCGCTTGGTGTAACCAATGGATGGCATCAGATAGAGGTCACCACCCGATTGCGCAGTCATCCCCATGGCGCTGCTCTTGACATCGGGCTGGAGCATGCCCAAATTGAAAGCAAGCCGTGACGAGCCGTCCGGTTGCAAAGCCAGGGTAGCGGGGTTTTGGGCCATGCCCGAGTTACCCACGTCGTGCGCCTGCGATGCACCGCCCATGGCGGTGGCGACAGCGGCGTAGCCCTCCATCAGCATGCCATTGGTCGCCATGGCGGCTGTCAGTGGGGCGGCGAATACCACCAGGGCGGTCAGGTTGCGGACCGACTTTATTTTTGTTGATTTGCGCATGGGTTTGTTTCCAGTTTGTTGTTTTTTCAGGAATATCGGGGCTGGCGTGGCAGGGCTGGTGTCAGAACTCGCCCTTGGAGGCGCGGTCCATCATTTGGTAAATGGTTTCGCGAACTTTCCAGGCCTCTTCCTTCAGGGGCGACGGCAATTTGCGGCCCATCTTGACCATCATGTCCATGTTCAGGGTGTAGATCCACAGGCCATCGTCTTTCTCGACCACAGTCAAGCGGCAAGGCAAATAGGCACCCATGTGCGGACTGAAATCCACCATCATGCGGGCGGTATCAGGCGAGCAATAGGAGTAAACCTTCAGGAATTTTTGCTTTTTTCCAGTGCGTGATTCCAGTTCCTTGGACAAGGGCAGCTCCCCCACGCTTTTCATGTTGCGCTCGGTTGAGACCTGGGTAAATACCTGCTCGATGTCTTGCACCGTGACGCCGGCTTTGACTTTGCGCTCCCAGGTGGTGGCCACCGCAATATCACCCTCCGCCTCGACCCACCGGTCCCACATCTTGCTGGCTTCTGCACCGGCGCCATTTTCAAGCTTTCCCAGTGTGCTGACCGTGCCTCAGCCGGTCAAAAAAACCGCCATCACCAAGGGCAGTAGCTTAATGTTTGCAGTTAAAAATTTCACGTCGATTTCCTTCAATTCTTGGGGTTGGGGTCGGTCCGGTTTCAAAAATCAACGCTTTTCCAATTGCGTCTGATCTGCGTCAATGGTGCTTGAGAACCTGGCAACAGAATATTGGTATCAACCATATACCCACAGGGGTAGGGTATTTTTGGTAAGCAATAATTGATGTGGATCAGTTGCAGCAATCTGGCAAACTGAGCCCCTTTAAACACTGCTCATCACGCTTTGCCATGGCTACCAAAAAAACTGCTGCCCCAGATACCGAACCTGCTGCCCTCTCGGGCTATCGGGCCGATCATCAAAAAGATGTGGTCAACCGCCTGCGCCGGATTGAGGGGCAGGTGCGGGGCCTGGTTGAAATGATTCAGAGCGGACGCTCGTGCGAAGACGTAGCCACCCAGATGTCTGCTGCGCGCAAGGCCATGGACAAGACGTTTTACCGGATGATGGCCTGCTCGGTGATGGAGGCTGTGTATGAGTCCAAGACCGATGCCGAGGCTATTGTGGAGGTTGAAAGATCGGCCCGTTTGCTCGAAAAGTTCGGCTGAAACCGGGCGCTTGGGGTACTTTTACCATCAAAAAAGCCCACGCAAGATGGGCTTTGCAAAGGGGCCAAAGCCCACTTTTTGAAAAAATTATTTGGCGCCGGCCAGCACCCAGGCGGCAAGCGTGCTGGCATCGCCCTGACTCAGGGCGGCTTGCGCGGGCATGGGAACCGGACCCCATTTGCCGGCCCCGCCTTTTTTGATGCTCTCGGCCAGTTGGGTCTCTGCGTCTTTCTGACCGGCGTACTTAGTCGCAACACTCTGAAAAGAAGGGCCTACCATTTTTCTGTCAACCGCGTGACAAGCCAGGCAGGCATTTTTTTGGGCCAGATCCTTGCTGGCAAACGCGGGAACGGACGCCATCACTGCGGCACCCACCAATACGTGCATCAATCTCATTGTTGTCTCCTGCAATAGATAAATATCAACGGCGGCGAATATAACTGAAGTTTGGCCTTTTCGGTGAACATTCACGACGAGCGATTCGCGATGATTCCCGGTTCAAGCGCTTTATATGGCACCAACCTCACCGCAACCGCTGCAAAAGCTCCAGGGTCGGGTAGCCGTCTGCAGGCAAACCCAGGCTGCGTTGGTACTGGCGAATGCCGCGCTGTGTGGCCGGACCCATCATGCCGTCGGGCGTGCCGCTGTCAAAGCCCTGCTCGTTCAGCGCAGTCTGCAGCGCCAGCAACTGGCTGCGTGTCAAGGCAACCAAATCTTGCGGCCAGGGCGCCTGCACTGCCGAACCACCGGCGAGCTGTTGCGCCAGCAGGCTCACAGCCAGCGCATAGCTGGTCGAGTTGTTGTACCGCAGGATCGTGCGGAAGTTGGGACCCACCAAAAAGGCAGGCCCGCGCGCGCCCGCCGGCAGAAATATCGAGCTGCTGCCCACGGCCGGCAGCGGTGTACCCATCATGGATTGAACGCCCTCCCCCGCCCATTGGCTGGTGGCTTGGTGCACATCAGGGCTGGCGCGCGCATAGTCAAAGCCCGCGGCCAAGCGCACCTCAAGCCCCCACGGCTGACCAGCCAGCCAGCCGGAGCGAACCAAAAAGTTGGCGGTAGATGCCATCACATCGGGGATGCTGCCCCACAGGTCGCGCCGGCCATCGCCATCCGCATCCATCGCATAGGCCAAAAAGTTGGAGGGCAAAAATTGAGTCTGACCCATTGCACCCGCCCACGAGCCCAGCATCTGCTCGCGATCAATATCACGGTTCTGCAGAATTTTCAGGGCGGCGAGCAACTGGTCTCGCGCCCATGCCTCGCGCCGACCTTCAAAACCGAGCGTGGCCAGGGCGTCGATGGTCGGGATGTCGCCCACAAAACTGCCGTAATTGCTCTCCATGCCCCAAATGGCCACCAGGGTTTCTGCTGGCACGCCATAACGCGCCGCGATGGGGTCGATCACGGGATGCAGCTGGCGCAGCTTGTCCTGACCACGGGCGATGCGCTGTGTTGACACGGCGTTGCGAAGGTAATCGGCCACCGTGCGGGTGAACTCGGGCTGGGCCCGGTCCAGCTCAATGACCCGGGGCAGAAAGCGAACGTTTTTGAAGGCACTGTGGAGCGTGACGGAGTCGATGCCGGCTTGGCGGGCATCGGTGATAACGCCGGCTACCCAGAGCGCAAATTTTTCGCGGTGCACAAGTTCGTCGGATGGCGCTTGCGCGGCAATCGCCGTTTCCGCGGTGGGTACGGGCGCATCTGGTTGGACCGGAGGTGCAGCGGCACAGCCTGCCAGTGCGAGGATCGCCAGTGTTGCTGGCGAGAGCCAACGCCGCGCTGGCGCTGAAAAAATGGAGGGGGTTTGCATCCTGGCTATTTTCGTCTTTACCGTCATGGCACCGGGGTCGGGTACAAACACACCTTCGTCACACCCAGACCCCTATTCCGCCATGAGCACCTTGCAATCCGAGCTAGACCGCCTTTACTGCCCTCACGACCGAAACAGCCCAGACCCTGAAGCGGCAGAGCCAGGCCTCATTGCACCCGATGGGCGAGTGCGTGCCCTGGTGCTGGAACTGGCCAGACCCGCCGACTGGAGCCTGCTGGGAACCGTTTGGCGCGGGGTGCAAACCGATCTCGAATTGCCCGCACCAGCGATTGCGGTCTCCGGCATTGACGCCTACCAACTGTGGTTTTCACTCGCGGAGCCCGTATCTATCCCGCAGGCCGGTGCGTTTCTAGACGCATTGTGTAGCCGCTATTTGAGCCTGGTGGCACCAGGCCGCCTCTCAAAGTGGCCTTGTGTTGATGCATCCAGCCCTACCCCCATTCAGCATGCCTTGTTGGTTCCTGCCCTGCATCAAGCCACAGGCCGATGGTCCGCCTTTGTGGCACCGGACCTGGCCGCCATCTTTGTGGAGGAACCCTGGCTTGACCTCGCCCCCAACCCAGAGGCTCAGGCCAAGGTGTTGGCGCGCCTTGAATGCATCAAGCCAACTGCATTTCAGGCTGCCCTGGAGAAACTGACGCCGGGCAGCAGTGCAAAAACGTCAACAACGGCGCTCATCCCTGACGAAAAGACGGGCCACCCGACCAGTCAGGAGACACCACCCCCCGGACAACCCGACAGCCATCGGGACGCCAGGGGCTTTTTGCTCAGTGTGATGAACGACAAGACCGTGGAACTTCATCTTCGCATCAAGGCGGCCAAGGCGCTTTTGCTTCCGTAACCTCCAAGGGGCGGACATCGGGTCCCGCCAGACCCGCGTGGCGTTCAAACTCGGTCAGACTGCTTTCCGCGACGCATGGTCACCAGGCCGACGAGACCCAGACCCAACAAGGCAAGACTGCCGGGCTCAGGGACTGTGGACCTCTCTACATTGGCCAATAAAAACGCATGGTTGTCAGCCTGTTCAGTTGTAAAGAACGAGGTGAAGGGGTTCAAGCCATCAGCGGTGAGCGAGAAGCCGAGCACCTTCAGCGTGTACAAATCAGAGCCAATCAAAAAGTTTTCTGAAACGGGCGCGAAATTGGCGGTCACCAGGTCAGCACAACCATTCACATTGACGCCGGTACCAACTTCACCGCCGTCCGCGCAAGGGCTGGCTGTGTTGGATGTTTCATTGTGGATGAAATTCGTGTTGAACTCCACATTGCCCCCGGCAACCGGCGTCCCGTCAACCGCGACATCTGCGGTAATTCGGAGGTTGATGCCCGTGATGCTGGTGCCTGCAGCGATGGGGTTGTTCAAATGCGTGAACGTGCCAATCACCTTGGTCGGCGAGGGGGATGGCGGCACCACAAAATTCAGGGGATCGATATCCACCACGAAGTTGTAGCCACTTTGTCCGGCACCACCATTTGCCGGCACGCCCCAACGCGCCTGCGGTGCTGCGCTTGCATTACCCGAGTAGGTGACGTTCGCGGCAGGTGCACCGTCATACCATGTGGCCAGGATATTGGTCAGGGAAACCGTGGCCGCCTGCGCCATACCTGCTGTGAGGGCGGCTGCAGCCACCGTGGCCGTCAAGGCCAAAGATTTGAGTTTCATGATGCGAGTCCTGTGAAAGTACCGTCAAGCCCGGTGGGTCCGGGTTCCCGCGTCAGCCATCGCGCCAGCCTGATTTTTTTTGCCGCGCCACCTCCGCCAGTTCTTATTCGCAAAATGTGTGCCATTTTGTAAGCCATTGATTTAATTAAACTTATTTATCAGTTCAATGGCGGGTGTCAAGTTATCCGACACATCGGACCCAAGCTGGTCATCAACATCAAACCCGTTCAGCACCCCTTCAGACAAAAAAGGGCCACCCCTGCACACCACAGGGGCGGCGGGCACGCCGTCGCAGTGTTCAGCGGCCTGATCCAGCACTTGACGAAGGGATACAAAAGCCATCAAGACTCTTTTTCTATAGAAAAATGGGCTCTAGCCGTCGAGTTTATTGCCTAAATAGCTATTGAATAAATAGCAATCACGACAAGAGCGCCAAGCAGTCCGCAATGATGCGGTCGGGCTGCAGGCCTCAATGGGCTGACCCATGTCCCGTGAAGACGCCGGTGAAGTGGTCCACGATGGTGTGGCTCACCGCCTCGTCCTTGCGGTCAGACTCGGCGATCAGCAACATCGGCCATGCCCATGGGGGCGCTGGGGTGGGCACTCTTGGCTGTTTCAACGGCATCGGCAAAAACATGCGGATGGCGTTGGTCATCTGGGAAGCAAATTCAAGGGTAGGCATGTTCTTATTAGGCAGCCTTCTTTTTGCGGTCCATCATCCGCCACACAAAGGGCGTGAAGATGAGTTGCATGGCCAGTTCCATCTTGCCGCCGGGCACCACGATGGTGTTGGCGCGGCTCATGAAGCTGCCGTCAATCATGCTGCGCAAGTACTGAAAATAAATGCCTTTGGGGTTGGCAAAGCGAATGACCACCATGCTTTCGTCCGGGCTGGGAATGTCGCGCGCGATGAAGGGGTTGCTGGTGTCCACCATCGGTACGCGCTGAAAATTGACATGCGTGTGCATGAACTGTGGGCAGATGTAACTCACGTAGTCGGGCATGCGGCGCAGGATGGTGTCTGACACGGCCTCGGTGCTGTAGCCGCGCTTGGACTTGTCGCGCCAGAGCTTTTGAATCCACTCCAGGTTGATGACCGGCACCACGCCAATCAACAAGTCGGGGTGCTGGGCAATGTTGACCTCG
>JBIIVW010000213.1:0-5800 GCA_044339205.1 Rhodoferax sp. | reverse complement strand
CAGCGAGCCCCAGAGCGAAATATGGTCCGGCACCGTGGCGGGCCAGCCCACCGCACCAAAGTAAATGGCGTCAAAGTCCTGAAGTTGTGCCTTCCAGTCGTTGGGCATCATCTGACCGTGGGCCAGGTAGTAATCGCAGCTGGCCCATTCAAAATACGTGAATTCAAGGGGAATGCCAAAGCGTTTGGCCACCGCCTCAAGCGAGCGGATACCTTCCGGCAACACTTCTTTGCCGATGCCGTCGCCCGCGAGGGCTGCAATGCGGAGGGATTTTTTGGGGGGTGTTGGATGTGTCATGGGTACTCATGTTATCTATTGCCAAACCAGATAACAATGGGCCCATTCATAAATACATAATGCGTGGATCATGAACAATAACTTGCCCCTGACAGGCGACCTGCGCGTGTTTGTAACGGTGGCGCGGCGCTCCAGCTTTGTGGCCGCAGCGGCCGAGCTGGGCGTGTCGGCCGCCTACGTGACGAAGCGGGTCAAGATCATGGAAGGCACACTGGGCGCCGCCCTGTTCAACCGCACCACACGCCGTGTGGTGATCACGGAAGACGGGGAGCGCGCCTACCACTGGGCCCAAAAAATCCTCGACGACATGGACCACCTGATGGAGGACATCAGCACCAAGCGGCAAAGCCCCCGGGGCATGCTGCGGGTGTGCAGCAGCTTCGGGTTTGGGCAAAACATCGTCGGCCCGGCGCTGTCGCAGATGGTGGAGAAATACCCGGCGCTCCAGATCAGGTTTGAGGTCTTTGACCGATTGGTGGATGTGGGGGCCGAGGGCTTTGACCTCGATATTCGGGTGGGAGACGACATGGCGCCGCACCATATTGCCCGGCAACTCGCGCCCAATCGCCGCGTGTTGTGTGCGGCGCCCGGTTATGTACAGCGCCACGGGCTGCCAACGTCATTGGCTGACCTGGCCAACCACGCTTGCCTGATCATCAAGGAGCGGGATCACCCGTTTGGCCTGTGGAAGCTGCGCAATGGCCCCGACGAACAAACCGTGAAAGTGCGCGGACCGCTCTCGTCCAACCACGGCGAGATTGCCGTGAATTGGGCAGTGGACGAACGCGGCATTGTGTTGCGCTCCCTGTGGGACGTGGGGCCTCTGTTGCAATCGGGCCAACTGGTTCAAGTGCTACCCCAGTACACCCAGGAGGCCAATCTATGGGCCGTGTTTCCGGCCCGCCTGGAAACATCGGCCAAGGTGCGGGTGTGCGTGGAGTGGCTGCAGGAGCGCCTGCCCGACGCCCTGCTGCGGCATCGCCGTTGAGCTCTTGAATCAGTCGGCCCAGTGATGCCGCTCAGCCCAACTGCGCCCAGGCTTTGTCCAGCCGCTTGACGCTCACCGGCTGCGGCGTGCGCAACTCTTGCGCAAAAAAGCTCACGCGCAGTTCTTCCAGCAACCACCGGAACTCCTGCATGCGCTCATCGCTTACGCCTTTGCGCTCGGCCACCAGGCGCCAGTAGCGCTGCTCTTGCGGGCGCAGTTCAGCAAGCCGGGTGGCGTCCCGGGCCGGATCGGCGCGGTATTTTTCCAGCCGTGCCGTGATGGCTTTGAGGTAGCGGGCAAAGTGCTGCAACGGCCCCCAGGGCGACTGGATCAAAAAGCGCTTGGGCACCAGGCGCGCCAGTTGGGCGGCGGCATCTCCCGTGGCCTCGGGGGCGTTTTTGGTGTCCTTGATCTTGCGGGCCGCCACGGCGTACTCCGCCAGAATAGTGGCAGCCAGGCGGGCCACCTCATTGGCGATCAGGGTCAGCCTCCCTCGCCCCTCCTCAATGCGGCGTTTGAAGGCGAATTCATCGGTGGGCAGCGGGTCGAGTAAAAAAGCCCGGTCCAGCGCCACGGCAATGATTTGCTCCCGCAATTCCTCAATCGTGCCACCGCCTGTGCCGTCCGCATTTTTGCCCACCTGCATGAAGGTGACCGCCATCTTTTGCAGGTCGGGGATGTTCTTTTCCAGGTACTTGAGGGCGTCTTTCAGCTGCAAGGAAAACAGGCGACGCAGGCCGGCACGGTGCTTGGCCGTGGCCACATCGGGCTCGTCAAACACTTCAATGGTCACCGCATCACCGGCGTCAATCAGGGCGGGGTAGCCAATGAGGGTTTGGCCGCCTTTTTGAATTTCGAGCAACTCGGGCAGCTCGCCGAAGGTCCAGCTCGTGTAGCGCTGCCCGGCCGGCGCGGCGGGTTTTGCTATGTTTTTAGGAGGTAATGAGGCAATGGATACGCCGGCTAGAGGCTTATTTTCCTTGAAAACAGGCAAAGCAGCCCCGTCTTTGGCCATTTTGAGCCCCGCCAGCGCCTGGAAGGCCCCGCGCGCCTGCGCACCCAACTCGGCTTTCAAGGCACCCAAGTTGCGCCCCGTGCCGAGTTGGCGGCCATGTTCGTCCACCACCCGAAAATTCATGAAGAAATGCGGGCTGAGCATATCGACCTTGATGTCGGCCCGCACCACGTCAATCGACGTGGCGGCGCGCACCAGCTTCAGCACCGCATCCATGAGCGAGCCATGGCCAAAGACCTCGGGCGCGTTGAGGATGGCGGCCATTTTGCTGGCGGTGTCCGGCAGCGGTACCAAGCGGGAGCGCGGGCGCTGGTGCAGGGTCTTGATGAGGGCCTGAACCTTGTCCTTGAGCATGCCGGGCACCAGCCACTCGCAGCGCTCCTCGTTCACCTGGTTCAGCACAAACAGCGGCACGGTCACGGTCAGTCCGTCTTTGGCGTCCCCCGGCTCGTGCAGATACACCGCCACGCAATCGACGCCGCCCAAGCGCAGTGCCTTGGGGAACGACTGGGTGGTGATGCCGGCGGCCTCATGGCGCATCAGCTCTTCCATGCTCAACAGCAATAGCCGTGGGTTCTGCCTGATGGCTTCGCGGTACCAGGCCTCAAAGCTGAAGCCGCTGCACACGTCGGCAGGCACTTGCTGGTCGTAAAAAGCGTAAATCAGCTCCTCATCCACCAGCACGTCCTGCCGGCGCGCCTTGTGCTCCAGGTCTTCCACCTGCTTGATGAGCTTCTGGTTGGCATTCAAGAAAGGCAGCTTGGTGTCCCACTGCCCCGCCACCAGAGCCTCGCGAATGAAGATGTCCCGCGCGCCGGGCATATCCACCCGGCCATAGTTCACCCGCCGCCCGCTGTACACCACGATGCCGTAGAGCGTGGCGCGCTCCAGCGCGTTGACCTCGGCAACTTTTTTCTCCCAGTGCGGGTCCAGCAGTTGTTTTTTGAGCAAGTGGCCGCCCACCTGCTCCAGCCAGGTGGGCTCGATCGCCGCAATGCCCCGACCAAACAGGCGCGTGGTCTCCACCAGCTCGGCCGCCACGATCCAGCGGCCCGGCTTTTTGACCAAGTGCGCGCCAGGATGCGGGTAAAACTTGATGCTGCGCGCGCCCAGGTATTCACCACTGGCGCCATCGGTTTCCAGCTTGCAACCAATATTGCCCAGCAAGCCCGACAACATCGACAAGTGCAGTTGCTCGTAGCTGGCCGGGTTGGTATTGAGCCGCCATTTGTGCTCGGCCACCACCGTGTGCAGCTGCGAATGGATGTCGCGCCACTCGCGCACACGGCGAATGTTGACGAAGTTTTGGCGCAAGAGCTGTTCGTATTGGCGGTTGGAGAGCTTGTGCTCAGCACCATGACCGCCGCGCGCCGTGTCCAGCCACTTCCACAGCTTCAAATACCCGCTGAACTCACTCTTTTCGTCATCAAACTTGACATGCGCTGCATCGGCCTGCTGCTGAGCCTCCATCGGGCGGTCGCGCACGTCCTGCACGCTTAACGCGCTGGCAATCACCAGCACCTCATCCAAAGCGCTGCGGTCACGCGCTTCCAGAATCATGCGGCCCACGCGCGGGTCCAGCGGCAATTTGGCCAGTTCCTGGCCTTGCGGCGTCAATTCATTGGCATCGTCCACAGCGCCGAGTTCATTGAGCAACTGGTAGCCGTCGGCAATGGCCCGGCTTGATGGGCGCTCGATAAAGGGAAAGTCTTCCACCAGCCCCATGCGCAGCGACTTCATGCGCAAAATTACCCCGGCCAGCGAAGAGCGCAAGATTTCGGGGTCGGTGAAGCGGGGCCGGCCGTCAAAATCTTTTTCGTCATACAGGCGAATACAAATGCCGTTGGCCACCCGACCACATCGCCCGGCGCGCTGGTTGGCCGAGCTTTGGCTGATGGGCTCCACCAGCAACTGCTCGACTTTGCTTCTGAAACTGTAGCGTTTCATGCGGGCCGTGCCGGCGTCAATGACATAGCGAATGCCGGGCACGGTGAGCGAGGTCTCGGCCACGTTGGTGGCCAAAATAATGCGCCGCCCGGTGTGGCCGTCAAAAATGCGGTCCTGCTCCGCCTGGCTCAAGCGGGCAAACAGCGGCAGCACCTCGGCGCCTCTGAACACAGGCTGGTGACTCAGGTGTTTGCGCAGATGGTCGGCAGCCTCCCGAATCTCACGCTCACCCGGCAAAAACACCAAAATATCGCCGCCGTTGTGCACATCACGCCACAGTTCGTCCACGGCATCGGCGATGGCCGAGTTGAGGTCGTACTCGCGCGATTCTTCAAAAGGACGGTAGCGCTGCTCTACCGGGAACATGCGGCCCGACACCATGATGACCGGTGCGGGGCCGCTCCTCGACGCAAAGTGGTCGGCAAACCGCTGGGCATCGATGGTGGCCGAGGTCACCACGATCTTGAGGTCTGGACGGCGCGGCAGGATCTGGCGCAGGTAGCCCAATAAAAAATCGATGTTCAGCGAGCGCTCGTGCGCCTCGTCAATGATGATCGTGTCGTAGGCTTTGAGCAGCGGGTCGGTTTGCGTCTCGGCCAGCAAGATGCCGTCGGTCATGAGCTTGACGGACGAATCGCGGCTCAGGCGGTCCTGAAACCGCACCTTGAAGCCCACCACATCGCCCAGAGTTGTTTTCAGCTCCTCGGCAATCCGCTTGGCCACGCTGCTGGCTGCAATACGGCGGGGCTGGGTGTGCCCGATCAGCTTGCCTTGACCGGGCGGGTAATTGAGCTTGCCGCGCCCCATGGCCAGCGCAATCTTGGGCAGCTGGGTGGTTTTGCCCGAGCCGGTTTCACCACAGACGATGATGACCTGGTGCTTGGCCATGGCGGCCATGATTTCCTCGCGCCTTGCGGAAACGGGCAAGGACTCGGGGAATTCGATTTTTAGAGGTGTGGAGGACAAGGGGGAAACTTCGGTCAAAATCTATCTATTGGGCAGGGTCATTGCGGGCAGAGTCTGCAACCCATGGTTCCCGGCTCAGCGCCAGGCGAAAAACCCTTAATTATCGGCGCAAGCCTTAACCTTCACGACATGACCTCTGTTTTCAACTTCACCTTTGTGCCCTGGTTCCGTTCGGTCGCGCCCTATATCCACAAGTTTCGCAACCAGACCTTCGTGGTGGGCATTGCGGGTGAGGCCATTGCTGCAGGCAAGTTGCCGAACCTGGCGCAAGACCTCGCACTGATTCAGAGTATGGGCGTCAAAGTGGTGCTGGTGCATGGCTTTCGCCCCCAGGTGAACGAGCAACTCCGCACCAAAGGTCATACACCGCGCTACGCGCAAGGCATTCGAATCACGGATGAGGTCGCGCTGGACTGCGCGCAAGAGGCTGCCGGTCAGCTGCGTTACGAGATTGAAGCGGCCTTCAGCCAGGGTCTGCCCAACACGCCCATGGCGGGCTCGACGGTGCGGGTCATTTCGGGCAACTTTCTGACCGCCCGTCCGGTCGGGATTGTGGATGGCGTGGATTTCCAACACTCGGGACTGGT
>JBIIVW010000212.1:0-5840 GCA_044339205.1 Rhodoferax sp. | reverse complement strand
CACATTGAAGCCAACGCCATCAACCTGGCGCTGGACGTGATCTGGCGCTTTGGTGGCATGCCTGAGCGCTTCTACCTGGACTGGCTTCAGGTGGCCCGTGAAGAAGCTTTGCACTTTCAGCTGCTGCAAGCGCACCTGACGACCCTGGGTTTTGACTATGGCGACTTCCCGGCCCACGATGGCCTGTGGGAGATGGCAGAGAAAACCCGTGGTGACCTGCTGGCCCGACTGGCCCTGGTGCCACGCACCCTGGAAGCCCGGGGCCTGGACGCCTCGCCGGCCATTCGAAACAAGCTCATCTCGGTGGGGGACCGTGCCGGTGCGGATATTCTTGCCCTGATTTTGCGGGACGAGATTGGCCATGTGGCCATCGGCAACCATTGGTATCGTCACCTCTGTGCCCTGCAGGAGTTGGAGCACGTCAGCACTTACGCCACCCTGGCCCGGCGCTATGGTGCCCCCCAACTCAAGGGTCCCTTCAACATGGAGGCCCGGCGTGCCGCAGGCTTTGATGAGGCCGAGTTGGTGCAACTCTGCAAGGCCAACTGATCGCGGCCCGGGCCCCGGGCCCCGGAGCCGTCGGGTGATTCATTCGCGGCAGCTGGTACAGGCCTGCATGGCTGAGCTGACTTGCACGCGCGTTTGCTCCACCAAAAAGTCAAGGAAAACCCGGGTCCGCTGCGGGATGAACTTGCGACTCGGCAGCGCCGCATACAGGGTCAGATGGCCCGTAATCCAGGGACTCAATACCCGGACAAGCTCGCCGCGGGTGAGGTAGGTCGCCACGATGTCCATGGACACCGACGTGATGCCCGCGCCGTCCAAAGCCGCACGCAGGAGCGTATCGGTATGGTTGGCAGAGATCACGGGAACCACCTCCACCTCCAGGGCGTTTTCGAGGGCATCCGGCCGCCACATTCGCCAGACCCGCTGCCGTTCATGGGGTAACTTCAAACGCAAGCAGTCGTGCTGCTTTAAGTCATCCGGTGTTTTTGGCGTTCCATGGCTCTTCAGGTAGGCCGGAGAAGCGACCAATATGGCATCTGACTCGATCACCTTGCGCGCCACCACGTCGCCGTTGAAATTGTCATCAGCACCCATCAAGGTGATGTCGTAATCTTCATACGGTGGCTCACGGGTTGTCTCAACCTCCACATCGATCTGGATTTTGGGGTAACGTTTTTTGAACTCGGCCAGCAGCGGCGCAATGACATAGGTGGCCAAAACCGGAGGTGCGTGCATACGCAGCAGACCCGCCAACTCGCTTGTCTGTGAACTGGTCACGGCATGCGCTTCGTCGATGTCCTGCAGGATGCTGCGCACCCGCCCAAGGTAAGCCTGGCCTGCGTCGGTGAGCGACATCCTGCGCGTGGTGCGTTGCAAAAGGCGGGTACCCAAATGATCTTCAAGGTCAGCAATCAGCCGGGTCACCACAGGAGCAGACATGTCCAGGGACCGGGCGGCTGACGCAAAGCCGCCCTCGTCCACCACACGCTCAAATACCCGCATCGAAAGCAATCGGTCCATCGGACGCTCCTGAAAACATGAGTTATCAATTATTTTACAAACAGGAATTAAAAACCAGAAAAATGAATTTTTATATACCAATATGGAAACTTTACTCTTCAGGTCCGGCCTTTAAAGCACGATCAAATTCTTGTGGGCACGGGCATCCTGTGTTACTTAAAATGAGGCTCCCCTCACCACCGCCCGCCATGTCAAACCCAACAGAAAACAGCAGCATGTCGCCAGCGCTGCCAAACGTGTCGACCGCTATTGCCCGCCAGGCCATTCTGGACGCCACGCGCGCCGTCTTTGGCTATGAGTTGTTCGACCGCTCCCAAGCTGGGGACGAACACACAGCGGCCAGCGATGCAGCCATGCTGTTCAATGTGCTGTCTCATGCGGACCATGAGGCCCTGATTGACCGCAAAACCATCTTCATCAACTGCACCCACCAGACGCTGGCCGGCGGCCACCTGGAACTGATTCAACCCGAGCGGGCGGTGCTGGAAATCCCCCCCTTTGCCAGAACCCACCGCTGACGACATTGAGATGCAGGCCCAAACGCTGTCTGAAATAGCCCACCGGGGATTTCGGCTGGCCTTCGATGAAAGCGTCTTAACCGAGCCCTATGCGAGCTGGCTGTCCCTGGCCTCATTCATCAAAATCGATATCTCCAGGCACACCGAGCAAGCCTTGGCCCAAATCATTCACCACGCCCAGCAGAACACCCTGGCCCAGCTGATCGCTGAAAAAGTGGAGACAGCGGCCCAGCACGAGATGCTGGCCCAGCTGGGAGTTACCTTGTTTCAGGGCTACTGGTTCGCCAAGCCGGTGCTGATCACGGGGCAAACATTGCGCCCGGCGCAGGCCGCCATCATCCAGCTGATGAATCTGGTGCGCAAACAGGCGAGCACGGCTGAAATTGAAGAGGTGCTCAAGCGCGAGCCCACGCTGTCGTTCAACCTGCTTCGCTTTATCAACTCCTCTGGTTTTGGGTTCAATCGCGAGGTGACCTCTTTTCGACACGCCGTGATGCTTTTGGGTCTGAAAAAGCTGTTTCGCTGGGCTGCTTTGCTCATGACCACCTCGCCTGCTGCAGGCGGCTCGCCGGCCGTGTCCACCATGGCCGTGGTGCGGGGCCGTCTGATGGAGCTGCTGGCCACCGAATTGCTGGCGCCCGAGGAGGTTGACAACGCCTTTGTGGTGGGTGTTTTCTCGCTGCTCGACACCATGTTGGGCATGCCCATGAACAAGGCGCTGGAGGGTGTTTCGCTCCCCGAATCGGTGACCGATGCCCTGCTGCATCGACGTGGCATTCTGGCCCCCTTCCTTGCCTTGACCCAAGCCTGCGAAAGCGCTGATGACGAGGCCTTTGCCGCACTGGCCGATCAACTTCACCTGACTAACCAACAAGTGAACTGGGCCCACTTGCAGGCTCTGGCCTGGGCCGAAACACTCACCGAATGAACGTCCGCCCGGCTAGCCCCTGGGGTGGTGCTGGGCGTGCAGAGTTTTAAGCCGCTCACGCGCCACATGGGTGTAGATGGTGGTAGTGGAAATATCCGCGTGACCGAGCAACATTTGCACTGCCCGCAAATCAGCACCATTGTTCAGCAAATGCGTGGCAAACGCATGGCGCAAGGTGTGCGGTGACAGAGGCACCGTGATGCCGGCGCCCAGTGCGTGTTTTTTGACAATCATCCAGAACATCACCCGGCTCATGGCCGAGCCGGCATTCACACCACGGCTGGTTACGAACAGGTCGTCCGTTTGCTTGTCCGCCAGCAGCTCGGGACGTGCCTGCACCAGATAACGCTTGAGCCAGACACTGGCCACTTCGCCAAACGGCACCAGACGTTCCTTGTTGCCCTTGCCAATCACCCGCAAAACGTTCTCATTGAGGCCGACGTTAAACACCTTCAAGGTGACCAGCTCGCTCACCCGCAGTCCACTGGCGTACATGAGTTCCAGCATGGTCCGGTCGCGCACGCCCAGCACCATGCTGACGTCCGGTGCGGCCAACAAGGCCTCGACTTGCGACTCGGTCAGGGTCTTGGGCACCCGCGGCGCCTGCCGGGCCGCCAACAGCTTGAGCGTCGGATCGGCGCTGATCAGGCGCTCCCGCAGGCCCCAGCGAAAGTACCGCTTGAAGACGGTCAAGCGTCGATTGGCCGTGGTGGCCTTGGTGGTGCTGTGTTTCGCCGCAAAGTAGTCGTTGATGTCGGCTACCGTGGTGCCAGCGAGATCGCGCTGGCGATGCTCAGTGAGCCAGACCGCATACAAGTTGAGGTCTCGCCGGTACGCGGCCAGGGTATTTTTGGACAACCCCTCTTCCAGCCAGATGGCGTTAATGAAGGCATCGACCGAGGCATGCATTGACGGCTTGGGTGAACTCATTCCAGTTTGAGCTTGGCTGAGTCAACGACCTTTTTGTAGACTTCAAATTCCGACTTGATCTGATCCGCAAACTGCTCGGGCGAGTTGGCCACGATGAAGGAACCGGTCTCTTCGATCCGCTTTTTCACCGCCGGGTCTTCCAGCGCCTTACGGACAGCGGCATTGACCTTGTCCACCACCTCTTTTGGCAAGCCTTTGGGACCATAAATGCCGTAATAGGCCATGCGATTGACTGGCTCCAGGCCCACTTCCTTGAAGGTCGGTACATTGGGCAACTGGGCCAGGCGCTGCGGTGCCGCCACCACGATGGGGACCAGTCGGTTGGACTGAATGAACGGCATGGACGAGGGCAAGTTATCAAAGGTCATGGCCACCTGACCCGCCACAGTGTCGTTCAGGGCGGGGCCCGCGCCCCGGTAGGGAATGTGGGTGACGAACGTGCCGCTCAGGTTCTTGTACAACTCCATCTGCAAATGACCAATGCCGCCCGTGCCAGAGGACGAGTAGGAATATTTGCCGGGGCTCTTCTTCAATTCGGCCAGAAAAGACTTGTAATCCTTGGCAGGAAAGCTGGGGTGTACCGCAATGACATTCGGCGTGGCAGCAATGTTGATGATGGGCGTGAAGTCCGTCAGCGGGTTGTAGGGTGTCTTCGGGTTGATGGCCGGGTTGGCCGCCGTGGTAGACACGGTAGCCATTCCGAGCGAATAGCCATCAGGTGCGGCTTTGGCCGTCTCATTGGCGCCAATAATGCCGCCGCCACCCGCCTTGTTTTCAACAATCACGGTCTGACCCAGCGCCTTGCCCAGCGCATCCGAGATGGTGCGGGCAATGATGTCGGTCGTACCGCCCGGTGCAAAAGGCACCTGCAATTTGATCACTTTGTTGGGGTACCCTTGCGCGGCTGCCGTGCCTGCAAGGGCGAGCAAACTCAAGGAGACAAGGGTTCTGCGATGCATGGTTTGTGATCCTGACATGGTGAAAAAAGGAAAATAGTCAACAACTTATGTTAGCTCCTGCCTGCAGAAGCCATCCTGCGGCAACCCCTTAGGGATAAACCCTCGTAGGCCTCGGCTTGAGCGCTGCGGTCTTGACCTGGGACAGGCTGGTATTCTCAACCCGGTGAATTACGCTCAACTTCTCTTCCCCGACTTCTCCCTCATCTTGTGCGGTTACCTGGTCTGCCGCTACACCGCGCTCAATCGCTCCGTTTGGGAGCAGGTCGAGTCTCTGGTGTATTACTTTTTGTTTCCCGTGCTGTTGTTTCACTCCATTGTGAAAAGCCCGCTGGACCTGGGTGCCGCCTCCAGTCTGATTGGCGCGGGCTGGGCGCTGGGGCTGACGGGTATTGCGCTGGCTTATTCGCTTCCCTATTGGCCGTGGCTGGGCCGCCACATTCCCAGCCGGGATCATGCCGCCAGTGCACAAGTGGCGTTTCGCTTCAACTCCTTCATCGGCCTGGCCCTGGCCGACCGTCTGGCCGGTCCTGAAGGCCTGCTGCTGATTGCGGTGCTCATCGGCGTGTGTGTGCCCCTGTTCAATGTAGGTGCCGTGTGGCCCATGGCCCGCCATGCGCAGCGCGGTTTTTTGCGTGAGTTGGTGCGTAACCCCCTCATTCTGGGCACGGCGACGGGTCTTGCGGCTAACCTGCTGGGGTTTACCCTGCCGGTGTGGCTGGAGCCCACCGTCAACCGGATTGGCGCCGCCTCGCTGGCGCTGGGCCTGATGGCGGCAGGCGCTGGTATGCAGTTGGGCGCCCTGGGCCGGGCCAAGGCGCTGGCGGTGGCGTTGCTCACCATCCGGCATTTTTTGATGCCGCTGGCCGCGCTGGGGCTCTCACGGGCATTTCAACTGAACCCGGTTCAAACCACCATGCTGCTGGCTTTTTCCGCCCTGCCCACAGCCTCAAGCTGCTACGTGCTGGCAGCCCGCATGGG
>JBIIVW010000211.1:0-5868 GCA_044339205.1 Rhodoferax sp. | reverse complement strand
TGTTGCTCAAGCCTTGCCAATCAATCGCCGGGGGGGGGGGGCTGCGGTGCCCTGGCAGGGGCCTGATTTAAAAATATTCAAAACCGAATTTAGAAACACCTTCCGCAGAAGCTTGTTTCAGTGGTTCGGGAAATTACAGAACGAATTTTGCACTACCCGCACGGCTCAAGGCAAGTTGCTATGACTTGGCGTTTGAATTCATCACTTTAGCGTCCGCGCCGACGTCCCACCTACGGCTTTCGAATTTCTGGTGTGTGCATGTGTCCACCCGCGCTGAAGTGGACACCACGCTGTTGACAATTGCATATTCCGTCAAGATAACTTCGCCACCCGCTCATAAAATATGGCGACGTCATGTTGGTAATGAACCGTAAACGTCTGGGCACCGTCCGCTTCCTCAGTCAACGCCTGGGCCACGATTTACTTTTCAACCCGCAGTTCGCGCCTGAGTATTTTCCCGACATTTGACTTGGGTAGTTCCTCGCGGAATTCAATATATTTGGGTCGCTTGTACCCGGTCAGGTTGACTTGGCAGAAGTTGGTGATATCTTCTTCAGAGAGTGTCGCGTCATCTTTGACCACAAACACTTTGATGGCCTCGCCTTGTTTGTCGTCGGGTACGCCGATCACAGCGCACTCCAGCACACCGTCGCACAGTGAAATAACGTTTTCCAACTCGCTTGGGAACACGTTGAAGCCGCTCACCAAAATCATGTCTTTTTTGCGGTCAACAATCTTTGTATAGCCTCGTTCATCCATGAATCCGACGTCGCCCGTTCGCATGAACCCGTCCGCCGTGAAGGCGTGTTTGTTTTCTTCTGGTTGGCGGTAATAGCCTGTCATGACATTGGGGCCGCGAATGCAAATTTCGCCTGATTCGCCTACGCCGAGTGAGGTCCCTTCCTCGTCCTTGATAGCAATATCAATACCAGGCAGCGGCAAGCCAATCGTGCCTGAAAACTCTTTGTTGAGTACCGGATTGTTTGTTCCTATCGCGCAGGTTTCGCTCATTCCCCAGCCTTCAACCATGGGGCAACCTGTCGTCGCCAGCCAGTGCTTGGCCGTTCCCGCTGAAGCAGCCATGCCGCCAGCCTGAGAGACGCAAAGAGTGGAAAAGTCCACGGTCTTGAATTGTGGATGCTGCAACAGCGCATTAAAAAGCGTGTTCACCGCCGGAAGCAAGTGAAACGGCCGCTTTTTCAGCGTGGCAATGAAGCCCCCAAAATCTCGCGGGTTGGGAATCAGCGTCAAGTGCGAACCCCACCGGATGGCCAAGAGGGACAAGGTCAGCGCAAAGATGTGATAAAGCGGAAGCGCTGCAATGCTATTGGTCTTGCGGATATCCCCCACGCGCTCCAGCGCAGGGGTGAACCAGGCCTCGGCCTGCAAAACTGCTGCAACAATATTGCGGTGGGTCAGGACGGCGCCCTTGCTCAGCCCGGTGGTGCCGCCTGTATATTGCAAAAATGCCACAGAGTCCAGTGTGGAACGGGCTGTCTGTAGTTTGAGACTCGTACCTGCTGCCATCACCTCCTTAAAGGTGGTTACTGAACCACCGGCATTGAGCACCAGTTTGTAGGGTGGGACCAATTTGGCAAGATGGCGAACCGCAAAGCTCATCCATTGGCCATACCAAAAGCCCAGTAAATCACCGATGGATGCCACGACGACGTGTTTGATCTGCGTGTCCTTCACCACCTCCGAGAGCGTTGCCACAAAGTTTTCCAGCACAACGATCACGGTCGCGCCGGAATCCTTGAGTTGGTGCGCCAACTCGCGCGCGGTGTACAAGGGGTTGACGTTGACACAGGTGAAACCGCCGCGCAAAACGCCTGACATCGTCACCGGAAACTGCGGCACATTGGGCAACATGATCGCCACACGCGCATCGGGCTCCAGCCCGATACTTTGCAGCCAGGCGCCCATGGCTGCAGACAGCTGATCAAGCTGACCATAGGTCATCCAGCTTTCCATGCAGACCGAAAACGGACTGGCAGCATTTTTGCGAAACGACTCCTCCAGCAGCTGCGTCAGTGATTGATATTGTTCGGGGTGAATGTCGTGCGGGACGCCCGGGGGATAGCTCTTCAGCCAAATTTTTTCCATCATGTACTCCTACTCATTTATTGTGAGCGAAGATCCGGGCAGGGTGTTATCGGGGTTCCCCCAGTGTGGCGCTGATTTCCGTCTCACAGGCGACACGGTCAGCATCGAAGAGCCGGTCAATCAGTCCGGATTCCCTGAGTTGAACGGCATCCAGAAAGTACTTTGCGCCTTCGCCATTCGCGCCCATGGACGCAAAGGTGTCAAAGCCCGACTCCAGAAATCGCTGCAAAGACCCCAGTCCTGCCAAGCTGGCTGGACCGCGCATCATTTTCAGCAGCCGGCGCAGGCCCGGGGTGCGCGTCAAGTGGTCCAGCTCATAGCCGACAGCCATGACGGTGCTCAATTGCCGGTTGCGGTCAGAGCGGCGGTCAACCGCCCGCCAGGCGTTCACATACCGGGCGACCTGCGGTGTGCCGGGGTTATTCATCCATTGCTGCGCCATGGCCAGGTCCAGTTCCTCCGTCAGGCAATGCAGTTGGGCCAGCGACACCGCAGTTTTGACGACCTGCTCCGGAAATAGTCGCTCCAGTGCACCAGCAATGCGGGCAAACTGCGCATCGCGCTGCGTATAGTCTTTGGCGCTGTACAGCTCCTCCAAAAAGAAGAGCGCCACGGTCCTGTATTTTTCGGTGTTCAGGAAATCCGCATAGGTGCCTGCAAACCTGGCCGCCTGAAAATGCTTGACCTCACCAATGGCCGTGGCAAGCGCCGGACTGTCGGCCGCCAACTCTCGCAAATGGGTAACGCGCTGAACGGCCTCGCGAATGATGTGTGTGGCTTCCATAGTGGCCTCAAGTCTATCTAGGTATGGCGCTCTACCGGCAGCGGTCCATCGCATGCACCATCCACGGCATGCAAAGAAGAACTCTGCTTAAACTGGGCATCGTCTCTACCGCCGTGTTGGTGGTGGCCGGCGGCGTCGCTACCCTGCTGCAGCCAGGCTGGCAACACGATAAATTGACCCCGGTGGCCCGCGAAGTCTTTTCAACTGTGGCGCGAGCCATTCTGGAGGGGACGCTGCCGCAAGATGCCTCCGGGCAAAAAGAGGCCTTGGAGGGGCTGCTGAACCGTATCGATCATTCGGTCGCGGCTTTCCCACCCCATGTCCAGGCGGAGCTGTCCCAACTCATGGGGATTTTGTCCTCAAGCCTGGGGCGGCGCACCCTGGCTGGGCTGGTACCCGCCTGGAACGTGGCGACCGTTCCAGAGGTCCAGGACGCCCTGCAGGCCATGCGCCTTTCCAGCGTGGCCTTGCGCCAACAAACGTATCACGCTCTGCACGACCTCATTGGTGTGGCGTATTTTTCAGATGCCAGCACCTGGCCTGGGCTGGGCTACCCCGGCCCCTTGACCATTTAACCCGCGAGAGATCTGATCCATGAGCAGTTTGCATGACCCCATCCGCGAGGGGCTGAACCGTGGCTGGAAGGTTCACGGCGGTCCGCACCGCCCGGTACCGGCCCATATCGTGTGCGATGTCGCCATCATCGGCTCGGGTGCGGGCGCCGGGATCACGGCTGAGCTGCTGAGCCGGGCGGGTTTGAACGTGGTGATCGTTGAAGAAGGGCCGCTCAAAAGCAGCAGCGACTTCAATCAGAAAGAAGCCCAGGCCTATCCCGATCTCTATCAGGAAAGCGCAGGACGCAAAACCGAAGACAAAGCCATCACCATCCTGCAAGGGCGCTGCGTGGGGGGCTCGACCACGGTCAACTGGACCAGCTCTTTCAGAACACCCGCCAAGACGCTGGTCCACTGGCAGCAGCATTTCGGGTTGGCGGATTACACCGCCGAAGCCCTGGAGCCCTATTTTCAGCAGGCCGAAACCCGGCTCAACATCAGCCCTTGGCTTGCTCAGCCTAACGAAAACAACGACCTGCTCCAACGTGGCGCAGCCAAGCTCGGCATCACCGCCGCCACCATTGCCCGCAATGTCAAAGGCTGCTGGAACCTGGGCTCGTGTGGCCTGGGCTGCCCCACCAACGCCAAACAATCGATGCTGGTCACCACCATTCCCGCCGCGTTGGACCTCGGGGCCATTCTGCTGGTGGAGACCCGTGCGGAGCAATTTGAGCTGGCCAACGGCAAAATACAGTCGCTGCTCTGCAAGGCAGTCACACCGAATGGGGCCGGCGTTGAATCTGGGTCAGGCAGTTCAAAAATAGTAGCAAAGCACTATGTGCTGTCTGGGGGAGCCATCAATTCGGCGGCCTTGCTGTTGCGCTCGCAGGCGCCTGATCCGCATGCGCGGCTGGGCATTCGCACCTTTTTGCACCCCGTGGTCATGTCGGCGGCGGTCATGGAGCAAAAGGTCGAGGCTTGGGCGGGCGCGCCGCAAACTATTTACTCCGACCATTTTCTGGAAACCCAGCCGATTGACGGACCGATCGGCTTCAAGCTGGAGGCGCCGCCCCTGCACCCGGTCATCTTTGCCTCCACGGTGACCGGCTATGGGCAACAGCAAGCCGCGCTGTTGGCGCAGTTCCCCCACACGCATGTGTTGCTGGCCCTGCTGCGAGACGGCTTTCACGCGCAGGCGGCTGGAGGACGCGTCAAGTTGCGCTCAGACGGATCGGCCGTGCTGGACTATCCGCTGACCGACTTTGTCATGGACGGGGCCCGGCGCGCCCTGCTGGCCATGATGGAAATCCAGTTTGCGGCGGGTGCCCGCCAGGTGCTGCCCATGCATGAGATGGCCCACCCCTACGCGGGCTGGACTGAAGCCCGGGAGGCCGTGGCGCAACTGCCCATGAAGCCGCTGCTGACCAAGGTGGTTAGTGCGCATGTGATGGGCGGCTGCGCCATGGCCGGGAGCGAGGCGCTGGGCGTGGTTCGCCCGGACGGCCAGCACTGGCAGATCGAGAACCTGTCCATCCACGATGGCTCCCTGTTCCCCACCAGCATTGGCGCCAACCCGCAGCTGTCCATTTACGGCATCGTGAACCGATTGGCCCAAGGACTGGTCACGCGCTTGACCGGGCAAAGCCTCACGCTGGCGTAATCAGTCCTGCTGGCGTGATCTGTAAAGAAACGGTTTGGTCCTCTGGCAACGACACATTGGCAGCCACATCGCTCAGATCTTTGAGTCGCTCGTACAGCGGCGAAAAGTCGGGTGCGGTCAGCCCAAACAGCTGCTCAAAGCTGTCAATCACGAAATAGCTTTGCTGGTAGGTGTCGATTTTGTAGCGCGTGCGCATGGCCCGTTGCAAGTTGAGCCGGATGCGTTGGGGCTCCGGGCTGGTCACCGCGTAGTTCAATTCACCGGATGAACTCAAGATGCCCGCACCGTAGGCCCGCAGGCCATTCGCCTGCTCAATCAGGCCAAACTCGATGGTGTACCAATACAGGCGTGACAACTGCTCACAGGCGCCGAGTTGATGCGCCTTCAGGCCACCTTGTCCATAGCGCTGCACATAGTCGGCCAACACCGGGTTGAAGAGCAGCGGCACATGGCCAAACAGGTCATGAAACACATCGGGCTCCACGATGTAGTCCAGCTCCTCGGGTTTCCGAATCCAGTCCGTCACCGGGAACTTGCGGTTGGCCAGCAGATTGAAAAAGGCCAGCTCCGGAATCAGGCCCGGCACACCCACAATCTCCCAGCCCGTGGCGGGGCGCAGCCGCGCGTTGATGTCATCAAAACGCGGGATGCAGTCCTTGGCGCCCAGCAACGGCAGGGCGGCAATGAACTCGTCACAGGCCAACCCCTGCAACAGCGCCACCTGACGCTCATATAACCGGCGGTAAGTTTCGTGGTCTTGCGCG
>JBIIVW010000210.1:0-5910 GCA_044339205.1 Rhodoferax sp. | reverse complement strand
GGCAGGTGGCGCCGATCAGCCGGTTTTCGATCATGCGGGCGGCCATGCTCACCAGCCCGAAGGTGTGCAATTGGCCCGTTCGCTGGTCACTGGAGATGTCGAGCACGCCCATCAGCTCGCCCTTGGCCGAGAGGATGGGCGCTGCCGTGCAGGTCAAAAAATCATTGTGCTCAAAGAAGTGCTCACCGCCATGGATCTCCAGGCCGCAGCCTTCCGCCAGCACGGTTCCAATGGCGTTGGTGCCGCTGTGTTGCTCGCTCCAGGAAGCACCGCACGACAACGCGACCTGCTGGGCACGCAGCAAAAAATCGGCATGTCCCCGGGTGTGCATCAAGGTGCCCCGCGCATCGGCCAGGACCACCATGCTCTGGTTGACTTGCACCATCTCGTACAACACATCCATGACCGGACGGGAATGCACCAGCAATTCATGCTGGCTGGTCAAGGCACGGTTCAGGTCAGCCGCGCTGGCGTGCTCGCTGGTCTGCCGCCGATCCGTGGGCAAGAGGCCGGCCGCCAAGCTGCGCCGCCATGATTTGGCGACGCGCTCGTCCATGCCCTCAGGAGGGCAATAGCCATGTTCCAGCAAGTGTCGGCGGGCTTGGCGCAGGGCCAGGGCAGTAGGTGGGGTACGCAAACGTGTCTCCTGAGCAGCCAGCAGCGGGGCTGCTTTTTATGACTTCATGGTAGTGAGCAACGCAATGGCCCGCGATATGAAAGTTGATTCATAGCGTTGTCACTCAACACCTGTCACATAACTGGACAGGTGTTCCAGATCGCACCGCCGGCCAAAATCAGGGTTTTTACCCATACGAGAAATAAAAGTTCTTTTAAATCAACGCTCCAGCACGTCCTGTCTGCATTGGCACGCAACTTGATCCATGTGCTGGCCCGCAAGGGATATTTCATCCTAACCATTGCAAAAATTCAGGAGACAGAATGATCTACGCCGCACCCGGTACCCCCGACGCCAAAATCGCCTTCAAGACCCACTACGACAATTTTATTGGTGGCCAATTTGTGCCGCCCGTCAAAGGGCAGTACTTTGATGTCATCACGCCCATCAACGGCAAAGTGTTTACCAAAGCAGCACGCTCCACCGCAGAAGACATTGAACTCGCGCTTGATGCGGCTCATGGTGCCGCTGACGCCTGGGGCAAAACCTCCCCCACCGAGCGCGCCAACATCCTCAACAAAATTGCCGACCGCCTGGAGGCCAACCTGGAACTGCTGGCTTACGCCGAGACCGTGGACAACGGCAAGCCCATTCGCGAGACCCTCAACGCCGACATCCCGCTGGCGGTGGATCACTTCCGCTACTTCGCCGGCTGCGTGCGCGCCCAAGAAGGCAGCTTGAGCGAGATTGATGGCGACACCATCGCTTATCACTTTCAGGAACCCCTGGGCGTGGTGGGTCAGATCATTCCCTGGAACTTTCCCATCCTGATGGCGGCCTGGAAGCTGGCACCCGCCATTGGTTCGGGCAACTGCGTGGTGCTCAAGCCCGCTGAGTCCACACCGGTGGGCCTGTTGGTTCTGGCGGAGTTGATTGCCGACTTGCTGCCCGCTGGCGTGCTCAACATCGTCAACGGCTATGGCCGTGAAGCCGGCATGCCGCTAGCCACCAGCAAGCGCATCGCCAAGATTGCGTTCACTGGCTCCACCTCCACAGGTCGCGTGATAGCGCAGGCCGCTGCCAACAACCTGATTCCCGCCACGCTGGAACTCGGCGGAAAATCCCCAAACATCTTTTTTGCCGACGTGATGGACAAGGACGACAGCTTCCTAGACAAAGCCATCGAGGGCATGGTGCTGTTTGCCTTCAACCAGGGCGAGGTGTGCACCTGCCCCTCACGCGCGCTGATTCAGGAATCCATCTACGACAAGTTCATGGAGCGCGTGCTCAAGCGCGTAGCCGCCATCGTGCAGGGTAACCCGCTGGACACCAACACCATGATGGGTGCGCAAGCCTCCAAAGAGCAGCTCACCAAGATCATGTCTTACCTCGACCTGGGTCGCCAGGAAGGCGCTGAGGTCTTGATTGGTGGCGCGCAAGCCCACATGGGCGGTGATCTGGAGGGTGGTTACTACGTGCAGCCCACGCTGTTCAAGGGCCACAACAAGATGCGCATTTTCCAGGAAGAAATTTTCGGACCCGTGCTGGCGGTGACCACGTTCAAGGACGAAGCCGAAGCCCTGGCCATTGCCAACGACACACTCTACGGCTTGGGCGCCGGTGTGTGGAGCCGCAACGGCAACGTGGCCTACCGCATGGGCCGCGCCATCAAGGCCGGACGTGTCTGGACCAACTGCTACCACGCCTACCCGGCCCATGCCGCCTTTGGTGGCTACAAAGAGTCGGGCGTGGGTCGTGAAAACCACAAGATGATGTTGAACCACTATCAGCAGACGAAAAATCTGTTGGTCAGCTACAGCGAGAACAAGCTGGGTTTCTTTTGATTTTTTGGCTTTACTTGGTTGAACCTATTGCACGTTGCGTTAACCCGCAGCGCGCCTTGGGTATTTGACTACGCGAATGTCCCCCGGCTTGGGGCAGGCCCCAAGCCTCCTCCTTGATTTCACTACGTCAAACACCCAACGCACGCCGCTGAACGTTGCCTGAATTTTTAGTTAATCAGGAGCAGCTGCTCACCAATGTGTGTGCTTTTTTTGGAGAACCTCATGGTCGACAAAGTCATTGCCACCCCTGCCGCTTTGGAACTGGTTGAGTCTTTGAAGCAAAAATATGGCACCGTGATGTTTCACCAAAGTGGCGGCTGTTGCGACAACAGCGCTGCCAATTGCTACCTGCCCGGTGAAATTACCATGGGCGCTGGCGACGTTTTTCTAGGCAAGATTGGGGATGCTGATTTCTACATCAGCAAATCTCAATACGCCACTTGGCGGCACACCCAACTCATCATCGACGTGATTGACGGCCACGGCGGCACCTTCTCGCTCGAAGGGCCTGAGGGCAAGGCGTTTCACACCCGCTCGCGGGTCTTCAATGAGGCGGAGATGGCTGAATTGGCCGCAGAAGAACTCAGGGCGAACCAAACCCGAACCGGCTGAACATCGCCTGCGCCTTGGGCGCCAGCAGCGCATTGGCAAACGCGGCGGCAGCGGGTGGCGCCGTGGTGCGCACGGTCAGGCCGTAGATCGCACCCACCTGCAATTCAGGCGGCAGGGACACCACCTTGAGCCGGGGAACCTCTTGCTGCGCCGCTACGGCGTTGGTGCAGTAGGTCAGGAACACGTCCACCTGTCCGGTGTCCATGATCCAGCCATACGTACCGCGTCCTTCGGGCGCCTTGGGTGAGTCGCTGGCGCCCGCCAGCTTCAGGGCCTTGGCGTTCAAGGTGGCATAGGCACCGGGCTGCAGCGCATCAGCTTTCTCAAACAGGCTCCAGGTGTAGTCCCCCGACGGGTCGGACTTGGGTGTGGAGGTGCCCAGCCGCACATCGGGGCGCAAGAGCGTGGCCAGCACGGTGACTGGCGTTGCGCTGATCTTGTCGCTGGTCAGGGCACACAAGGTGTTGCGGACAAACGGCGTCGGCGCTTGCCAGCCGCCCTGGCGGGCCAAGCGCTGCGGGTGGTCGTTGTCAGCGGAGGCAAACACCTGCGCGCCCTCCCCTTTTTCAATGCGCTCGCGCAGCAGGCCGGAGGCACCAAAGGTCAGTGCGATCGCTTGACCCGTGCTGGCCTCGTAGTCTTTGGCAATGGCCGTCAACACGCCCCGCAGGCTACCTGCGGCATAGACCTGCACGGCAGCCTGCGCGACAGGCGGGGCTACCGGTGCCGATTTCATGGTGCTACAGCCCGCCAAGCCCAGTACCGCCGCCGCCAGGGCGGTGGTTTTGATCAAGTGTTTCACAGGCGCTCACTTCGCCGCGTTCGGGAAAAACAGCTGCTCGCCGCCTATTTTGTAGTTTGCAATCACGTCCTGGCCAGGCTTGGTGGTCAGCCAGTCCACAAACTTCTGACCGTCAGCAACCTTGACGTGAGGGTGCTTGGCCGGGTTGACCAGCATCACGCCGTATTGGTTGAACAAGCGCTTGTCACCCTCCACCAGCACCGCCATGTCACCCCGGTTTTTGAAATTAAGCCAGGTGCCCCGGTCGGCCAGTACATAAGCGCCCGTGCTGGAGGCGATGTTCAACGCCGGGCCCATGCCGCAGCCACACTCCTTGTAGCCCGTGCCCTTTTTTTCATCCATGCCGGCGGTCTTCCAGAAGCGCAACTCGGCCGCGTGCGTGCCACTCTTGTCGCCGCGCGAAACAAACTCGTTGTTGCCTTGCGCCAGCTTCTTTAACGCTTCCACAATGTCATTGCCTTTGGTTTTGGCGGGGTCGGCCTTGGGTCCGATCAGTACAAAGTCGTTGTACATCACCTCCATGCGTTTGACCGCAAAGCCCTCAGCCACCACTTTGTCTTCGGCCACTTTGTCGTGAACAAACAGCACATCGGCGTCGCCCCGGCGGCCCATGTCAATTGCTTGACCGGTGCCCAGTGCCACCACCTTCACGTCGATCCCGCTGGCCTTTTTGAACTCAGGCAAAAGATAAGTAAACAGGCCTGATTGCTCCGTGGACGTAGTGGAGGCCACCACAATCGACTGGGCCTGAGCCCCCTGAAACAGGGCAGATACCGCTACTAAACTAGTAGCTACTACTGCAATGGATACGCCGGCCAGAGGCCTGAAATCCTTCAAAACAGAGTTGAATGAGGCTGGTACGAGTGAGGCAGTGACGTTCATGCAAGTTCTCCTTTAATAAACAAATGGGCCGCCGGGTAGTGCGTCTGCAACAGCGGTCCGCCAAAAAAATCTTCTACAGGCAAGTCAGCCAACACCCTGCCCTGTTCCAGGTAAATCACCCGGCTCGCCAGCCGCTTGACCTGCCCCAGGTTGTGGCTGGCAAACACCAGCGTCATGCGGGCGGAGCCACTGTGGCTGGATGAGTTGGAGAATTCCTCAATCAGGGCTTCCACCTCGCGCTTGGCATGCGGGTCCAGGCTGGCGGTGGGTTCGTCCAGCAGCAGCACCTGCGGCTGCAGAGCCCAGGCGCGCGCCAAAGCCACACGCTGCTGCTGCCCGCCCGAGAGCTTGCGGGCAGGGCGTTGCGCCAGGTCGCGCAGACCCACCCGATCCAGCGCCAGCAAGGCCTGGGCAAGGGCGTCACGCCAGCGCGCGCCGCGCAGCCACAGCCCCAACGCAATATTGACCTGCACCGACAGGCGCAACAAATGGGGCCGCTGAAACAGCATGGCTTGGCGGATCGTCGGGTCGCGCTTCACCTGACCAGCCGTGGCCCGGGCCAAGCCATGCAGAAGCCGCAGCAAGGTGCTTTTGCCACACCCATTGGCCCCCACCAGCGCCACGCGCTCGCCCGGCGCAATGCTCAGCGACACATCCGACAAGGCGCGCACGGCCGTGGCGGGGCGACCAAAATGAACGTTGGCACCCATCAGTTGAAACACCGGCTTCACGCGGGCACTCCCAACGTGCGGGTGGCGACCTCATTGATTTCAGCACCCTCGCGCCAGCGGCGCACCAGCGCAATCAGCACATTCAGCAGCAGCACCACAGCCAGCAGGATCAAACCCAAACCAAGGGCCAGCGGCAAGTCACCTTTGCTGGTTTCCAGCGCTATGGCGGTGGTCATGACGCGGGTGAACCCATCAATATTGCCGCCCACAATCATCACGGCCCCCACCTCGGAGATGGCCCGCCCGAACGAGGCAATCACCACGGTGAGCAAGGCGTATCGCTCGTCCCAGGCGAGCAGCAGGCTGCGCATCAGCGGGGCTGCACCGAGTGAGCGCAATTGTTCGCCGTGGCTGTTTTCCGCGTCCTCTACCGCCTGGCGGGTCAGCGCAGTCACGACCGGAAGCACCAGCACGGCTTGGGCC
>JBIIVW010000209.1:0-5919 GCA_044339205.1 Rhodoferax sp. | reverse complement strand
GTCTCCAGCGCAAGCTCGGTCATGCCCAGCACACCATTCATGGGCGTGCGGATCTCATGGCTCATATTGGCCAGAAAATCAGACTTGGCACGGTTGGCCAGCTCGGCGCTGAGCTTGGCACGCTCCAGCTCCTCGGAAACCCGTTTGGACTCAGAAATGTCGGCGAGATAGCCGTTCCACAACACACCACCGTCCGAGGCAATTTGGGGTTGTAGCTCGCAATGCACCCAGACCGGCTCGCTGGTCTCCTTGTGCATCAGCCGAAAATCCATCGCCAGCAGGTCACCTGCGGACATGGAACGGTGGAGAGCGCTTACCAGTGCAACTTGGTCAAGCGGATGAACCCGGGCCAGAACAGCCCTGGCATCGGCCATCGCCTCGTCATGAGTTACGCCGCAGATCCGCTCGATGGCAGGGCTGCAAAAAGGAATGGACTGCCGCCCATCCCTGGTCAAGTGAAGTTGATAGACCGCCACCGGCACATTGGCTGTGACTTCACGCAGCCTGGAACTGGCGTCTTTCAATGAGGTGACATCCTGCCAGATGCCAGTGAACACGGTTGCCCCAGCGGGGGACAGGTCGGGCTCAGGCCGAATCTCGCCCCGAATCCAGCGCAAGCTGCTGTCCGGCATCACCACGCGGTAGTCATCGCTCCAACTCTCGCGGTTGGCTGCCGCGTTCAAAACCCCCTGCACGCAGCGTTCGCGGTCCTCAAGAACGATCTGTCGAGCAGAGACACCGCCGTCCGCCAAAAGCGCGTCACGGTCAAGACCGCGTATCTCCATCAGACGATCACTCGCAAAGGTGTAGCGGGTTTGCCCCTGATGCACCTCGCACTGGTACACCACGCCCGGCAATGCGTTGGTGATACGCAGCAATCGCGTCTCGGCGGCCTTGATTTCCGCCTCCATTAATTTGCGTGCGGTGATGTCGGTCCGGATGGCAATAAATTGCGTGATCATGCCCTTGTCATTGCTCAAGGGCACTATGGTCGCTTGCACCCAATAGAGGGTGCCATTTTTGGCAACGTTGCATATCTCACCGTGCCACACCTGACCCGCCAAAATTACAGCCCACAAATCGGCGAAAAACGATTTGGGGTGAAGACCAGCATTGATGAGGCGGTGGTTTCTACCCAGCAACTCCGAACGCCCAAAGCCACTGATTTCACAAAATTTGTCGTTCGCATAGGTAATGCGTCCGCTTAGATCGGTAATGCTGACAATACCGTGCTGATCCAGCGCAAACTTTTGGTTTGCCAGGTCTGCCAGTGCTGCGTAAAGGTCTCGCTGGCTCTCCTCCCGGTGTTTCACCAGCACGGACATCAGCTGCGACAGGGACTCCAGGCTGTCCTCCTCCAACGCGGGAATGTCGTGATCCAGGGTATCGATGAGACCATTCGCCGTCACGCGCAGGGAGTCAATGGCACGCTCACGGCTGGCCAGCTCAGCGCGCATGCGGTCATTGGTGTGGGTTAACTCTACCGAACTCAGCTGCAAGCTCCGGGTTTTAAGGTCCAGGTCACGGTCACTTTGTTCGTAAGCCTCGCCAACCCGCGTCAGGAATGTACCCAGACCCGTCAACAGGCGGCCCGCTTCAGGCGAGAGGCCTTCGGCGTTGCCAAGCAGGGTCAATTCACCCAGGACATCCTGAAGCTTGTCGGGGTCCGTGCCGAGGAGTCGTTTAGCCTGGCGAGCGAGTAGCTTGTGCATGAAACAAGACAGTAAAGCAACCGGTGGTGGTCAGCGCTCGGTCAGATATGTGATGGTCATGGTCTGGTTGTGCAGCTTGCACACGGCATTGTCCGCGAAGGGACTGATCTCACCATTGGAGTAGAAGCCCGCCAGCACGGCACCTTGCCCGAAAACATCACCGACCGCCTCTACCTCTTCGTCCACACGTCCACCCATCACCAGCTTGCGCCCAACGCAGCTCACCAGCAATGCCAGGCCCGGACCGGGTGCCTCCAGCATGTCCCTGGCCGCCTGCGCAGCCGACTCGGCTCCACCCACCAGCGCATCGGTGCTGGCGTGCATCAGGCGCAGGTAGCCGTCAGGATCGAGATCACCCGCCAGGGTCAAACTGCCAGCGGCCTCATTTATGCCCAGAATCGTGCGAATCAAGCCCAATTCGGTGTGGTCCCTGTCCACCATGGCGAATGGAAACAGCAGGCCGGAGGCGGGCAAGTCCTTCGCATGGTCACCCAGGTAGCGTCGGTAAACCTCCAGTGCAGGTGAGCCATCGAGCTCGAACAGCACATTGTTTTCGCACCGGGTGACCTTGCGGGCAGGCCCAAAGGGGGACCATCCACCAAAAGAGCCATGAGAGAAAACCAAGCGGTCACCATACAGGCCCACACACGCCAGGGTGTCCTTGTGGACGCCGCTGGCATCGAGCACCCAGGTCTCCGTGAAGGCAGCAGCGTCGCCGGCCAAACCACCGGTAATTTGCACCGATGCACCAAGCACCTCGGTCATCCCTGCTATCAAGGCGCTGCCGTTGATGGCGACACCCTGGCCAAATATCAGAACGGCGCGTAAGCCGGCCAAGGGCAGCTGCCTGCCCAAACGCTGGCCCGCAGCAAAGGAATCTTCCATGCCCAGCAGCCGGGTGGACGATGCAACCAGAGGGGTCTCATCAAACCGGAGGGCTGTTACCACACAAGTGCCATCGGTCACACCTTGGGCGGAAATTTCACCTGCCGTGGAGCAGCCCAACCGAATGGCCGTGGGAAACAGGGAAGCCAGCGGCTCACCCACGCCTTGCAGCAGGTCAACTGATCCAAAAACCAGTAC
This sequence comes from Rhodoferax sp., assembly GCA_044339205.1. Classification (GTDB taxonomy): domain Bacteria; phylum Pseudomonadota; class Gammaproteobacteria; order Burkholderiales; family Burkholderiaceae_C; genus Rhodoferax. The sequence goes on along the minus strand of JBIIVW010000209.1, from coordinate 3,124 downwards.
CAGATTGGGGTCCATGGCGCTCAATGACGCCAAGTTGTGGGCCAGCTGGTGGCAACTATCCAGCGTAACTTGGGCAACCTGCATGAGATGACACTCCTGTGTGTAACGAATGGTTCGCGCCCATCGTACAACGACTAACCTGCAGCGTATTGGGCGCGGAGTATATTTTTTTGGACCTTGCCCATGGTGTTGCGCGGCAGTGAGTCCACCACAAAGCACTGTTTGGGCACCTTGAAATTGGCCAGTTTTGACTTGAGGCTGGCGATGATCTGGCCTGGGTCCACTGCCGCACCCGGTTTGGCAATGACGACTGCCACACCCACTTCACCAAAGTCAGCGTGGGGGATGCCCACCACCGCACTCTCGGCCACGCCGGGCAACTCGTTGATGTAGCCCTCAATTTCCGCAGGGTAGACGTTGTAGCCACCGCTGATGATGAGGTCCTTGCTGCGCCCCACAATGGTCACATACCCCCTCTCATCGATCCGCCCCACATCGCCGGTCTTGAAAAAGCCGTCCGCAGTGAACTCCTCGGCCGTCTTCTCGGGCATGCGCCAGTAACCCTTGAACACATTGGGGCCCCTGACCTGAATGCCCCCAATCTCGCCCGTGGGCAACGATTGCCCCTCGTCGTCCTGCACGCGCAAACTCACGCCGGGCAACGGGAACCCCACGGTACCGCCGCGCCGCTCGCCCTCATGAGCCCGGTACGGATTGGAGGTGAGCATGGCGGTCTCGCTCATGCCGTAGCGCTCCAGAATGGTGTGGCCGGTGCGGGTCTGCCATTCGGTGAAGGTTTCGATCAGCAGTGGGGCCGACCCCGCAATGAACAGGCGCATGTGGCGTGCAGCCTCCAGTGTCAGCCCGGGCTCGGCCAGCAGCCGCACATAGAGCGTGGGCACGCCCATGAACACGGTGGCCTCGGGCATCTTCTTGAGGACCAGTTTGGGATCAAATTTGGACAACCAGATCATCTTGCTGCCATTGAGCAACGCCCCGTGAATGGCCACAAACAGGCCATGCACATGAAAAATGGGCAAAGCATGAATCAGCACGTCGTCAGGCTGCCAGCCCCAATAGTCCTTTAAAACCTGCGCATTGCTGAGCATGTTGCCGTGAGTCAACATGGCCCCCTTGGAGCGCCCGGTGGTGCCGCTGGTGTACAAAATGGCCGCCAGGTCATCGGCCGCCCTCAGAGCGACCGCATGTTGATCGGAGCAGTTGGCCGAACGCTCCAGCAGCGTGCCGGTCCGATCGTCATTGAGCGTGAAAACGTACTGCGTACCCGCCGTGAACGCAATTTTGCTGACCCAGCCAAAGTTGGCGCCCGAGCACACCACCAAAGCGGGTTCGGCATTGCCGATGAAATACTCGATCTCGGCGCTTTGGTAGGCCGTATTGAGTGGCAAAAACACGTAGCCCGCACGCAAGGTGGCCAGGTACAGCACCATGGCCTCCACCGACTTCTCCACCTGCACGGCAATCCGGGCGCCCTCGGGCAAATCCAGCGAGGCCAGCAGGTTGGCCATCATGGCGGTGGCGCGCTCCAGATCGTTCCATGAGTAGAAAAGGCCGTTGTCGGTCTCGACGGCCTGGGCGTCCAGGTTATCCGGGAAGGCGGCGCGCAGGGCCGCAAAAAGATTGTCGTTGTGTGGCTTGGTCATGGTCTGAGGTCGCTTGTTCAAAAAAGTCGTACCGAGTTGGAAAAAAGCATCAAAACGCTGGTTCTCGCTTGTCCAGGAAAGCCTGGATGCCCTCGCGGTGCTCGGCACTGTCGGCATAGGCGTAAGGGTTCGGCATGCTGATTGCTACTGTTTTATGATGTGTATAACCACAAGATACGCCGGCTGGAGGAAGATTTAATGCTCTAATTGTCTGTTTGTTCATGCGGGCAGCCTGGGGTGCCAGGGCAACCACGCGCAGCGCAGTGGCCTGCACCTCGGCGTCCAGGGCGTCGTCGTCCACCACCCGGCTCAAAAAACCGGCGGCCTTCAGGTCCTGGGCACCAAACAGGGCTGCTTCCAGCAGCATCTGGCGGGCCAATGTCGCCCCCACCTCGCGCGCCACCAGCGCCGCCTCACGCGGGGCCATCGGGAAGCCCAGCTTGGCGATCGGCGCGCCGAACCGCGCCGATTGAGCACTGATCCGGATGTCGCAGCAACTCGCGATCTCCACGCCTGCACCCATGCAGTTGCCTGCAATCTGCGCCACGACGGGCACATCGCAGTTCAGCATGGCTTGCAAACCACCCCAAACGTCACCCTCGTGAAACTCGCGCAGGCTAGTCTCTTGAAACCGAAAGGCTGCGTACTCCGAGATGTCGCCCCCGGAGCAAAAGTGGCTACCCTCCCCGGTAATCACCACGCAGCGGATGTCGCTGCTGAGCTGGACATGCTCAAAGGCCGCCCGCAATTCGCGCCACATCAGGCGCGTCATGGCGTTAAACCGGTGGGGGTGGCGCAAGGTCACCCGCGCCAAGCGTCCCGTCTGCTCAAAACGCAGGGTACCCGGTGTCATGGATGCCACACTCAATCCAGTTTGGCGCCAGACGCTTTGACAACGGCGGCCCAGCGCTTGACCTCCGAGCTCACGAAGTTGCCAAACTGCGGCGGCGTCAGGCTGCCAAACTCGGCGCCATTGCTGGCCCAAATGGCCTTGAGTTCGTCAGAAGCCGTCGCACGGCGCATTTCTTCGACGATCCGGGCCTGCAGGTCTGCCGGAGTTCCCTTGGGGGCCCACAAGCCATACCAGGTTGACACGGTGTAGTCTGGCAAACCCAGTTCAGCGGCGCACGGCACATCAGGAAATGCCAGGTTGCGCTTGGCGCCTGAGACCATGAGTGCCTTGATGCGCCCGCTCTTGATGTGCGTGGCAGAGGACCCCAGGCCGTCAAACATCATCTGGACATTGCCTGCAATCAGGTCTTGCAGGGCCGGACCGGCACCGCGGTACGGAATGTGGGTGATAAAGGTGTTGGTTTGCAGCTTGAACAACTCCCCCGCCAGATGGTGGGAGGTGCCGCCACCGGCCGAACCGTAGTTCAGACGGCCGGGAGCCTGACGCACCTGCTCCATAAAGGCCTTGAAGTCGCCCGGAATCAGGCGGGGGTTGACCACCAGCACCT
>JBIIVW010000208.1:0-5924 GCA_044339205.1 Rhodoferax sp. | reverse complement strand
GCGGTGTGGATTGACGTTATCCGTCGCCAACGCCTGCTCAAGAAATGAGCGCCGCCGTGTGGGTTTTCGGCGAAGCCCTGATGGACTGCGTGGCGCAGCCGGACGGCAGCTTGCGTCCCTTCATGGGTGGAAGCCCTTTCAACATGGCGCGCGCTGCGGCCCGGCGCGGTGCGCCGGTGGGTTACCTCAACCCCCTGTCAACCGACCAGTTTGGGTTGCAAATGGGCGCGCAATTGGCGCAAGACGGCGTTAAATTGCTATTACCTGCCAGCCGCCTACCCACCTCGCTGGCGGTGGTGCAACTGAACAACGGACAACCCAGCTATGGGTTTTACCGCGAAGGCGTAGCCGATCGGGATTACACCGTGGAGCAGGTCTTGAGCACGCTGGCCGGTGTTGCGCCTGGCGTGTTGCACACCGGCTCCTTGCTGCTGGTGCCACCTGAGCACGAAAAAGTTTTATCGATATTAAAAGGCGCCAAGGCGCTGGGCTGGACGATCAGTGTGGACGTGAATTTGCGGCCCAAACTGGCTTCGGACCTCGCGCTTTACGTGCATGCGGTCAAGGCCGTAGCGGCCCTGGCTGACTGGCTCAAGGCCAGCGACGAAGACCTGGCGCTGCTGGGCTTTGCCGACCCCACCCGGGCCCAGGCCCCCGAGATAGTCCGCCACTTTACGGAGCAAGGCGCCTCCCGCGTGGCACTGACGTTTGGTGAGCAAGGTGCCTGGCTGACGGTGGACGGCGCCCAGGCCACACAAGGCGTGCCAACCGTGGCTCTGGTGGACACGGTCGGCGCGGGCGATACCTTCTGGGGCAATTGCCTGGGTGACTGGGTCTTGCAGCCCGAAGGCGCTGCCACGCGCGTGGCTCAAACGCTGGCGCAAGCCATGCGGGCCGCCGCCATCAATTGCACCCGTCCGGGATGCCATCCGCCCACCTACGCCGAGGTGTTGGCGCAGGGCTGAAGACGAGCCTATTGGGCTGTTTTAGGCCGTTTGGCGCTGAATTTATGAAAAATCAGCCTCTAGCCGGCGTGTTAATTACACAAGACTAGTCAATTTTAATAGCACCAAAAAGGCTCGAACCTCAACGAGCCACTCCGAGCAGCTTGCCCAGCAACTCGGGTTGTTCCAGCAGGCTGCTGGCCGTGCCCGAGTACACCACCGTGCCCCGGTCCAGCACGGCGGCTGTGTCCGAAATGGCCAAAATCGCTTGCGGATGCTGCTCCACGAGAATGGCCGACAAGCCCTCGTCGCGGGTAATGCGCCGAATCGCCCGCAATAGCTCCTGCACGATGATGGGCGCCAGGCCTTCGCAGGGCTCGTCCAGCAACAACAAGGTGGGGTTGAGCACCAGCGCACGCCCCAGGGCCAGCATTTGCTGCTCGCCGCCCGAGAGTTGCGTACCCAGGTTGGTCTTGCGCTCGGCCAGACGGAGAAATAGTTCGTACACACGCTGCGGTGTCCAGGGGCTGGCCGAGCGGCCTTTTCGGGCGGGTCGGGCCACGGCGGTCAGATTTTCATGCACCGTGAGTGACTTGAAAATATTGCGCTCCTGAGGTACCCAGCCAATGCCGGCTGCCGCTCGCTCATGAGGCGGCAAACGGTGCAACGCCAGCGCGGCCCCCCCGAACCCAGTGAGATGGTGCCGGCGTGTTGGCGCGTGGCGCCCGCCAGGGTGTTGATGAGGGTGGTCTTGCCGGTGCCGTTGCGACCCAGCAAAGCCAGCGTTTGCCCCTCCTTGAGCGACAAAGACACCTCATGTAACACCACGGCTTCGCCGTAACCGGCGCTCAGGCCCTGCACATTCAAAAGCTCAGTCATTGGGTTGCCCCCTTTGCGGCAGCAGCCCCATGGCCTGCGGCACTTGTTTCGTCGTCGTAACCCAGGTAGACCGCCTTCACCTGCGGATCGTTGGCAATGGTGTCGGGGTCGCCTTCGGTCAGCACCGTGCCATTCATCAGCACCGTCATGCGCTTGGCAAAGCTGAATACCAGGTCCATGTCGTGCTCAATCAGCAAAATGGACACATCTGCCGGCAAGGCCGCCACGGTTTGCAGCAACTCTTCACGCTCGCCAGCCGGCACGCCGGCCACCGGTTCGTCCAGCAGCAGCACACGGGGCTCGCACGCCAGCGCAATGGCAATTTCCAGCAGGCGGCGTTTGCCGTAGGCCAGCACCCTGGTTTGCTGCGCCATCACGCCGGTCAGGTGAAACTGCTCCAGCAGTTGCTCGCAGCGCTCGGTGACCCGAGTGTTGCTGCCCAGTGCCTGCCACCATTTTTGGCCCAGGCCATGGTGTTGGGACACCACCATGGCCAGAGTTTCCAGTGGGGTCAGGGAGTCAAACAACTGGTTGATTTGAAAGGTGCGAACCATGCCGCGACGCACCCGCAAGTGCGGTGCGAGCTGGCTGATGTCTTCGCCCTCCAGAATGATTTTTCCCATTGTGGGTTGCAGCACACCGGTCAGCAGGTTGATGAGCGTGGTTTTGCCAGCGCCGTTAGGACCGATCAGGGCATGACGCGCCCCTTTTTTGAGGTCCAGCGTGACGTTGTTGGTGGCCACAATGCCGCCAAAGCGCATGACCAGGCCTTGGGCCAGCAGCACGGTATCTGCGCCAGGAGTGATGGGGTTGGCGTTGCTCATGGCTTCACCCCACCGGCATCACGCTGGAACCAGGTCCATGGGCGAATGAGGCGTTCACGTCCCACGAGCACCAACACCACCAATAACAGGCCAATCCAGAAGGTCCAGTACTGCGGGGTGATGCTTGAGATCACGTCTTGCATCAGCTTGAACACAATAGCCCCCGCCACGCCGCCATACAACCAGCCCACGCCGCCAATGACCAAAATCAGCATCACGTCGGCCGAGCGGTGAAACTCAAACACATCCAGCGAGGCAAGGCTGCTGGTCTGCGCCAGCAAGGCGCCCGCTGCGCCTGCCAGGGCTGTTGCCACGGTGTACACCACCACCAGATGTTGGTTGACTGGAATGCCAATCGCCATGGCGCGCAACCGGTTGTCCCGTATGGCCTTGAGCGTGGCGCCAAATGGCGACCGCACAAAACGCCTTGCCAGCACAAAGAACAGCAGCAACACGGTGAGCGAATACCAGGCTGCGGTGCGCCCGCTCAGGTCAAATTCAAAGCGCCCCAGCAGCGGCCCCATCACCACGCCCTGCAGGCCGTCGGCCCCGCCCGTGAGCCAGTCCAGCTTGTTGGCAATTTCCATCAGGATCAGGCCCACACCCAGCGTCACCATCAGGCGGGTGAGGTCGGTGCCGCGCAAAATAGTGACGCTGCACAGGGCACCCAGCACCGTGGCCGCAGCCACGCCCACCGCCAAACCCACCAGCGGGTCAGGTATGACCAGCTTGGCAAACAGAGCCGCCGAATACGCGCCCATGCCAAAAAAAGCGGCATGACCCAGCGACACAATGCCGGTGTAACCCAAGATCAAATCCAGCGACAGGGCAAACAGCGCGACGATGGCGATCTCATTGATGATCAGCGCATGGCTGGGCAGCAGCAGGTGCGAGGCCAGGGCCACCAGCCACAGCGCGTATTCCCAGGTTTTCCAGCGGCCGCTCTTCATCAGCCCGTTTTGTAAAGCGTTCATTACTTGCCCCCCCGGCGCACAAACAGGCCCTGCGGGCGCAAAATCAGAATCATGATCATCAGGCTGTAGACAATAAAGCCGCCCAGTTTGGGCATGTAATACTTGCCCGCCACGTCAGCAATGCCCAGCAAAATCGCTGCCAGGAGCGGCCCGGTGATGCTGGAGGTGCCGCCCACGGCCACCACAATCAAAAAGTAAATCATGAACTTCAGCGGAAAGCTGGGGTCCACGTTAGCTAGCCTTTAAAGCTATCGGATATATAGCAATCAACCCTGCTCTCGCTCAGTCGGACTACCCCTACAAGCCAGACAAGATCATCGTGCCGTTCCCGTCCGGTGGTACCAGTGACGTTCTGGGCCGCATTCAAGCAAACCACCGGCGTTTTTCTGACCGGTATTCCCTACCGGGGTGGCGTCCCATGATGACCGACCTGTTGGGCAGCACGATCCCCATGATGTTCATCAACCAGGATGTCGCCCTGCCCCACGTCAAGTCGTGCAAGTTGCGCGCCATTGCGGTCAGCAGCGCCCAGCGTAACGCGCTGTACCCTGACGTGCCCACCGTAGCCGTGACCGCCGCGCAGCAGAACGGTGGCCCCTGGCCCTCGTCCACCCAGCCTATGACCACCTAGGTGGGCGATGCCGCCATGGAGCGTTTCTTGCGCCCGGTGGCCCTGCAAGATGCACCGGCCTGGTTGCTGGCGCGCAACGGGCAGCCCTGCTAAACACCGGGGCAATCACGGCGAGGTGAGGTACGGGGTGGCTTATAGTGGCGATCCCTATCACCACCTCGCCCTGAGAGAGTTCAGACGCCAGGCCTTGGAAGACCATGACCTCTTCTGCGCCCCCCTTCCCTATTCGCACCGAATGCCCGCCCGGCGCCTGCAACTGCGGGCGCGATGCCCTGTTGCAGAACCCCGCTGGCGACCTGCGCGTGCTGCGCTTGACCCGCGAAGATGAAAAGCACCTCTTGCACCGACTAGAAAATCTGAGCACCCTCAGCGATCTGCACCGAATGGAAGAGCGCATGGAGCAGCAACTGGGCATCCGGCTGACTATCAGCACCAGCCCCAATGTGGTCCGTACCCTGCGCGGCATCACCATCCTTGTGCATGAGCAGCCCGGCCTGTGCCGAAAGACCCGCCAGGCCATCCCGGCCGCCATCAAGCGCAGTCTGGAGCAGCACCCTGACATTGCTTATGAGATCTTGAATGTGGGTGGGTTGTTCGAGAGCTGATGCGCCTTGGTGGTAACTGGGCTGTTACGGCCGTAGTCAAAATCATGCGTCCACTAGTCTTGGGCGAAACAACTGGCTAAGCTGCAGCTGTTAGAGATTCATTCCCAAAAAAAATAAAATTGCATGCAACTTTCTCGTTCATTTTTCGCTGGCATAGCGTTTGCGTGTACTTTCGTGCCAACCCAGGCGTCGACGCAGACGCTACCGAGTACATCGCGAACAGTGTTCAAGTGTGAGGTGGCAGGAAAAACCTTCTACTCCGACTCCCCATGTCTTGGTGCGAAAACCATCCATGTAGAACCCACACGAGGACTAAACAAATCCTCCGGTCGCGAGGTGATTGGCAGCGACGTGCGACACGACCAGCACCGAAAAATAATGGCTGAAGCGATTCGTCCTTTGACAGGAATGAATGCCAAGCAACTCGACATACAAGGCCGACGAATGAAACTGCCGGCCCAAAGTCAGCGTGAATGTCAATGGCTCGATGCCGAAATTCCCGCGATGGAAAGACGAGAAAAGAATACTCCGCCAGCCAGCCTGGCCGAGATTCAAGTGCAGCTTTTCCGCATGCGACACAGTTTCAGGGAACAGGGGTGTTAGGCCTTGCAATTGCGGGAATTTTGTAGTCGGTCAGAAAGCGAACTTTGTTGCGATCATTGAACTGATGCGAAGTTCAGCAGCACATATTCAGTCTGCTATGGGGCAATTTGGCAGTCGGTAATGCAGCGTAAGCGGGTCTACAACAGTTCAAATTGTTCGCCCGAGACCTGACATTGGCGCCGGTGGCCAACTATCGGCTTTACGGACGCATTTTCAACCAAAGGGGCACCCGGACCCGACCAGTTGCTGACATTCGCGAGAGGATGGTAACTGGCCGCCAATTTAGCTTCTGCTAGCTTGACATGCCGGTCCTGCCAGCAACCTACGCAGACGCTTATACCGGTGGGCGAGTTTGAGGATACGCGCACAACCTGGGGCGAGCTCTGGCGGTCTGGCAGGGATCCGCTCGGATAAACCAGAATCTGAATACCGCCATACCTCAGCTAACATTCAACTGCCTCGCA
>JBIIVW010000048.1:0-19675 GCA_044339205.1 Rhodoferax sp. | reverse complement strand
TTTTTTTGTCTTTTCAGCCAAAATACACCAACGTGGCGCGGCTTGGAGTCGACAAAGCATAGAATCTATCGATTGACGTACACGTCAATCAAAGTTGACGCGTACGTCAACTTTGATAATGTGTCCGTTAAAGAATAAAACCGAATTTATAACCCTCTGGAGTCGCAGCAATGAAAGTCCTGGTCGCAGTCAAGCGCGTGGTGGACTACAACGTGAAGGTCCGCGTCAAGTCGGACAACACCGGTGTAGATATCGCCAACGTCAAAATGAGCATGAATCCCTTTGACGAAATCGCCATCGAGGAAGCCGTCCGTTTGAAGGAAAAAGGCGTGGTGACGGAAGTCATTGCCGTGTCCTGCGGCGTCACGCAGTGCCAGGAAACTCTGCGCACCGCCATGGCCATTGGTGCGGACCGTGCCATTCTGGTTGAAACCACCGAAGAGTTGCAGCCCCTGGCGGTTGCCAAATTGCTCAAGGCGCTGATTGACAAAGAGCAACCTGGCCTCGTCATTCTGGGCAAGCAAGCGATTGACGATGACTGCAACCAGACCGGCCAGATGCTTGCTGCATTGGCTGACCTGCCTCAAGCCACTTTCGCCAGCAAAGTGGAAATCGCTGATGGCAAGGCCTTGGTGACCCGTGAGGTCGATGGTGGCCTGGAAACACTGAGTGTTACCTTGCCCGCAGTGATGACCACCGATCTGCGTCTCAATGAGCCACGCTATGTCACGCTGCCCAACATCATGAAGGCCAAGAAAAAGCAGCTCGATGTGTTCAAGCCTGAAGACCTGGGCGTGGATGTCACTCCGCGCATCAAGACCTTGAGCGTCAACGAGCCGCCCAAGCGCAGCGCCGGTATCAAGGTGCCAGACGTCGCCACGTTGGTGGCCAAACTCAAAAACGAAGCGAAGGTGCTGTCATGACATCATTGGTTATAGCCGAACACAACAACGATTCCATCAAGGGCGCCACCTTGAACACCGTGACGGCCGCGTTGGCCTGTGGTGGCGATGTGCACGTGCTGGTGGCCGGTGCCAACGCGGGTGCGGCTGCGGCCGCGGCTGCTCAAATCGCCGGTGTCAGCAAGGTCATCCATGCCGACAGCGATGCGCTGGCGCATGGCTTGGCCGAGAACGTGACCGCGCAGGTGGTAAGCATTGCCTCCGCTTACAGTCACATCCTGTTCCCCGCCACGGCGTCTGGCAAGAACGTCGCGCCTCGCGTGGCTGCCAAACTGGATGTTGGCCAGATCTCTGATGTCACCAAGGTCATCAGCCCTGATACTTTTGAGCGCCCGATTTATGCCGGTAACGCCATTGCCACGGTTCAAAGCCTGGATGGCACCAAAGTGATCACGGTACGTACCACGGGCTTCGACCCCGCTGCAGCCACAGGCGGCGCAGCAACCGTTGAGATCCTGGCTGCCGTGGCAGCCAATGACAAAGTTGCCTACCTGGGCAGTGAAATTGCCAAGAACGACCGCCCTGAACTGACCGCAGCCAAAGTCATTGTCTCGGGTGGACGGGCATTGGGTTCCAGCGAGAAATTCATGGAAATCATGACGCCGCTGGCCGACAAACTCGGTGCCGCCATGGGCGCGTCGCGCGCTGCGGTGGATGCGGGCTATGCCCCCAACGACTGGCAAGTGGGACAGACGGGCAAGATTGTGGCGCCGCAGTTGTACATTGCCGCAGGCATCTCGGGGGCCATTCAGCATTTGGCTGGCATGAAAGACTCCAAGGTGATCGTGGCGATCAACAAAGACGCCGAGGCACCGATTTTCTCGGTGGCTGACTACGGCCTTGAGGCCGACCTCTTTGTGGCTGTGCCTGAACTGGTTGCCGCGCTTTAACAGCAAATCAAAAAAGGGCATCGCTTGCGGTGCCCTTTTTTTTCGCGCCAATCCCGGGCGCACCTCACTGAACTTATCTGGAGTCTCGACATGAGCTACGTTGCCCCCCTCAAAGACATGCTTTTCAATATCAAGCACCTGGCTGATATTGACCAAATTGCTGCTATCCCCGGCTTTGAAGACGCCGGTTTCGAGACGGCCGAGGCTGTTTTGGAAGAAGCTGCCAAGTTCACGCAAGGCGTGCTGAGCCCGCTGAATTGGGAAGGCGACAAAAACCCCTCCAGCTGGAAAGACGGCGTGGTCACCGCCACACCAGGCTTCAAGGAAGCGTTTGTCCAATTTGCAGCGGGTGGCTGGCAAGGTCTGCAGCACCCTGTGGATTTTGGTGGCCAGGGCCTGCCCAAGTTGATTGGCGCGGCCTGTGGCGAGATGCAAAACTCCGCCAATATGAGTTTTGCCCTGTGCCCGCTGCTTACCGATGGCGCCATTGAAGCGCTGCTGACTGCCGGCTCCGACGAACTCAAAGCCACTTATCTGGGTAACCTGGTGAGCGGCAAGTGGACCGGCACCATGAACCTGACCGAGCCCCAGGCGGGGAGCGACCTGGCCGCCGTGCGCAGCCGGGCCGAGCCGCAGGGCGACGGCAGCTACAAGGTGTTTGGCACCAAGATCTACATTACCTGGGGCGAACATGACATGGCCGAGAACATCGTCCACCTCGTGCTGGCCCGCGTCACGGGTGCGCCAGAAGGCGTCAAAGGCATCAGTCTGTTTGTGGTGCCCAAGTTCATGGTGAACACCGACGGGTCTCTGGGAGCCCGCAATGACGTGCATTGCGTAAGCATCGAACACAAAATGGGCATCAAGGCCAGCCCTACGGCTGTGCTTCAGTTTGGTGACCATGGCGGCGCCATCGGTTACCTCGTGGGCGAAGAAAACCGGGGCCTGGAGTACATGTTCATCATGATGAACGCCGCCCGGTTTGGTGTGGGCGTGCAGGGTATCGCGATTGCCGAGCGGGCCTATCAAAAGGCGGCGAGTTTTGCCAAGGACCGCGTGCAAAGCCGCCCGGTGGATGGCTCACTGCCCGGCAGCGGCCCCATCATTCGTCACCCGGACGTCAAGCGCATGCTCATGACCATGCGCGCCTACACCGAAGGTTGCCGTGCACTCGCCACGGTAGCTGCTGCCGCTTATGACGCCGCTCACCACCATGTTGATGCCGAAGTGCGCAAGCAAAACAATGCGTTTTACGATTTCATGGTGCCGCTGATCAAGGGCTATAGCACCGAGATGAGCCTGGAAGTGACCTCCCTTGGCGTGCAAGTTCATGGGGGCATGGGCTTCATTGAGGAAACCGGCGCGGCCCAGTACTACCGTGATGCCAAGATTTTGACCATTTATGAGGGCACCACGGCCATTCAGGCCAATGACCTGGTGGGGCGCAAGACCTCGCGCGATGGCGGTCAATTGGCCAAGTCCCTGGCTGCTCAGGTGGAGGCCACCGAAGCCCTGTTGACCCAAAACGGCAGCGCAGATGCACTCGCTGTGGCGCGGCGTTTGAAGTCGGCGCGCGAAGCGTTTGTGGACGTAGTGAGTTTTGTGGCTTCCAACACCCGCTCCAACCCCAACGCTGTCTTTGCGGGCAGCGTTCCGTACCTCATGCTGGCGGGTAACCTGATGGCAGGCTGGCAAATGGCGCGGGCCTTGTTGGTCGCTCAGGACCAACTGGCACAGGGCGTGGATGCCGCGTTCATGCAGGCCAAGATCATCACAGCGCGCTTCTATGCGGACCATTTGCTGACGAAGGCCCCTGGCATGCGGGACGCCATTGTGGAAGGTTCCGATAGCGTGAATTCGCTCGCGCTCGAGTCGTTCTGATCCAGTTTCTCTGCTATTCATTGGATAGCTCCTGTCGCCTGTTTGACGCCGGGCAGGAGCTGATTTGACCCATAATATTTTAAAAATTTCTGGAGACACCATGTCCAAGTTGCCCGCGCCGCTCAACCAGCTGCCCTTTCCTGTGATCGGCTCGCCGCTGTTCATCATCAGTAATCCCAAGCTCGTCATTGCCCAGTGCATTGCCGGCGTGGTGGGCTCCATGCCCGCGCTCAATGCCCGCCCGGCCGCGCAACTTGAAGAGTGGTTGATCGAAATCACCGAGACCCTCGCCGCCTACAACAAGGCCAACCCGGACAAGCCCGCAGCCCCGTTTGCAATCAACCAGATCGTGCACAAGAGCAATGACCGCCTGGAACACGACATGGCGATGTGCGTGAAGTACAAAGTGCCGATCATCATCACCAGCCTGGGCGCGCGTGAAGACATCAACGCAGCGGCGCACTCATACGGTGGCGTGGTGCTGCATGACATCATCAACAACAAGCACGCCCGCAAGGCCATCGAGAAGGGCGCCGATGGGCTGATTGCAGTGGCCGCCGGTGCTGGCGGCCATGCCGGCGTCAAGAGCCCGTTTGCCTTGATCCAGGAAATCCGCCAGTGGTTTGATGGCCCGGTCGCCTTGAGTGGCGCTATCTCCACCGGTGACGCCGTGTTGGCCGCTCAGGCCATGGGAGCGGACTTTGGCTATATCGGATCAGCCTTCATTGCCACCGAAGAAGCCCGTGCGTCGCTGGAATACAAGCAGTCCATCGTGGACAGCAACTCGGACGACATCGTCTACAGCAACCTGTTCACCGGCGTGCACGGCAACTACCTGGCCCCCAGCATTCGCAACGCAGGCATGGACCCCGATAACCTGCCCGTCAGCGACCCCAGCAAGATGGACTTTGGTGGTGAGAAGACCAAAGCCTGGAAAGACATCTGGGGCTGCGGCCAGGGTATCGGTGCGATCAGCAAGATTCAGACCACGGCGGAGTACGTGGCCCAGCTCAAGCGCGAGTACGTTGCAGCGCGCGATCGGCTCCTGGCCATGAAATATGCCTGAATAGCCCGCTAGCCGGCGTCTTGCAAGTCTTTTGATATCTTAAATAATAGCATTGGGCGCTGGAGGAAAAAGCACCGGAGCTTGCTCCGGCGCCCAAGCAACGTAAGGCTTCATCACCGCTTGGTAGGTAGCGGAGCCCTCAAACCCGGTCAGCCAGCTTTGCAGCTCAGGCCAGGGTTGTTGGGCAAACCAGATGGGGTCGGTGTGGGCGAATTGACGCACAAAAGGTGCTGTTGCCATGTCCGACAACCCCGCTGAAACTCCGCCTAAGTAGGGTGTCCGGGCCAATTGCTCATTCAACAAAGCGAGAAAAACGGCCCCTTGCGCCCGGTGTGTCTGGCCGTCCGGCAAACCAAAGCGGTTCGGGTACTTGTAGCGGTCCAGGTGGAACTTGAACTCCCCATCGCAGTGCGCCACGAGTTGCATGGCCTGCGTCAACGCATCGTTCGTCGCAGGCAACCACCCCAAGGGGTCATTGCCCTGCAAGGCCCACAGCATGATGTCCAGGCTTTGGTCGACCACTTGGCCATTGGTCAGCACCAGCACGGGCACGGTTCCCTTGGCCGAGGCCACCTGCAAGGCCGCAGGCTTGCGTGCCAGCACCACTTCGCGCAATTCACATACCGTGCCACTCGCCCACAAAGCCAGCCGCGCTCGCATCGCATAGGGGCAGCGGCGAAAGGAATACAGAACTGGAAGGTGCATCAGGTCGCTCAAAATGGGATGGGCGGGAGACTGGACGGGACGGTCGCGTTTTTTGGCAGCGGCAAGGGCAATTTGGCGCCAATATGCTCCTGGTCCCGGGCTTTGGCAAATTCCCACTGGCGTTGACGCTCCCGGGCGCTGTTCTTTTGCGTCACCAGGGTCGTGGCGTGGCACTTGGGGCAGCTGACACCGGCTTCAAACAGAGGTGAAATCAGGTCCGAGTCATTCAGAGGCATGCGGCAGGCCCGGCACAGGCCATGCTGACCGGGCACCAGGCCATGCCCCACCGACACCCGCTCATCAAACACAAAACATTGACCCTGCCAGAGGCTCTGGGCCTCGGGCACGGTTTCCAGGTATTTGAGAATGCCACCCTCCAGGTGGTAGACCTCGTCAAACCCCTGTGCCCGCAGCAGGGCGGTTGATTTTTCGCAGCGGATGCCGCCTGTGCAAAACATGGCGACCCTGGGTTTCTTGCCGGTAAGCGGGTTCAGAGCGGGTGCGGTGGCCACCCACTCGGGCAGCTTCGCGAAGCTTTTGATCTCGGGATCAAGCGCACCTTTAAAGGTGCCTATGCCCACCTCGTAGTCGTTTCGGGTATCAACCACCACCACATCCGGGCTTGAGATCAGGGCGTTCCAGTCCTGCGGTTTGACGTAGGTGCCAGCCATCAGGGTGGGGCTGATCCCCGCCACCCCCAAGGTGACAATTTCTCGCTTCAAGCGCACTTTCATGCGGTAAAACGGTGACTTCGTGGACCAGGCCTCCTTGTGCTGCAAGTCCAGCAGGCGAGGGTCTTGCCTTAAATAATCCAGCACGGCCCGAACACCAGCCTCAGGCCCGGCAATTGTGCTGTTGATGCCCTCGGCCGCGAGCAGGATGATGCCTTTGACTCCGTTGGCCTCGCAATGGGCGAGCAGCGGTACTCTCAGATCGGCAAAATCGGGCAAGTCGACAAACTTGTAGAACGCAGCAGTCAGATATTCAGTCATCCCGGTATTTTCGCCTCTCTTTCCCTCAAGTGGGCCAGGTCGATCCGTGTTCCGGCACCAAGGCTCGCCAGCCCAGCTCATGCTGAATGCGCTTTCGCAGCTCATCAGCTGGTCCCATTTCACCGTGAACCACATAGAGCTGATCAGGTGGCTTGGGTAAGCCCCCCAGCCAAGCCAAAATCTGGTTGGCATCGGCGTGCGCGGAAGCCGACTCCAGTTGCACTACCTCGGCATTTACCGCCACATCTTTGCCATGAATGCGCAGCGTCTTGCCGCCGCTGGCCAGGGTCGCTCCGCGCGTGCCGGGCACCTGAAATCCGGTCAGGATGACCATGTTGCGATGATCCCCCGCACGTTGCGCAAGATGGTGCAGCACCCGCCCACCCGTAGCCATGCCGCTGGCCGTCAAAATCACCATCGGACCATGCCGGCTGGACAAAGCGCGCGATTCGTCTGTGGTGCTGACCATCGTGGCGGATCGGGTCAGCGCCTGGGTCTCAGCGCTATTCAGCCGGTGTTCACCCGGGTGATGCTGAAACAACTGCGTGCTGTTGACCGCCATGGGGCTGTCCAGAAACACGGGCAACGCGTGGGGAATCTCCCCGCGGTGCTTGAGCAGGTTGATGGCATGCAGCAATGCTTGCGCCCGTCCGACGGCAAAGACCGGCACCACAGCCACGCCGCCGCGCTTGGCCAGTTTGTTGAGTGCTGGCCCCAACTCGGCCAATACGTCCTCCTTGGGGTGCTCGCGGTCGCCATAGGTCGATTCGATCAACACCGTGTTCGCAGCAGGGGGCCTGGCGGGTGGATTCATGATCAGGTCATCGGGGCGGCCCAGATCCCCCGAGAACAGGATGCGTCGCCCAGCCACTTCCAGCAAGATGCTGGCGGCGCCCAAGATATGCCCGGCGGTGGAGAAGGTGGCGTGCCAGCCCGGGATGGGCTGAAACATCTTGCCAAGCGCCATGGTCTTGATGCGGGGCAGGCAGTCCAGCGCGTCGTGGCGGGTGTACAGGGGCAGGGCGGGGGCGTGCTTGGAGAAACCATGCCGGTTGGCAAAGTCCGCATCTTCCTCCTGCAGGTGGCCGCTGTCGGGCAGCAAGATACGGCACAGGTCGCGAGTGCCTGGGGTGGCGTACACCGGGCCCACAAATCCTTCTTTGACCAAGAGGGGCAGATAGCCGCTGTGGTCCAGGTGGGCATGGGTGAGCAGCACCGCATCAAGCTCTACCGGTGCCACCGGCAGTGGCGTCCAGTTGCGCAGGCGCAGCAGCTTGTAGCCCTGGAACAGGCCACAGTCGATCAACAGGCGTTTGCCATCGTGCATGACCAAGTACTTGGAGCCTGTGACTGTACCGGCGCCGCCGAGAAACGTGATGCTCACCCCCATGTCGACCTCCTGCAGTGGCTTGATGCCACAGCCGACTATGCCCAAAAAAATGCCGCAAAACTTGTTAAGTTTTTGCGGCATTCCTTAAATGTCAATTTTCAGGAGGACGGTTGATCTTCCTCAACTGAAAAGGTTCTTGAGCCGATTGGTCCAGCTGTCCCCACCAGGGGAATGTTTGTTGCCACCCTTCTTCAAAGACTCATCCAGATCACGCAACAGCTTGCGCTGATGTTCTGTGAGCTTGACCGGAGTCTCAACCAGAATGTGGCAATACAAATCACCCGGGTAGCTGGAACGCACCCCCTTAATGCCTTTACCGCGCAGCCGGAACTGCTTGCCGGTTTGAGTACCTTCAGGAATGTCAATTGCCGCCTTGCCGGCCAGGGTCGGCACATCGATTTCTCCGCCCAGGGTGGCCGTCACGATGCTGATGGGCACCGAGCAATGAATGTCATCGCCTTCGCGCTCAAAAATGTCGTGCTTTTTGAGTCGAATTTCAATGTACAGATCGCCAGCCGGACCGCCATTGGTGCCCGGCTCGCCATTGCCCGCGCTGCGGATGCGCATACCGCCATCGATTCCCGCCGGGATTTTGACTTCAAGGGTCTTTTGTTTCTTGATCTTGCCTTGGCCACTACATGCCATGCAGGGCTCAGGAATGACCTTGCCCGTGCCGCGACAGGTGGGGCACGTTTGCTGCACGCTGAAAAAACCCTGGCGCATCTGGACAGAGCCGCTGCCCGCACAGGTGCCGCAAGTTTTGACCGACGTTCCGGGTTTTGCACCACTGCCCTTGCACACATCGCAGGCATCCCAGCTCGGAATTCGGATCTGGGCATCTTTGCCTTTCGCTGCTTCTTCCAGCGTGACTTCCATTGCATAGCTCAGATCACTGCCGCGAAACACCTGGCGACCGCCGCCCGGGCGCCCGCCGCGCTGCTGGCCAAACATGTCACCAAAAATATCGCCAAACGCTTCGGCAAACCCGCCCATGCCTTCGCCACCCGCTCCGGGTCCGCGCATGTTGGGGTCCACACCAGCGAAACCGTGCTGGTCATAGGCCGCGCGCTTTTGCGCGTCCGACAGCATTTCGTAGGCTTCCTTGGACTCTTTGAATTTTTCCTCGGCCACCTTGGAGGCATCCCCCTGGTTGCGGTCAGGGTGGTGCTTCATCGCATGCTTGCGATAGGCCTTCTTGATCTCTTCGTCGGAGGCGTTCTTGGGAACGCCCAGGACTTCGTAATAGTCTCTTTTCGCCATGGTCTTTCAGTGCCCGTTTTCAACACAAACGCCGCGATGAACAACTTGGCTGTTCATCGCGGCGCCCGATAAGCGTGTTCAGCGCAAGCGCTTAACCCTTTTTGACTTCTTTCACTTCGGCGTCAACAACGTTGTCGTCCTGAGCCTGGCTCGCGCCTCCTTGCGCGCCAGCGTCACCTGCTGCGCCACCCTGAGCACCTGCCGCTTCAGCCGCCTGCTTGGCTTGCTGGTCAGCATACATTTTCTCACCGAGCTTCTGGCTGACGGTCATCAGGGCTGTGCTCTTCTCCTCGATGTGCGCCTTGTCGTCGCCCTTTATGGCATCTTCAAGATGCTTGATTGCTTCTTCGATCTTGGCTTTTTCGTCGCCTTCGAGCTTGTCACCGTACTCGGTCAGGCTCTTCTTGACACTGTGCAAGCTGGCATCGGCTTGGTTCTTGGCCTGCACCAATTCCAGCTTTTTCTTGTCATCGGCGGCGTTCAACTCGGCATCTTTCACCATTTGCTGGATCTCGGCCTCAGACAAACCGGAGTTGGCCTTGATGGTGATCTTGCTTTCCTTGCCAGTGCCTTTGTCTTTGGCGCCCACATGCAGAATGCCGTTGGCATCAATGTCGAACGACACTTCAATTTGTGGCGTGCCGCGGGCTGCGGGAGGAATGCCTTCCAGGTTGAACTCACCCAGCATCTTGTTGCCGACAGCGATTTCGCGTTCACCCTGAAACACCTTGATCGTGACCGCAGGCTGGTTGTCGTCAGCTGTGGAAAACGTCTGGGCAAATTTGGTCGGGATCGTCGTGTTCTTGGTGATCATCTTGGTCATGACACCGCCCATGGTCTCAATACCCAGGCTCAAAGGGGTCACGTCCAGCAGCAGCACGTCCTTGCGGTCGCCGGAGAGCACCTGGCCCTGGATCGCGGCGCCTACGGCCACGGCCTCATCAGGGTTCACGTCCTTGCGTGGCTCCTTGCCAAACAATTCCTTGACCTTCTCCTGCACCTTGGGCATGCGGGTCATGCCGCCGACCAAAATCACGTCATGAATATCGGAGGCACTGACGCCAGCATCCTTGAGGGCGGTGCGGATCGGTGCAATCGTGCGTTCGATCAGCTCTTCGACCAAAGACTCCAGCTTGGCGCGGGTCAGCTTGATGTTCAAGTGCTTGGGGCCGGATGCATCAGCGGTGACGTAAGGCAGGTTGATGTCGGTTTGCGCGCTGCTTGACAGCTCTATCTTGGCTTTTTCAGCGGCTTCTTTCAGGCGCTGCAGGGCCAGCACATCTTTGCCCAGATCGACGCCTTGGTCTTTCTTGAACTCGGAAATGATGAAATCAATGATGCGCTGGTCGAAATCTTCACCGCCCAGGAAGGTGTCACCGTTGGTGGAGAGCACTTCGAACTGCTTCTCGCCGTCCACATCCGCAATTTCGATGATGGACACGTCAAATGTGCCGCCACCCAGGTCATACACCGCAATCTTGCGATCGCCTTTTTCGTTCTTGTCCAGGCCAAACGCCAATGCAGCGGCGGTGGGCTCGTTGATGATGCGCTTGACATCCAGACCGGCAATACGGCCTGCGTCTTTGGTGGCCTGACGCTGCGCGTCATTGAAGTAAGCGGGTACCGTGATCACGGCCTCGGTCACGGCTTCGCCCAAGTAGTCTTCAGCGGTTTTCTTCATCTTGCGAAGAATGTCGGCGCTGACCTGCTGGGCGGACATTTTCTTGCCACGCACTTCAACCCAAGCGTCGCCGTTGTCGGCTGGCACGATCTGGTAAGGCATGAGGTCGATGTCTTTTTGGACCTCTTTTTCAGCAAACTTGCGGCCAATCAGTCGCTTGACGGCATACAAGGTGTTTCTGGGGTTGGTCACGGCCTGGCGCTTGGCCGAGGCGCCCACCAGCACTTCGCCGTCTTCCTGGTAGGCGACGATGGAGGGCGTAGTGCGTGCACCTTCAGAATTTTCAATGACCTTGGGTGTATTGCCTTCCATGACCGACACGCAGCTGTTGGTCGTGCCCAGATCGATACCAATGATTCTTCCCATGATTTTTCCTTAAAGAGTTGGGGGCAGAGCAATAGAGGCGCTTGTGGCCTTGGTCTGTCCCAAAAGGGTTTTAAATTCTGCTGCTAGTGAATTGCGGATGAGTTGAAAATTTTCAAGTCATCCGTTTTTTTATTTAGGTGCCGAAACCGTGACCAAGGCCGAGCGCAGCACGCGGTCGGAAATGGAATAGCCTTTTTGCAACACCGTGACCACCGTATTGGCGTCCAGTTCCGAGGGCACCACACTGATGGCCTGGTGCTGGTGCGGATCAAATTTGGTGCCGGCTGGCGGATTGATAGCCAAGACCTTGTTGCGTTCCAGCGCGGCATGCAATTGGCGCAATGTGGCTTGGGCGCCTTCACGAATTTGCTCAGGGGTGGCGTCTTTGATGATCAGGCCCGCTTCCAGGCTGTCGGCCACGGGCAGCAAGCTTTCTGCAAAACTCTCTACCGCAAACTTGCGAGCCTTGGAGATTTCTTCTTCGGCACGACGTCGGGCGTTGTCAGCTTCGGCCTTGGCACGCAAGAACTGGTCGGCCAGATCGGCGTTTTTTGCCTTGAGGTCGGCCAGATCAGCTTGCGCTTGCGACAAGGCATCTGATTCATTGGCTGCTTGAGCAGCGGCCATTTCTTCCACGCTTTGGTAAGCGTTAAGGGGTTGATTGGGTTGATTTGTATTGGGTTCAGACATTAGAGCGCTCAATGTGAAAAACGATCTCTTGGATATGGGGGCCTGAGCACGCGTTTCAAGAGCATGCAAGATCAGGCCGGATCAGCCGCCCGTGCCCTGGCAGACGGGCAAGGCAGACGCGGAAAGCGCCTTAGTGGGACACTTCCAGGAGTTCGACGTCGAATTTCAAGGTGGCATTGGGCGGAATGACACCCCCTGCACCACGGGCACCATAGCCCAGCGCGGCCGGAATGATCAGGGTGCGCGCACCGCCAACCAGCATGCCGGCAACTCCTTCGTCCCAGCCCCGAATGACCATGCCCGCGCCCAAAGCAAACACAAAGGGATCGCCCCGGTCCTTGCTGGAATCGAACTTGGCGCCCTGCACCCCGTCGTTGTAAAGCCAGCCGGTGTAGTGAACCGTGACGCTATTGCCCTTGGTGGCTTCAGCGCCTGTGCCGACAGTGGTGTCTTCGTATTGCAAGCCGGTGGGGGTGGTGGTCATATTGAAGTCCTTATGTGTATTTTTTGGTTGAGGGTGGGGTGTGCTTGCTCAATGAACGCAAAGCCCCGAAAACCCAAAATTATGCCAGCACCCATTTTCCAGGGCTGCTGAACGATATCTGTTTTGCAAGCGCCCACCAGAGCGCAAGGAAGCGTATCGAGCCGGTCTGCCCAAATGGTGAACCGGGCCCGCAGTTAACTCAGTCGGGCTTCTTGGCCTGATTGGCGACCCATTTGGTGGCAAAGGCTGACAAGTCATTGAGGCGCTTGAGCAGGTCCGCGCCCGAGGGCGTGACCGAATAGCCGTCGCTTCCGTGGGTCAACAGGCCGGCTTCACGCAGGGCCTTGATACGGGTGTTCAGCGTGTTGGGCGTGATGCTGCCCACGCTGTCCTGCAACAGCCTGAAAGTTTGGGGGTGGCCGTCTTTAAGGGCCCACAACACGCGCATGGCGTAGCGGGTCTCCAGCAGACTCAGCAATTGACCGATTGCGGCATTTTCTTTGGAACTCATTGAACGGCTCTCCTCTGGGCGATGGGTGAAACATGACCCGAAACTATATCCGAGAAAGCCGACTGCTACATGTTTCATAGCTATTGTCAGCTACAAAATAAGCAAACAGGGCCCAAACTCTTGTCAATTTGTTCGGCGACTGCTACCGTGGGCGCAATTTTTGCGCATGGTCTTATCGGGTTTTATTGGAGAAATACATGATTTTTAATTTCGAGCAGGTTCACAACTATTACGAACGCCTGGTGTTTGAAGATGTGGCACGCCTGTCGGAGACCTATCCGGATTTCACCGCCGACATGCTGGGTGATGTGGCCTGCGTCGCCCTGAACCGCTTGCCTGCCCGCTATGTGCGCCACGATGTGGACATGATGTTTTACCTGACCGAGCATGAACGTCATGCCATTGAGCAAGCGATGGCCGAGGCGCTCAATTTTGCCTTTGCCTTTGTTACCGAGCGTACAGCCAAGCGGGGCATGTTGGCCTGAATCACAGCCGGCCTGGCCCCCACAAGGCGGTATCAGCGCACCATGCAAGGCATCTTGGGGTTGAACTTCCAGTTTGGCACCAAAAACTGCATGGCAGCCGCGTCGTCCCTGGCGCCCAGACCATGTGTCAGGTACAGCTGATGGGCTTTTTCGACCTCAACCATGTCCAGTTCCACACCCAAGCCGGCTTGGGTGGGCACGGTGATGCTGCCATTTGCGATCTGCAGCGGTGCCTTGGTCAGTCGCTGGCCGTCTTGCCAGATCCAGTGCGTATCAATCGCGGTCACCTTGCCGGGTGCTGCCGCCGCCACATGGGTGAACATGGCCAGCGAGATATCAAAGTGGTTGTTGGAGTGCGAGCCCCAGATTAGGCCATACATCTGGCACAACTGCGCGACTCGTACCGAGCCCTGCATCGTCCAGAAATGCGGGTCGGCTAGCGAAATATCCACAGATTGCAACTGGATGGAATGCGCCATTTCGCGCCAGTCGGTGGCCACCATGTTGGTCGCCGTCATCAGGCCGGTGGCTCTACGAAATTCAGCCATCACTTCGCGTCCTGAAAAACCGGCCTCAGCGCCACAGGGGTCTTCGGCGTAGGCCAGTTCCTTGTGGTGGTCGCGGCATATGCGCACCGCGTCTTTAAGCAGCCAGCCGCCATTAGGGTCAAGCGTGATGCGGGCTTCGGGAAAACGCTCATGCATGGCGACCACGGCATCCATCTCTTCTTCGCCTCGCAATACACCGCCTTTGAGCTTGAAGTCCTTGAATCCATAACGCGTGTAGGCGGCCTCGGCCAGTTTGACCACTGCCGATGCGTCCATCGCCTTTTCGTGGCGCAAGCGCAGCCAGTCATCGGTGGCGTCCGGCTCCGAGCGGTAGGGCAGGTTGGTCAGGCTGCGGTCACCCACATAAAACAGATAGCCCAGCACCGCCACGGTGGCGCGCTGCTGGCCTTCACCCAGCAGGGCCGCCACGGGCACATTCAGGAATTGACCCAGCAAATCAAGCAGGGCACTCTCGACCGCAGTTACCGCATGGATGGTGACCCGCAAGTCAAAGGTCTGGTTGCCTCGGCCGGCGCTGTCGCGGTCATCAAATTCGGTGCGCAGGGTATTGAGCACCTGTTTCCAGTTGCCCACTGATTGGCCCACCACCAAAGTCTGTGAGTTCTCCAGTGTGGCGCGGATTCTTTCACCTCCCGTTACTTCGCCCACGCCGGTGTTGCCACTGCTGTCGGTCAGGATGACGATGTTGCGCGTAAAGAAGGCGCCGTGAGCGCCACTCAGGTTGAGCAACATGCCGTCATGCCCGGCGACCGGGATAACTTGCATGCGAACGATGGTGGGGGGAGGTGGCTGACATGACATGAATTGGTAAGTCTAGATAATAGACATCGTATAACATGGTGGAGCGATATGTCCATAGGGTTTACCAGCAGCACGCCTGTCCAGCTTGTCTTGACCTCATTGCAATGGTCGTTGGGTGGTCCGCACCCACGTCACTGCCTCGAACTCAGGAATCGTCAATTTGAGTCTTGCGCAGGCGATCGCGGCTGTTGCTCAGGTGGGTGCGCATCGCGGCACGCGCGGACTCTGCGTCTTGCTGGTGAATGGCGTTATAGATGCTCTCATGCTCGCCATGTACCCGCTGCAGGTAGCTCAAGCGCCCCTCGGGTGCAGTGCTCGGTGTGTTCACGCGGGTGCGCGGGATGATCATGGCGCCCAGGTAGGTCATCAGGTCGGCAAAGTGCTGGTTGTGGGTGGCGTGGGCCACCTCCATGTGAAACTGGAAATCTGACGGCACGGCGTCTGAGTCATGGTTGATCGAGTCTTGAAACGCTTTAAGCGCTTGCGCCATGGCGGCCAGATTCGCGTCATTCCTGCGCTGAGCAGCCAATCCGGCGGCCTCGGTTTCCAAGCTGATGCGCAACTCCAGCACGGCAATCACATCGGCCACGGTCGAGAAGTCTTCCTTGGCGATTTTGAAGTTGCCAGAGACTTCTGGCGCCAGGGCAAAGGTGCCGATGCCGTGGCGAGTCTCGACCCGTTTGGAGGCTTGTAATTGGGACAGTGCTTCGCGCACCACGGTACGGCTTACGTCAAAGCGCGCCATGATTTCTGATTCGGTGGGCAACTTGTCGCCGGGTTTAATCAAGCCCTCACGCATGTCGCTGGCCAGGCTTTCCACAATTTCTTGCACCAGTCCCCGGGGGCGTCGTACCCGTGCGGTTGAAAGACTACGGGTTTTCCTTAATTCCATTTAAAAGCTCTTGACTCAGTGAAGCTGCAGTTCGATAATTTAACTCATCAGACAACATACAACTGATGTGTTGAATAAAACTCAATGTAAGGCGGCTGCCTGAAAAAGTCCAGCACTTGCGGCCAAACCTTGAAATTTGCGTGAAGTTCAATGAAGATTATTGCCGTTCGCGTCACCCCCATCGCCATCAAAGACCCGGCCTTGCTCAATGCCGCAGGGGTGCACGAGCCCTGGGGTCTGCGTTCCATCATTGAAGTCGAGGGTGCCAACGGCGAAGTGGGCTTGGGTGAAACCTATGGCGACGCACCCGTGCTGGACCTGCTGACCCGCACCCGTGACAGTCTGGTGGGTTTGTCGGCCTTTGACACCAATGGCCTTTGGGCCCGGGTACTGGCCAACGCACCGCTGACCCACACCGGCCATGTGGAGATGGAGTTGGCGCCTGGTTCGTTGGGCAGCAACCTCGTCAATAGCGCGTTCTCGGCCTTTGAGGTCGCGTTTTTGGACCTGCAGGCGCGCACGTTGGGTATTCCGCTGGTGGAGTTGCTGGGCGGCGCCGTGCGCAACAAGGTCGCTTATTCAGCCTATCTGTTTTACAAGTGGGATGCCTCGGTGGACCCGGAGTACGCACCCGATCCCTATGGGGAGGCTGTGAACCCGCAGCAGATCGTGGCTCAGGCGAAGGCAATGATTGACCAATATGGCTTTGAGAGCATCAAGCTCAAGGCCGGTGTGTTTGACCCCGAAGAAGAGGCTGATGCCATCTTGGCCCTGCATGCCGCGTTCCCCCAGCACCAGTTGCGCATCGACCCCAACAGCAACTGGACGATGGCCACGAGCCTGCGCGTGGCAGAAAAACTGGCTGGCTGCCTGGAGTATTACGAGGACCCCACCCCCACGCTGGAAGGCATGGCCGAGTTGCACCAGCGCACCGGTTTGCCGCTGGCCACCAACATGGTGGTGACCAACTGGGCCGAGCTCAAGCGCAGTATTGAACTCAACTCGGTGCAGATATTGTTGTCAGATCACCATTATTGGGGCGGCTTGCGGGCCACCCAGGCACTGGCGCGCACCTGCAGCACCTTTGGTCTGGGCTTGTCGATGCATTCCAACTCGCACCTGGGCATCAGCCTGATGGCGATGACGCATCTGGCCGCCTCCGTGCACCACCTGAGCTACGCCTGCGACACCCATTACCCATGGCAAAGCGACGAGATTCTGGTGGGCGGCAAGGTGCCGATCACCGGTGGCTGCGTGCACTTGACCGACAAGCCCGGCCTGGGTGTGGAGCTCGACCGTGCCCGGCTGGCTGAGTTGCACGAGGCCTATCAGACCTGCCGCATTCGCACCCGCAATGACGTGGCGCAAATGCGCCGCTTTCGACCCGACTGGACCCAGGTCAAACCCCGGTTTTGACACTTAATTTCAATGAAATTGGACTCTAGCCGGCGTATTTATTCACTTAGTAGCTATTTATTCAGGAATCACCATGCCATCTATTCAACGCCGCCAATTGACGCTCAGCGTCCTCGCACTCATGGGAGCTGCCAGCCTGGCGACCCCCGCACTGGCCCAAGTGCCCGCCTGGCCGAGCAAGCCCCTGCGCATCATCGTGCCGTACCCACCCGGCGGCTCATCGGACATCATTGCCCGCGCCATCAGCCAGCCTTTGTCCGAGGCGCTCAAGCAGCCGGTCATCATTGAGAACCGGCCCGGTGCCAATGGCAATCTGGGGGCGGATGCCGTGGCCAAGTCGGATCCGGATGGTCACACCCCGTTGTTGTGTGACACGGGCGCTCTGGCCATCAGCCCTTCGGTCTACACCAAACTGCCGTTCAATCCGTCAAAAGATTTGACGGGCGTGACCATGCTGGCTTACTCGCCGCACATGCTGGTGGTGCACCCCTCGGTGCCCGCCAACAACCTGCAGGAACTGGTGGCCTTGTCGAAAAAAACAGACCTGAATTTTGCGGTAACAGCCATGGGCAGCGCGCCTCACCTGGCGGGTGTGGCCGTGGCGCTGGCCAGCGGGGCGCGCTGGACCTACATACCTTACAAAGGCGGTGTGCAGGCGGTGACCGACACCATGGCGGGCCAGACCCAGGTGGTGATGAATGGCATGCTGGCCACGCTGCCGCATGTGCAAAGCGGAAAACTCAAGGTGCTGGGCATCTCCAAAGGCGCCCGCATGCCGCTGGTAAGCGAGATGCCGACGTTGGCCGAGCAAGGTTTGCCCGGCTTTGAGTCAGGCACCTGGCAAGGCATTTTGTTGCCGGCAGGCACGCCTGCTGCGGTGGTGACCCGGCTGAACGCCGAGTTGATCAAGGTTATTCGCAGCCCTGCCGTGCGCAGCCGTCTGACCGCCCAGGGCGCCGAAGTCGTGACCATGACCCCGACCGAGCAGAACCAGTTTTTTGAACGCGAACGCAGCCGCTGGGCTGTGGTTGTGAAGCAGGCCGACGTTCGCCTGGACTGATTTTTGAATTTATCCAATCCCTCAGGAGCCCTCATGAACCCACAAGACCTCAAATCCATCATGTCGCAAGGCCTGTTGTCCTTCCCGGTGACCGACTTCGACGCCAACGGCGACTTCAACGCCAAAGGCTACGCTGCCCGCCTGGAATGGCTGGCCCCCTATGGCGCATCGGCCCTTTTTGCCGCCGGCGGCACCGGTGAGTTTTTCTCGTTGACTGGTGACGAGTACCCCTCAATCATCCAAACCGCGGTGGAAACCTGCCGTGGCAAGGTGCCGATCATTGCCGGTGACGGTGGCCCCACCCGCTTTGCCATTCAGTGCGCCCAGGAAGCTGAACGCCAGGGTGCGCACGGTATTTTGCTGCTGCCCCATTACCTGACCGAAGCCGGTCAGGAAGGCCTGATTGCCCATGTGGAAGCCGTGTGCAAGAGCGTCAAATTTGGCGTGATTGTGTACAACCGCAATGTGTGCAAGCTGACGCCTGAATCTCTGGCCATTCTGGCCGAACGTTGCCCGAACCTCATTGGCTTCAAGGACGGCGTGGGCGATATCGAGACCATGTCCTCGATTTACATGAAGATGGGTGACCGCTTTGCGTACCTGGGTGGTTTGCCCACCGCCGAGGTGTATGCCGCGGCCTACAAGGCTTTGGGCACACCGGTGTATTCGTCGGCCGTGTTCAACTTCATCCCCAAGACGGCCATGGATTTCTATGAAGCCGTGCGCACGGACGATATGGCGACCCAGCACAAGTTGCTCAAAGACTTCTTCATGCCGTATCTGGACATCCGCAACAAGGTGCCAGGTTACGGCGTCAGCATCATCAAGGCCGGTGCCACTTTGGTCGGTCATGACGCCGGCCCGGTGCGGGCGCCACTGACCGACCTGAAGCCGCATGAGATGGAGCAACTTGATGCGCTGATCAAGTCGCTGGGTCCCCAGTAAAAGCGAGCCCCGAAGCTGCGTGCGCCGTGCCAGCCTTGGCGCGGCGTGATGAATGATGAAGCCTGCAAACAAGACACCATGCTTACCCCACTGCTCCAACCGCACCAGAAAGCCGAATTCCTCACCCAAGCTCGCGCTGTGCTGGGCCAGACGCATGTACTCACCACCGACCTGGCCGCCTTCGCTATCGACTGGCGGGAGAAGTTCACAGGATTGCCGCTGACCGTGCTGCGTCCCGAGGACACAGCGCAGGTGGCAGCTGCCGTCAAACTCTGTGCGGCGCACGGCGTGGCTATCGTGTCCCAGGGCGGCAACACCAGCATGTGCGGTGGCGCCACGCCCGACGGCAGCGGCCAGCAAGTGGTGCTGAGCCTGAGCCGCCTGAACCGCGTGCGCAGCATCGACCCCCTGAACAACACCTTGACGGTGGAGGCCGGTTGCGTGCTGCAAACCCTGCAAGAACTCGCCGCTGAGCATGACCGCCTGTTTCCCCTCTCACTGGGCGCCGAAGGCTCGTGCCAGATTGGCGGCAACATCGCCACCAACGCCGGAGGCGTGCAGGTGCTGCGTTACGGCAACACGCGCGATCTGGTGCTGGGCCTGGAGGTGGTGCTGGCTGACGGCCAGGT
>JBIIVW010000001.1:0-62151 GCA_044339205.1 Rhodoferax sp. | reverse complement strand
GCCCGCTGGTCCACCATGGAAAACCGGGTGGGCGCCTGGTCCGCGCTGGACAGAGTGCCGGGCGTTTTGACTCAGTCGGTCAGCCGAGGTGAGACGGTGAATGCGCTGCCCAGAGCCATGCAGCCCAAGGAAATAAATTACCGGTATCGCAACCTCGGCTACACCCTGGACGAGTACCTGGAGCGGCGACGCATCACCGGTTTGCTTGTACTTAAAAATGGCGAGATCGTGGCCGAACGATACCGTTACAACCGCACAGAAGATGCGCGGTTCTTGTCATTCTCCATGGCCAAAAGCGTGACGTCGATGCTGGTCGGTGTGGCTTTGGAAAAGGGCTTGATCGTTTCGCTGGACGACCCGGCCGGCCGCTATGCCAAAGACCTGGCGGGCAGTGCCTACGGCGAAACGACGCTGCGTAATTTGCTGCGGATGAGCTCGGGGATTACCTTCACCGAACGTTATGACGGGCAGGACGATGTGTCCAAATTGTCGCGCGGCTTTGCGACAGGCAGTCCTTCTGTCATCAGTGTGTTGCGTTCATTTTCAGACAGGCACAGTCCGTCAGGCGAAAAGTTTGTCTACGCCAGCGCCGAAACCGATGTGTTGGGTCGCGTGCTGACCGGCGCCACCGGTCGCAGCCTGGCCGAGTTGACCACCGAGTGGCTCTGGAAGCCGATGGGCGCCGAGCGCGATGCGTTTTGGTGCCATGGCCGCGACCTCCAGGCGGGTGCCTATTTTTGCTTCAATGCAACCTTGCGCGATTGGGGTCGCCTGGGGTTGTTGATGGCCAACGATGGCAAAGTCAACGGCCAACAAATCATCTCGGCTGACTATTTGCGCCAGGCCACTGAGATTGCCGCTCAGCCAGCGGCATTTGCTCCTTACAAGGCGACGCCGTATTTTGGTTACGGCTTTCAGTTCTGGTTGCATCCTTTGAGAGAGCGCAGCTTTGCTTTTCAAGGGATACATGGCCAGTCAATTTTTGTGCAACCCGCCACAGGAATCGTGATGGTGCAGACCGCTGTGTACGCCCAAGCCAGTGGTGCCCAGGATCCGGAGCCCTATGCCGAAAGAACGGCATTCTGGATGGGTGTGTTGCAGTCCTTGGGCGGGCGAACGGAGCGTTACTGATTCGCTCACTGAGGCTTCAGGTCGCCAAGCTTTGCGCCAGAGCCTCGGCCACCCGAATCCCATCCACCCCGGCAGACAAAATGCCGCCGGCGTAACTGGCGCCTTCCCCAGCAGGGTACAAGCCCCGCGTATTGGTGCTCTGAAAATCATCCCCACGGGGAATTTTCAAGGGCGATGAGGTGCGTGTCTCCACCCCGGTCAGCACCGCGTCCGGCATGTCAAAACCGCGGATTTTGCGGGCAAATGCGGGTAACGCCTCGCGAATGGCTTCAATGGCGTAGCCGGGCAGGGCAGGGGCCAGGTCGCCCAAGGTGACGCCGGGCTTGTAAGAGGGCTCCACCTCGCCCAACTGTTGAGAGACCTTGCCCGCCAGAAAGTCGCCGACCAGTTGGCCGGGGGCGTTGTAGTCTGATCCGCCCATGACGTAGGCGTTGGATTCGAGCTGGCGCTGTAACACGATGCCTGCCAGCGGGTGGTTCTTTTGGCCTGCTGGGGCGTGGCTGTCCACATGCTCGCCCAGCGCGGCGTGAAAGGCCTCGGCGTCAGTCGGATAGTCCTGCGGGTCAATGCCCACCACAATGCCAGCATTGGCATTGCGCTCGTTGCGCGAGTACTGGCTCATGCCGTTGGTGACCACGCGCCCGGGTTCCGAGGTGGCCGCCACGACGGTGCCGCCCGGACACATGCAAAAGCTGTAGACCGAGCGTCCGTTGTTGGCGTGGTGCACCAGCTTGTAGTCGGCGGCACCCAGGCTCGGGTGGCCGGCATGGCGACCCCAGCGGGCGCGGTCAATCACGCTTTGCGGGTGTTCGATGCGAAATCCAATCGAGAAGGGCTTGGCCTCCATCGCCACACCGCGCTGGTACAGCATGGCGCAGGTGTCGCGCGAACTGTGGCCCAGGGCCATGATCACCCGGTCGGCCCGCAATTCTTCCACCTGACCAGTGGCCAGGTGGATCACGGTGACACCGCGCACCTGGCGTCCGCGCGGGCCGTCTTCAATGTGCAGGTCAGACACCCGTTGCTCAAAGCGGATCTCGCCCCCCAGCGCGATGATCTGCTCGCGCATGTTCTCCACCACCTTCACCAATTTGAAGGTGCCGATGTGCGGGTGCGCCTCCACCAAAATCTCGGCTGGTGCGCCGGCCTTGACAAACTCGTCCATCACCTTGCGACCCAGAAAGCGCGGGTCCTTGATCTGGCTCCACAGCTTGCCGTCTGAGAACGTGCCTGCACCACCCTCGCCAAACTGGACATTGGACTCGGGGTTGAGCACATGCTTGCGCCACAGCCCCCAGGTGTCTTTGGTGCGCTCACGCACTTTTTTGCCACGTTCCAGCACGATGGGCCGGAAGCCCATTTGGGCCAGGAGCAGTGCCGCAAAAATGCCACAGGGGCCAAATCCCACCACCACTGGGCGCAAGGCCAGACTGGCGGGGGCCTGGGCTACCAGGTGGTAGCCCATGTCAGGCGTGCGGGCGATATGCGGGTGCGAGGCGTGGTGCGCCAGCAGCGTATCCGCCAGGCTGGGGTCGTGCAGCGCCAGGTCCACAATGTAGACCGCCAGTAGCTCGGGTTGCCTGGCATCAAAGCTGCGTTTGAACACCTTCAGTTCGGCTATTGCGGTCTCTGCCACGCCCA
This sequence comes from Rhodoferax sp., assembly GCA_044339205.1. Lineage (GTDB taxonomy): Bacteria > Pseudomonadota > Gammaproteobacteria > Burkholderiales > Burkholderiaceae_C > Rhodoferax. Next base: position 59,379 of record JBIIVW010000001.1, on the reverse strand, counting down.
AAGCCTCGGTGGCCAGTTGGGTCAATGCGGCGATGGGGTGCGGCGTTGGGAGGCGATCAGCTTCGGTTTCAGAAGCGGTGTCGGCTGCGCGGCGGGCGTCTACCGGCAGGGCAGACAAGGGGAGTTTGAGTTCAGTCAGTCGAATCATGATGGGCTCGTGGTTATCAAGCAGAACCTGAATCATAAATCGATCTGGGAGGGCTGCGAATGATCTTGACGCGGACAGCTTGAACCTCAGGGAGGCTTTGGCACAATGTCATACCCGGCCTCTTGGGGTCGCAACTTTCTGTAGACGGAGCCATGCCTATGCAACGACGTCATTTCTTACAGGGCTCACTGGCCGCCACCACCGCAGTCGTTCCAGGCCTGAGTCGGGCGCAGGACAAGTGGGGCGCGTCCCAGGGGTATCCCACGGGGTGGGCCGGTGGGCTTAACCGGGAGCCGTTGTACCGTGTCGGGAACTACTCGGGTGGCTTCGAGAAGATGCTGCCGCATCGCGTTATTGAGGCGTCGCGGTCGCCCGTTCCATTCAACGGGGCGCATCGGGATAACTTCACGTACCGATGGGGATTTTTCAACAAGAGCGTCCAGGCATACTTTGATCAGTGGCCCGCCACCGGTTTGTTGATCTGCCGCGGGCAGGAAATACTGGTCGAGCAGTATCGCCATGCCCGCACGCCCGACATGCGTCTGACCAGCTGGTCCATGGCGAAAAGCGTCACCTCTTTGCTGCTGGGCATTTGCCTGGACCGCAAGCTCATTGATTCCTACGACGACTTTCCATCCAAGTACGTGCCAGAGCTCGCAGGCACGCTGCACGGCTCAACCACCTTGCGCAACCTGAGCAATATGTCCAGCGGCGCCGAGGTGTTGCACGACCGTGACAACAGCACAATTTACCCCAGCGCGTTCACCACCAAGACCGCCAATGTCTTCAGGACCGTGGCGAACTGGAACCAGCGACGCGAGGCGCAGGGACTCGCCTACAACTACAACGAGTTGTGTCCCTTGACGCTGGGGATCGTGATTCGCAAGGTCACGGGTATGTCGATGTCCGAGTTCGCCCAGCAAGCCTTGTGGCAACCGCTGGGTGCCGAAGCCAACGCCACCTGGACCACCGACGCCGAGCGCAACGAGTTCAACTGCATCGGTTTCGCCGCCACTCTGCGGGACTGGGCTCGTTTGGGTAACCTGGTGGCCAACCGGGGTCAAATGGCTGGCCAGCAGGTCGTCAGCGACGCCTGGATCACCGAATGCACCACCTGGGGCCACTGGACAGGCAGGTGCGCCACGGCCTGGCGATGCCGGGTCGTGGCTACAAGGCGCACATGTGGCATTGGAAGGCAGACGGATCTCGCCCCTTTTTCAACGGTCATCACGGCCAGCGTGTGATCATCGATATGCCCACCAAGACGGTTCTTGTGCACACAGCCTTGGAGCACGATGGCAACTGGCAGCCCGAGTTGCATGAAATGATCGAAGCCGCGTCAAAAGCTTGACGAGCGGCAAGTCAGTTGAATTCAGCCTCGACAAGCGCGCATCAGACGGGCAGAAAACCTTCAACCGACAAATAACGCTCGCCGGTGTCGTAATTGAAGCCCAGCACCACCGCTCCGGTGGGCAACTCTGGCAGTTTTTGCGCAATGGCGGCCAGTGTGGCGCCGCTGGAGATGCCCACCAGCATGCCTTCTTCCCGGGCGCAGCGGCGGGCCATCTCGCGGGCGGGTTCGGCATCGACCTGAATCACGCCATCGAGCAAGTCCATGTGCAGGTTTTTAGGGATGAAGCCAGCGCCAATGCCCTGAATGGGGTGGGGTGAGGGGGCTCCACCCGAGATCACGGGCGAGGCCACGGGTTCGACGGCATACACCTTCAGGTGGGGCCACTTGGCCTTCAGGACCTGGGCGCAGCCGGTCAGGTGCCCGCCCGTGCCCACGCCGGTGATCAGGGCGTCAATGCCATCTGGAAAGTCGGCGATGATTTCCTGCGCCGTGGTGGCCACATGGGCCTCGATGTTGGCCGGGTTCTCGAACTGCTGGGGCATCCAGGCATCGGGTGTGGCAGCCACCAATTCCATGGCGCGGGCAATCGAGCCTTTCATGCCTTTTTCGCGCGGGGTCAAATCAAAGCTCGCGCCATAGGCCAGCATCAGACGGCGGCGCTCCACGCTCATGCTGTCCGGCATGACCAAAATCAGCTTGTAGCCCTTGACCGCAGCCACCATGGCTAGGCCAACCCCGGTATTGCCTGAGGTGGGCTCAATGATGGTGGCGCCAGGCTTCAATGCACCATTTTTTTCGGCGGCCTCGACCATGGCCAACGCAATGCGGTCCTTGATGGAGCCACCAGGGTTGCTGCGCTCAGACTTGATGAACACGTTGTGTCCCGCCCCAAACAGGCGGTTAATGCGAACGTGGGGGGTGTTGCCAATGGTTTGCAGGATGTTGTCGGTTTTCATGGTCGGCTCCTTAAAAGCGTTTAGGTTGCCCTGATAATAAGGGTGTGAAGCCCGCCAGACTGTCGCTGGTGCAAGCCGCAAGGACGACGCTTAGGCGTCGGGTGGAAACACCGCACTGGAGGAACGTCCGGACTGCATAGGGCAGCGTAGCAGCTAACGGCTGTCCACTGAAAGTCCATCGCGCAAGCGGTGGATATAAGGTGAGGATTAGAGCAACAGAGACGAGCCGTTTAAGTGCGGGTGAAACGGGCAATCTCTACGCGCAGCAATACCAAGTAGGCCAACGTTGACGGGGCCCCCGGAGTTGGCGGGTAGGTAGCACCGAGCTGTTGGGTGACCAACAGCCCAGATTAATGACAGTCACAAGGAGAAGGGTCGCAAGACCGGCCTCCTTGCACAGAATCCGGCTTATCGGTGGGCTTCACACTTATTGATGACAACAGCCCGCAAGGGCTGTTGTCTTAACCTCGGGACACCGACATCCGCCCCAGCGCAAACACCGAATTCGGCACGTTGCCTTGTACGGCTGCAAGTTTGGGCTTCTTGAATACGCCCCGGTTGGCAGACGCGGGGGCTTCTACCCGCACTCCCTTTGCCAGTTGTCCCAGCACCAAGCTGCGCAGCGTGATGGACTGCATGTAATCCAGCATTCTGGAATTCAAGGAATCCCACAGGTCTTGCGTCATTTCCTGGGTCATGTCGTGGCTGGCATTGTGGGCCAGACGTTTGGTCTCGTCGTCAGACGTGCCCGTACCACCTTCGACGGCGCTGATGATGTCTGCCACCGTGATGTTGTCGGCACGGTGTCCCAGGGCGTAGCCGCCGCCGGGGCCGCGGGTGCTTTCCACCAAGCCATGCTGGCGCAGCTTGCTGAACATTTGCTCAAGATAGGATAGCGAAATCTGCTGGCGCACAGCGATGTCTGACAGAGGGACGGGGCCCAGCCGCTCACGCAGCGCTACGTCAATCATGGCGGTCACGGCAAATCGGCCTTTGGTACTGAGTCGCATAAATCATCTCCTTGGTCAATCACGTCGTGTGATCAGGACTTTAATATAAAGTTCAAATCACTTCGTGTAAATTCGTATTTAAAACAATTTCAGTTCGAATTTTGCGAACAATAGGCGCTATTGCCGTTCTCTCACTTCTCTCACACCATGAACTTCAAACACTTGTACTATTTTTGGGTCACGGCCAAGGCCGGCGGCATCATGCGGGCGGGGGAACAACTGCACACCACGCCCCAAACCCTCTCGGGCCAGATCAAATTGCTTGAAGAGTGGCTGGGTAGCAAGCTCTTTCAAAAAAACGGACGCCAGCTGGAGTTGACCGAGGACGGCCGCCTGGCGTTGGACTACGCCGAGAAAATTTTTACCCTGGGGGCTGAACTGGAGGTTGCGGTTCGCCAGTCGCATGGCGGCAAGCGGGTGCTGGACTTTCGGGTGGGGGTGGCGGACTCGGTGGCCAAGTCGGTGGCGTACCGGCTGCTGGAACCCGCGCTGGCGGTGCCGGAGCCGGTCAAGCTGATCTGCAGCGAAGGCAAGTTTGCTGATTTGCTGGCGCAACTGGCCTTGCATCGGCTGGATCTGGTAATCGCGGATGAACCGCTGTCCCGGCGCATCAGCGTCAAGGCTTTTAACCACCCATTGGGGCAAAGTGCTATCAGTTTTTTCTGTGCACCCGTCTTAAAACGAAAGCTGCAGGGCGATTTCCCTCAATGTCTCAATGGCATGCCCATGTTGATTCAAGGCGCCGCGGCTTCGGTGCGTCAGCAGTTTGAGGGTTGGCTGGTACGCCATCAGCTGCATCCGCTGATCATTGGAGAGTTTGACGACGTGGCCTTGATGAAAGCCTTTGGACGGGAAGGATCGGGCATTTTTATGGCGCCGACCGTGCTGGAGGCCGAGACCATCGAGCAGTTCGGGGTCGAGCTGATTGGCCGCTCTGACGAGCTGGTAGAGGAGTTCTACGCGATTTCGGTGGAGCGCCGGGTAACTCACCCTTGCGTGATGGCGATCACCGACGCCGCGCGGGGTCAGCTGTTCGTGACGACTTAAAACCGCTCGTGCGCCTGCAGGTAGCGCCACTGGCCGGGCAGCAGTTGCGTCATGGAGACCCGGCCAATACGCAGGCGTTTCATGCTCAAAATCTCCAGCCCGACGCGCTCGCACAGAAACGCAATCAGGCCGGGGTGCACGCCCTTGAGTGCAAAGCGCAATTTGCTTGAGGTCTCACTGGTGCTGTTCAGGCTGACCTTGACGGGGGGGAGCGTCTGACGATCCGAGTCCAGCCCCTGGCTGAGCCGGCGCAGAATGCCTGGCGCCACCTCGCCAGCCACTTCGACAATGATTTCCTGCTCAATCACTCCGGCGTCTTCTTCGAGCTTGCGCAGTACGCGCCAGTCCTGGGTAAAAACCACCAGTCCGCTGGCGCCGGTTTCCAGGGGCACTGTAGCGGTGAGTTTGGCAAAGTGGCGTTTGAGCACACGCGTACCGCTGGGGTCGTCGGTCGCATGGTTGGCGACTTGCAGCAGTTGCTGCGCTGGTTTGATCTTTTTATTGGCCTCACCCAACTCCGCCACGGCGTCAAAGCCCGGTGGCTTGTGCAGCAGGAGCGTCACGTCGGTGAGTTCCATCAGACTGGCGTCGCGGTCGATCTCCACCTTCTGGTTGGACACCCGGAACATGGGTTCTTCGACCACCACGCCGTTCACGCTCACCCAGCCACCTTCAATATATTGTTCAGCCTCACGGCGCGAGCAGGGCACCATTTCGGCCACACGCTTGGCCAGGCGCTCATCTGTTCTGGGCGCGGGCGGCTGGTTTTTTTTGGAGAAAATCATGCAGAGGATGTTAACCGTGTGCCTGGCTCACCAACTCAGCGGGTCTAGCTGGTAAAACGCCCGGAGTTCCTGGTACAGCGCCGGGTGCTCCGTGGCCATGCGTTGGGGTTGCTCGAAGAACACCTCCGAGATCACCGCAAAAAACTCGGCCGGATCGGTCGCGCCGTAGTTGTCGAATAAAGTGTCCTCCCGGCGCGCGGTGCGGGCTTGCAAGGTTTCGAACTCGGCGCCCAGCACAGCGGACCAGCGCTCGTAATGCGCCTGGCGCGCCAACGCGGGAGCGCCGTTGGCACTGCCTGTGGCTTGGTCAAGCTGGTGGGCAAATTCATGGATCACCACGTTTTGACCGTCATGGGGTGTGGCCGCACCGTCCAGAGTGTCTTGCCACGACAAAATCACCTGCCCTTGCGACCAGGATTCACCCGACAGCACCTGGTGGCCGTGGTGGGCCACACCCGCGTCATCGGTGTGCCCCCGTGGCGCAAAAAAGGGTCTCGGGTAGACCAGAATCTGGGTGAGGCCGGGGTAGTAGTCCGTCGGGCGGTTCAGGATCAACAGGCAGGCCTGGGCGGCAATCGTCACGCGGATTTCGTCGGTGATCTCCAGGCCATCGCAGCCGATAAAAGCTTTTTCAGCCAAAAAAACCTGGATGTGCCGCTTGAGCTGCAGCTGAAGGTCGGCTGGCAGCGCGCGAAAGTAGGGCACACGGCGTTTGAGGATGGCGCGCCAGGCCGCCGGAAAAGCCCGGGCCCGGATTGCACGGCGTTTGCGCTCCAGCAAGTAGGGCTGTCCCATGAACCAAGCCATGAGCAGGAGGGCCAGACAGGTGAGGATGAAAGCAGGCAATGATCTGTCCCTTGAGGTGAGTGGTCAACAGACCCCTAGCTGGGCACGTCCCTGATTTATTTCAAGTGGCGCCTGTGGCCGGCGTTGGCCACGCGAAAGCCTAGGACCCCAGCAGCATCTCGGTTTCAATGCGCGCCACATGCGCCATCAGCGAGCGCTTGGCCACTGGCCACAGGCGCGGCGGCACATCGTCATAGGCGCTCTGGACCCAGGAGTCCAGCGTGCCCTGGGGCTGTGCCTGCATGACCTTGATGATCTTGGCTTCGCGCTTCAGGCGGTGCGCCTTGAGGTGGGCGATGGCTCCAGCGGCTTCTCCTTCATAGCCGCCCATCACGTAGCCATGGGCCGGCAAAATGAAGTCGATGTGCTGCTCGGCGCAGGCTTGGGCCAGCCGGTCCAGCGAGTCCAGGTAGGCGGTCATGTCGCCATCCGGCGGGTCAATCACGGTGGTGCTGCCGTTCAAAATGTGGTCGCCACTGAACAGCAGGCCGTCTTCCAGCAACACCAGGCACAGGTGGTTGGCCGCATGGCCGGGGGTGTGGATCACTTGCAGCGTATGGCTTGAATTTAATGCCAAATCCGCCTCTAGCCGGCAGCTTGTAAGGGTGAGTAGCTCATTATTCAGGAGTGACCTGTCCGGGGTGAACTCGCTGGCCGTGCGGGCAGTGGGCGCGCTTGGCAGGCCCAGAATGGGCGGCGGCGCCTTGCCGTGCTGCTCGCACAGCATTTGCAGGGGTCGGGCGCCAGGCGAGTGGTCGGCGTGCGAGTGGGTGCACACAATCATGCGGATGTCGCCGCCTGCGGCGCGCCACAGTTTGTCGATGTGGTCGGGGTCGGCCGGACCGGGGTCGATGGCGATATAGCCCGTGTCGGGGTCGCCCACCAGGTAGCTGTTGGTGCCGGGGCCAGTCATCACGCCGGGGTTGGGGGCGGTCAGTCGCATGACGTTTTTCAATAACGCCACGGGCTGTTCGGTCTGCCAGTCCAGCGCGTGTTCGATTTGCCCGTCCGGGCACACCAGCGCCAGTTCGCCGTAAGGCTGTTCATGTTCCATGTAGCGCGCTTCGCGGCCGGCCAGCATGCCGGCACGGGGGCAACTGGTCCACAGGGGCTGCTCGGTGGCAGCGCACAACTGCAGCACGGCGTCCACGGTGGCATGGTCCACCAGGCGCTCCAGCGTGCGAATGGTCGGAAAGATGATGAAAAACTCGCCCGCAGCATGGCGCGCCAGCGCGTCGGCCGGGCGCACCCACACCGGCTCAAACTGCTCGGCTTCGTCGGCCACGGGGGTTTGGCCGTCGGGCATGCGGGCCACCAAAAAAGGGACGTCAAAGCGGCGCGGCAGGTCACGGTCGGTGATCCAGTGGGCCAGCACAAAGACCTCGGCTGCAGCCAGGGTCAGTCCCCGCGCCTGGCATTGGCTCACAAAGGGCGCACTGCGGCTGAATGCCGCAATGTCGTGCTGGCTGGCTAATCTGCCGTCTGCGTGGCGGGCCAGCAGCACGCCCAGTTCTTCAAAACTTTCCCGAATGGCCGCAATCGCCTGGGTCAGGTGCAGCTCGCTCTGCGTGCTGCGCCGGCTGGCCTGGGCGTGGCTCTGGGCATCCAGCGCGTCCACGCCGCCGCCCGGAAAGACGTAGGCGCCCGGTGCAAAGCTGGCCGTCATGGCGCGGCGCGTCATCAGCACCTCCAGCCCGGCGGCGCCATCGCGCAGCAGCAGCACGGTGGCGGCAGGTCGGGTGGGGGCGGGCGTACGAGCGGGGTGAAGGAGTTGGTTAAGTCTGGGCATTTTCAGATTTTGCACCGAATTCGGGGGCGCTTTGGGGTCGTTTTCTTTCTCGGCCGGGCGAAGTGTCGCGCCGGAGATATCTGTAGATACGGGGATAATTCATGGCATGCGAATTCCGTTTACCAAAATGCAGGGCGCCGGCAACGACTTTGTCGTGCTGGATGAGACTGCCACGCGCTACGCCCTGACCCCCGCGCACTACCGCTTGCTGGCCGACCGCCGCTTTGGCGTCGGGGCCGATCAGATTCTGACGGTGCGGCCCTCGCCCGGACCCGGCATTGACTTTGAATACGTGATCCACAACGCCGATGGCACCGAGGTGGAGCAATGCGGCAACGGTGCGCGCTGCTTTGCCCGCTTTGTGCGCGACCAGGGCCTGAGCACCCAGGACACGATCCGCGTGCAGACGCTGGCTGGCGTGATCGAACCCCGGCTCACGGCAGATGGTCGCGTGACCGTGAACATGGGTCTGCCCGTGTTTGAGTTGTCCCAAATTCCCTTTGTTGATGCCGGTTTGGTGCCTCAAACGACTGGTTTATGGCAAAAATGGCCTCTAGCCGGCGTATCTATTGCCTCAGATGCTCCTGTTTTAGTATCAGTGGTGTCCATGGGTAACCCCCATGCCGTGCAGGTGGTGGATGACCTGGACGCCGCACCGGTAGGCTTGCAGGGCCCGCTGATCGAACACCACCCCTGTTTCCCCCGCCGGGTCAACGCGGGCTTCATGCAGGTCGTGGATCGCAACCACATCCGCCTGCGGGTCTATGAGCGCGGCGCGGGTGAAACCCTGGCCTGCGGCACGGGTGCTTGCGCGGCCGTGGTGGCCGGCATCCGGCTGGGCTTGCTGGACAATGCCGTGGAGGTTCAGACCCGCGGCGGCGTGTTGAGCATTTCCTGGGCCTCTCCAGCATCGCCTGTGATGATGACCGGCCCGGCCACCTCCGTGTTTTGCGGCGAAATCGATTTACCTGACACCCTATGACCACCTCCTTTACCAACCCGATCACCGAAGACGATATTGCCAATTACCTGGCCAATACGCCTGATTTCTTTGAGCGCCACGCCGAGCTGCTGGCGGCCGTGCAGTTCACCAGCCCGCACAGCACCCGGGCCGTGAGCCTGCAGGAGCGTCAGGCGGTGATGCTGCGCGAGAAAATCAAGGCGCTGGAGCTGCGCATCATGGACATGATCCGCAATGGCAACGACAACGTCGTGTTGTCCGACAAGCTCCTGCGCTGGGCGCGCACCTTGTTCATGGTGAGCGACCCGTGGACGCTACCCACCCAGATGGCGCGGGAGATTGCCGAGCAATTTGCAGTTCCGCAGGTAGGCATCAAGGTTTGGGACGTGATGCCCGCCTTTGCCCATGCCGACTTTGCCAACGGCGTGAGCGATGACGCCAAGCTGTTTGCTTCGTCGTTGATGGCGCCGTTTTGTGGCCTCAACACGGGTTTTGAGGCGATCAGCTGGTTGCCCGATCCGCAGGCTGCTGTGTCGCTGGCGATTTTGCCGCTGCGCTTGGGACCAAGCGGCAGTGCCACGCCCGCCTATGGCATGTTGGTGCTTGCCTCGCCGGATGCCGAACGCTTCAACAGCGCGATGGCCACTGATTTTCTGCAGCGCATTGCCGAGTTGGCAGGTGCCGCACTGTCGCGCCTGAGGTAGGCCTGGCCTTGAGTGCGGACAGCGAATCGTCTGCCAGCGATGCCGGGTTGGTGGATCGGTACCTGGAGCATGTGCGCGTGGAAAAACGCCTGGCCGCGCGCACGGTGGAGCTGTACTCACTGGACTTGCAGAAGCTCGGCGACTACGCCGCCCGGATACCGGTGGCGCTGCTGCAGGTCCAAAATCACCACATCCGTCGCTGGGTTGCCCACATGCACTCGGGCGGGCGCAGTGGCCGGGGCATTGCCCTCATTTTGTCGGGGTGGCGCGGTTTCTACACTTGGCTGGGCCGCGAAGGCCGGGTGCCCAGCAATCCGGTGCAAGATGTGCGCGCGCCTAAATCCGGCAAACCTCTGCCCAAAGCACTCAGTGTGGACGATTCGGTCCGGCTCGCCAGCTTTGAGAGCGATCACAACACCCCCTGGCTGGAGGCGCGCGACGCTGCCATGGTCGAGCTGCTGTACGGCGGCGGTCTGCGCGTCAGCGAGTTGACCGGTTTGGACGCCGTGGCGTCGCGGGGCGCAGCCGGTTGGGTTGACTTGCAGGAGGGCGAAGCGCATGTGCTGGGCAAGGGTGCCAAACAGCGTACCGTGCCCATTGGTGCCAAAGCCGTCCAGGCGCTGGCGCATTGGCTGGCGCTGCGCGATCAGGGCTTGACCGGGCTGTCCTCAATCGCTTTGAGCGAGGGTGGCAGCCCGCAGGCCGCCCTCTTCATTGGGCGCAACGGCACCCGTCTGACCTCGCAATCCATCTGGCAGCGCTTGCGCCAGCGCAGCCACCAAGCCGGGCTGGCCATGCCGGTCCACCCGCACATGCTGCGCCATTCCTTTGCGAGCCACTTGCTTCAGTCCAGCAGCGACCTGCGCGCGGTGCAGGAACTGCTGGGCCACGTCAACATCACCACCACGCAGGTCTACACCCGGCTCGATTTTCAGCATCTGGCCAAAGCCTACGACGCCGCGCACCCGCGCGCCAAAATCAAGGCATCGGGGGATAAATAGCTTGCTCCGGGAAACCTGTCGGCAGTCCGATTGGGTAGCGTTCTCCAGATAACTGTGTTCAGTTCGGCGACACTGCACTTTATTTACACAGAGGTTTTCAATGCGCAACCAAATCACGGTTATTTTCGACAAAGACGTCGAGTTGACTTTCAGCGGGGCCGATGTAGCCCCCATGCCCCACGATATTGCCCGCGCCTGGCTTGACGCGCAGTTCACCGCGCTGGAGTGCGAGCCCCTGCGCGCCAGCGGCAAACTGCTTACCGTAGACAAGGTGCTGACCGTGAGCCAGGCGGCGGGTCCGGTGCTGTTTGCCGATCCGAAATGGGCGGCAGACTTTGCCAGTGCGGTGTTTGCGGCGCTGGCCAAGCCCGTAATCCGGGTGGATGTGCCTGCCATGGCCATCACTTATTGACCGAGGTTGAGTCGAGCCCAATTGGCCCCACAATGCGCGCATGAAAACGATTCGACTCAAACCGGGCAAAGACCGCTCACTCTCTCGCCACCACCCCTGGATTTTTGAATCCGCCATCGCTACCGGGGGCGCCGAGTCCGGTGAAACCGTTCGGGTGGAGTCCCATGAAGGGGGCTTTCTGGCGTGGGCTGCGTTCAGCCCGGCCTCCAAGATACGGGCCCGGGTGTGGAGCTTTGATGAGGCTCAGCGAATTGATGCTTCTTTTTTTGTAGCTGCCTGTGCAGTGGCTGTGTCGGCTAGAGGCCGTTTTGATATCAATAGCGACAGTTTGAGGCTGGTGCATGGTGAGTCGGACGGTTTGCCCGGCCTGATCGTGGATCGTTACGGCGACACGCTGGTGGCCCAGTTTCTCTCAGCCGGTGCCGAGCGCTGGAAAGACGTGCTGACTGACGCCCTGCTGGCCGCCACCGGACTCACCAACCTGTATGAGCGTTCTGACGCCAGTGGCCGGGCCCTGGAGGGCCTGCCTGAGGTCACGGGCTGGTTGCGGGGGGAGGGCGCGGTGGAGTTGGTGTTGCGGGAGCACGACTGGCACCTGGGCGTCAATATCGCGACCGGCCACAAGACCGGTTTTTACCTTGACCAGCGAGACAGTCGCCAGAAATTTTCCGCCCTCACCCGCCGCTTGAAGTTTGACCAGGTGCTGAACTGCTTTTGCTACACCGGCGGTTTCACGGTGGCGGCTTTGCAGGGCGGCGCAAGCCATGTCACCTCGATTGATTCCTCGGGCCCTGCGCTGGAAAAGGCTGCCGCCAATGTGGCCCTGAACGGGTTTGACACCAGTCGCACGACCTGGATGGACGCCGATGTCAATGCTTCGCTGCGCCAGTTTGGCTCGCAGGGTCGGGTGTTTGACGCCATTGTTCTGGATCCGCCGAAGTTTGCCCCCACCATCACGCATGCCGAGCGCGCTGCCCGCGCCTACAAGGACATCAACCGGCTGGCCTTCAAGTTGCTGGCGCCCGGCGGTGTGTTGTTCACCTACTCCTGCTCGGGCGGCATCAGCCCGGACTTGTTCCACAAGATCGTGGCCTCTGCTGGCAGCGATGCCGGGGTCGATGGATTCATCACCGAACGTTTGGGCGGCGCCCCGGACCATCCGATGACGCTGAATTTCCCCGAAGGCGAATACTTAAAAGGTTTAGTAGTCATGCGTAAATGACCCGGAAACCATTGGCCGCTACACTCCCCTCTTTTGAAGTCAACCCACTTACCGCACGATGAGTCTTATCCCTGCAACGATCCTGACGGGCTTTCTCGGCTCGGGCAAAACCACTCTGCTCAAACGCGTGCTGCAGGAGGCGCACGGCCAAAAAATAGCCGTGATCGAGAACGAGTTTGGTGAGGAAAACATCGACAGCGACATCCTGGTCACCGAGACCAAGGAGCAGATCATCCAGATGAGCAATGGCTGCATTTGCTGCACCATTCGCGAGGACCTGCGCGACACGCTGCGTGACCTGGCCGAGAAAAAGCGCAAGGGCGAGCTCGACTTTGACCGCGTGGTGATCGAAACCACCGGCCTGGCCGATCCCGGCCCGGTGGCGCAAACCTTTTTCATGGACGATGAAATCGCCGAAAGTTACCTGCTGGACTCGATTCTGACCCTCGTGGACGCCAAACACGCCATGACCCAGCTCGATGAACGCCAGGAGGCGCGCCGCCAGGTGGGTTTTGCAGACCAGATTTTCATCAGCAAGACCGACCTCGTTCCAGGCGAGGACGTGGACGCGCTGATGCACCGCCTGAAACACATGAACCCGCGCGCGCCGCAAAAAGAGGTGCACTTTGGTGAAGTGGCTTTGAGCGAGGTGTTTGACCTGCGCGGTTTCAACCTCAATGCCAAGCTGGACATTGATCCTGATTTCCTGAAGGACGATCATGCGCACCACGACCACGACCACGACCACGCGTCCGGCGAATCGTGTGATCATCCGTCCCACCAGCACGAGGCAGGGCACCACCATGCGCATGACGATGACGTCAAGAGTTTTGTCTTCAAGTCAGACCGTGCATTTGACCCCGCCAAGCTGGAGGACTTTCTGGGTGCCATTGTGAACATCTATGGCCCGCGCATGCTGCGCTACAAGGGCGTCCTGAATATGCAGGGCACAGATCGAAAAGTGATTTTTCAGGGCGTGCACCAGTTGATGGGCAGTGACCTGGGGCCGGCCTGGGCTGCGGACGAGCAACGCACCAGTAAAATGGTTTTCATCGGGATAGATTTGCCCAAAGATATCTTTTTGCAAGGCATGGAGCAATCGCTGGTTTAACGTAAGCTACGCGTCGTGATCAAGGCAAATGACCGTCCCGCTTTTAAAAAATGAGGGATTGCGGTTGGCGAGCAGATAGAATCGCCCGCCACCAACCGCGTGAACCAAGCCTTCCAAGGCATAAGCACCACGCCAGTCTGAAAAACCTGGGGAGAGGCCAAAAGTGAAAGCTACAACCGCGAAATCCAAAGCAGCGCCCGATATCAACAGCGAGGCTGAAAAGTCGACGCCTGCGACCAAGAAGGTGTTGGCAGCTCGGGTGTTGGAGACCGCGCCTGTTCCGGATGTGACAACCCGCTTGACGGCCAAAGACAAAGATAAATTAAAGGACTCTGTGAAAACAACAACTGCAAAAGTCAGCAAACCCGAAGCGGTGGCAGTCAAGCCCAAAGCGGCTCGCACTGTCGCGCCAGGCACCATCGCCAAGGCTGCGATGCCGACGACCAAGGTTGCGGCCGCTCCCGAGCCTGTACCCGTGGCTGCCCCCTCGACGCCTGCCCGGGCCGGCCGTCCTTCGTCCCGGTTGGCTCAATTGACGGTTCCGTCCATGGCGCAATCGGTTGCTTCCACGGCGGCCAAAGCCAGTTTCATGCAGACCACGGAGTCGCCACTGATCGTTCCTCCCCTGGCTTCCGCAGTGAAGAAGGACCCCAAGCTGGTCAATAACTGGAAACTCAAGCCCGTTGACCAGTTGACCGATGCGGAACTCATCGCCATGCCCGACGATGAGTACATGAACGACACGCAGATGGCTTATTTCCGTCTGAAACTCAACAAAATCAAGCAAGATATTCTGAGCAACGCGGGTGAAACCACAGAGCACCTGCGGGAAGATACGGTGGTCGTCCCCGATCCTGCAGACCGCGCGACCATCGAAGAAGAGCATGCCCTGGAACTGCGGACCCGCGACCGGGAACGCAAGCTGTTGAAGAAAATCGAGCAGTCCATTCAACGGATTGATGCCGGCGACTACGGTTACTGCGATGAGACCGGCGAATCCATTGGTGTTGGCCGGCTGTTGGCCCGTCCAACCGCCAATTTGTGTCTGGAAGCCCAGCAGCGTCGAGAACTCAAGCAGAAAATGTTTGGGGATTGATACCCGGATCGCCGACCTCTCCTTCTCAGTCCTCATCCATGGCGACCAAAGACAACAGCAGCGGCTTGCTTTCCAAGATGGCGAAGTTTGTTCGCAATCCGACCACGAACTGGTCGGACCTGGACAAGGCGGAGGTGGAGCAGGACAGTGGCTACAGCAAGGCGGCACTCAAAGAGATCATCGAGCGCAAGCGCCAAAATGACTTTGTTCGCCGGCGTGAATTCGACTATTTAAGGAAGTTGCGACGTAACGGCCCCACTCCCAACCAGAGCCTGCCCAGTCGGCCGTCTTTCTTCCAGAGCAGCATTGCCTCGAATCAGGGCGAGCGCGCCGTGACGCTGCGGAAAATTGACGAAATCGAAGCCCAGATGTCCAAGCAGTGGTGGAAAGGGAGACAGGAGCCTGCCGCATCCCGAGCCATGCCGGAATCACCGTCGGCATTGCCCGCAGAGCGGCGCGTCAGTGGAACTCCCGATGCAAAAACCGGATTCTCGCCGACACTTGCCTCCGAAATGACTCCGGGTTGGGAGTCGCTGTATGCCGTGGACTACGCACCGACACAGATGGGCCAGCAGGTTCCGTCTGAAGGCGTGGACCCGGCGGGTAAGCTGCCCTTGATGACCTTCAGGCCCAACCTGCCCTCTGTGGAGGCAGGTAGCACTGATTTCTCCACCTTCAATCTGTTGTCGGTGGGTATGGCCGAAGCGCAGGCGGACCCGGAGTTGGAAGAAGCAGCCATTCGCTTTGCCAACGGGGATGACGCTGGCGCGGAGGCCGGGCTACTCAGCGCGCTGCAGGGCAGTGACGCAGCGCCTGAATCAGCAGACCGCTGGGCCGCCGCTTTGTTTGACCTGTACCGGGCAACCGGGCAGAAGTCGAGTTTTGACAGTGTTGCCATCGATTACGCCATGCGCTTCGGTCGATCAGCGCCTGCGTGGTTCTCTCTTCCGGATTTGCTCGGCGGCATCATGCCGTTGCCCACGCGGCAGGAGCTAGCCGCCGCACCAGCCGATCGGGCCCTGGTCTGGGAGTGCCCCGTGGCGTTGGACGCCGTGAGTATGCAAGAACTCCTGGACTGTGCCGCCTCGACATCGGTGCCCCTTCACCTTCACTGGAGCCAGCTGCAATCCATCACGCCCGATGCGGCAAGGCGTTTGGCTGACTTGTTTACCCGGTGGTGTTCAGAACCGGTGCGATTGCACATGGCTGGATTCGAGGCACTGGACCGCATGCTGCGATCCCTGACCCCATCAGGCGACAAGTCGGTCGAGCCATATTGGTGGCGCCTTCGACTGGATGCTTTGCGTATCTTGCGTTTGCAGGACGAGTTTGAGTTGGCTGCGCTGGACTATTGCGTCACTTTTGAGGTGTCTCCTCCCCCTTGGAAAGACGCGCTTTGTGAGTTGGTCCAACGCGGCGGCGCCCTGGCTTCGGTTTCAGATGTTTCCCGGCCCAGCGATGAGGCCGACAGGGCCCCTGACTCTGACTTTTTCCGGGCCATCACGGTTCGTGCGGGCGTGGAGTCACTCCCGGCGTCTCGCGTGGAGCTCAACGGTGAGATTTTGGGAGATGCAGCCCAGGCTCTGGATGACCTGCAGGCCGGCCTCAAGGGCGCCGACCGGCTGGTGATCTCCTGCTCCCGGCTGATTCGGGTTGATTTTTCTGCAGCGGGCAGTATTCTGAACTGGGTGGCAGTGCGCGAGTCTGAAGGTTGCCATGTGCAGTTTCGGGACGTGCCGCGCCTTGTGGCCGCCTTCTTCAATGTGATCGGAATCAACGAACACGCCCGAGTGGTTGTGCGCAACACCTGACCGACCGTCATTCATCCGCAACTTTCAGCGAACCGGTTCTCCAGTCAGGGTGTGTGATTGCTCTGGACTACCCAAACTACATCATCTATGGAACAATTTCACGGCACCACCATCATCAGCGTGCGTCGCAAGACGCCTGAGGGCTATTCGGTTGCGATTGGAGGCGATGGCCAAGTTACTCTGGGCAACATTGTGGTCAAGGGAACGGCCCGCAAGGTGCGCAAGCTCTACCATGGCAAAGTTCTCGCGGGTTTTGCCGGTGCCACGGCCGATGCCTTCACCTTGTTTGAGCGCTTTGAGGCCAAGCTGGAGAAGCACCAGGGCCACTTGGTGCGGGCCGCCATTGAGCTCACCAAAGACTGGCGCACCGACCGGGTGTTGCGCCGTCTGGAGGCCATGCTGGCGGTGGCTGACAGCGAGGCCTCGCTCATCATCACCGGCAATGGCGATGTGCTGGAGCCCGAAAACGGCATTGTCACGATTGGTTCCGGCGGCGCCTATGCGCAGGCTGCGGCCATCGCCATGCTGCAGAACACACAATTGTCCGCATCGGAAATTGTCAAGAAGTCACTGGAGATTGCCGGGGAACTGTGCATCTATACCAACATGAACCACACCATCGAGACCCTCTGAAACCATGTCGTCCATGACCCCGCAAGAAATTGTTGTCGAACTTGACAAGCACATTGTTGGCCAACAGCAGGCCAAGCGCGCCGTGGCGATTGCCCTGCGCAACCGCTGGCGTCGTCAGCAGGTCGAACCTGGCTTGCGGGCCGAGATCACGCCCAAAAATATTCTGATGATCGGACCTACAGGCGTTGGCAAGACCGAAATCGCCCGGCGTTTGGCTCGGCTGGCCGACGCGCCGTTCATCAAGGTGGAGGCGACCAAGTTCACGGAAGTGGGCTATGTGGGCAAGGATGTGGACGCCATCATTCGTGATCTGGCGGATATTGCCGTCAAGCAGACCCGAGTGGCCGAGATGAAAAAAGTGCGTGCTCGTGCAGAAGACGCCGCCGAAGAGCGGGTGCTTGACATCCTGATTCCCCCACCACGTGGTGACTTTGGTGCCGCCTTGGCGGGTGAGCCCGAGAGCACAGCACGTCAGACCTTTCGCAAGAAGCTGCGTGAAGGCCAGCTGGCCGACCGGGAAATCGAGATCGACGTCGCACAGTCGGCACCGCAGTTGGAGATCATGGGGCCAGCCGGCATGGAGGAAATGACCGAGCAATTGCGCGGTATGTTTGGCCAGATGGGACAGCAAAAACGACAAACCCGCAAGCTCAAGATTGCCGAGGCCCTGAAGCTGCTCGTCGAAGAAGAGGCCGCCAAGCTGGTCAATGAGGAGGAGATCAAGACCCAGGCGCTGCATATGCTGGAGCAGAACGGCATCGTGTTCATCGACGAGATTGACAAGGTCACGTCGCGCAGTGAGGGTAGTGGCTCCGAGGTTTCCCGCCAGGGCGTTCAGCGGGACCTGCTGCCGCTGGTCGAGGGCACGACGGTGTCCACCAAATACGGCATGGTCAAGACGGATCACATCCTGTTTATTGCCTCGGGGGCCTTTCACCTGAGCAAGCCCAGCGATCTGATTCCTGAGTTACAAGGGCGTTTTCCGATTCGGGTGGAGTTGCAGTCCCTGTCGGTCAAGGATTTTGTGGCGATCCTGACGCAAACCCATGCCTCACTGGTCAAACAATATCAGGCGCTTCTGGCCACCGAAAACGTGCATGTCGAGTTCCTGGACGAAGGCATTACCCGCTTGGCCCATATTGCGTTTGATGTGAATGAGCGGACCGAGAATATTGGCGCCCGGCGTTTGTCCACGGTCATGGAACGCTTGCTCGACGAGGTAAGTTTCGATGCGGCCAAGCTCGCCGGCCAGACGATCCAGATCGATGCCGCTTATGTGGATGCCCGGCTGGGGGAGTTGAGCCGGGACGAAGACCTGTCGCGTTACATCCTGTAATGCGGTGTGGCGGCGCGTGAAAAGCCTTCACGCGTTACCTTCATAAAACGAGCTAAGTGCTTAATTTTTAACGTTATTTGCTGAAATTTACTTCCGCAATCGTTTCTAAGTACTTGATTTCATTGAAAAAATTTGTTGCAAGCGGGCTTGCGCGAGAGGCAATTGCTGATACAGTGCAAAAAAGTGCAATTAAGTGGTGAAAAGTGCCCTCGGCGTTTCCATTTCTTTGTATTTTCACCAAAAGAGAGTGTGCTGTTGTGTTTCAAGGGGCGTCATCATTAAGTCTGGATGCAAAGGGGCGGCTGTCTGTGCCGACCCGGCACCGTGACGTCCTGACAGCCACCGCCGCCGGCCAACTCACGCTCACCAAGCATCCGCATGGTTGCCTGATGGTGTTCCCCCGCCCGGAGTGGGAGAAATTCCGTGAGCGCATTGCTGCACTGCCCATGTCGGCGCAGTGGTGGAAACGTATTTTTCTGGGTAACGCCATGGATGTGGAGCTAGACGGAACGGGCCGCATCCTGGTGTCTCCGGAGTTGAGGTCAGCTGCCAGCATCAGCCGTGAAACGGTCTTGCTGGGCATGGGCAACCATTTCGAACTGTGGGACAAGTCCACCTACGATGCCCAGGAAGCCCAAGCCATGCAAGCTGAAATGCCCGATGTCTTCAAGGACTTCTCTTTCTGAAGGCTGGCGGTGGAAAATTCCCTGACACACACGACCGTGTTGTTGAATGAAGCGGTTGATGCGCTTCTTGACAACGCCAATGGCGACACCGATGTCGTGGCCAGCCCGCTTGAGGCGGGTCCGTGCACCTACGTGGATGGCACCTTTGGCAGGGGCGGGCACAGCCGGCTGATTCTTTCCCGGCTGGGCGCTGATGGGCGCTTGATTGCTTTCGACAAGGATCTGGAAGCACTGGCCGAGGCAGCCACTATTCAGGACTCGCGCTTTTCCATCCGGCACCAGGGCTTTTCCCACCTGGGGGAGTTGCCACCCGCCAGCGTTTCGGGTTTGTTGCTGGACTTGGGCATCAGTTCGCCGCAGATCGACAAAGCAGAGCGCGGTTTCAGTTTTAGATTCGAGGCTCCACTGGACATGCGCATGGATACGACACGTGGCGAAAGTGTGGCGCAATGGCTGGCCTACGCCGATGTTGACAAAATAACGGAGGTGATACGTGATTACGGCGAAGAACGGTTTGCTGGGGCAATTGCAAAGACGATTGTTGCTCGCCGACAGGAACGGGGCCCTATTTCAACCACCACCGAGTTGGCCCAACTCGTGGCTGACACGGTCAAAACCCGCGAGCAGGGCCAGAACCCTGCAACGCGCACATTTCAGGCTTTTCGGATTTTCATCAACGCCGAGCTTGAAGAGCTGCAACAGGCCCTAGAGGCCAGTCTGCAAGTGTTGGCGCCCGGTGGGCGCCTGGTGGTCATCAGCTTTCATTCACTTGAAGACCGGATCGTCAAGCAGTTCATCGCCAAACATTCGCGTGACGAGTACGACCGCCGCAACCCGTTTGCGCCCCCGAAGGTCATGAAGTTGCAGGCGCTGGACCGCATCAAGCCGAGCGCCGCCGAGGTGGCAGCCAATCCCCGTTCGCGCAGCGCCATCATGCGAGTGGCGCAAAGGACCGCGGCATGATCCGGGTCAATCTGGTGCTGTTGCTGGCTGTGGTGGCCAGCGCCTTGTATCTGGTCAACGTGCAGTACGAGTCGCGTCGCTTGTTCTCCGAGCTGGATCGGTCCCGATCCGAGGCTCGCCGACTTGCCGCCGATCTGGAGCGCCTGCACGTGGAGAAACGCGCTCAGGCCACACCTTTGCGCGTGGAGCGCCTGGCCAAAACCCAATTGCAGATGCGCCCGGTGACCCCAGCCATTACCCACTACCTTGACAAAGACACGGCGGCCAGCGTCGTGTCGGGGGCAGACGTCGGCTTGGGTCGCACGGCAGCGGGGTTGATCCAGTGAGGCGCGGCATCACTTACACGGCCAGTCCGCTGCTGGCCAGCCGCACACCGGTCTGGCGCAGCAAGCTCATTGTGGCGGCCATTGCCTTGGGCTTTGCCGGCCTGGCGGCCCGTGCGGCCTACATTCAGGTAGTGGCCAATGATTTTTTTCAAAAGCAGGGTGAGGTGCGATTTGCCCGAACCTTGTCTCTGCCCGCCAATCGGGGGCGTGTACTGGACCGCAATGGTTTGATTTTGGCCTCCAGCATTCCGGCGCCCAGCATCTGGGCCATTCCGGAAGACGTGGAGCGGGACAGGGGCCAGCTCGAGAAATTGGCCAAATTGCTGGAGATGCCGCTGGCTGATCTGGACAAACGCCTCGCCGATGAAGACAAAACCTTTGTCTGGCTCAAACGTCAGGTGGACGAGTCGGTGGGCAAGGAGATTGCGGCGCTGGGCATCAAGGGCGTTTACCAGCGCATGGAGTACAGACGTGAGTACCCCGAAGGCGAGGCGCTGGCCCACGTGGTCGGATTCACCAATGTCGAGGACATTGGGCAAGAGGGCATTGAACTGGCCTTCAACAAAGAGCTTGCCGGGCGCAATGGTTCACGGCGTGTAATCAAGGACCGGATGGGCCGGGTGGTTGAAGCGGTCGGAGAGACCGTGCCGCCGGCCGACGGGCGCGATCTGCAATTGAGCGTGGACAGCAAGGTGCAGTACTTCGCCTACCAAAAGCTGCGCGATGCCGTGCAACTGCACAAGGCACGTGCAGGCAGCGTGGTGGTGCTGGACGCTGTCACGGGCGAGGTGCTGGCGCTGGCCAATTACCCCAGCTATTCCCCGTCCAGGCGGCGCAATCTGACCGGTGAACAATTGCGCAATCGGGCGTTGACTGACACCTTCGAGCCCGGTTCGGTGATGAAGCCGTTCACGGTGGGCTTGGGCCTGGAGACCGGGCGCCTCACGCCGCAAACCATGATCGACACCGGCAATGGCCGCTATACCATCACCGGCTCCACCATCTCGGACTCGCACCCCAACGGCATGCTGACGGTCGAAGGTGTGATCCAGAAATCCAGCAACATCGGCACTGCCAAGATCGCCATGCAGATGCCCGCACGCGAAATGTGGGAGTTGTTCTCCAACGCCGGCTTTGGGCAAAAGCCGCAAATCAGTTTTCCCGGCGCCGTGTCGGGCCGCCTGCGTCCGCACAAGACTTGGCGCCCGATTGAACAGGCCACCATGAGCTATGGCTACGGTCTGTCCGCATCCCTGTTTCAGATGGCTCGCTCCTACACCGTGTTTTCTCACGATGGTCAGATCATTCCCGCCACCATGCTCAAGAGTAGCGAACCCGCCGTGGGTGTGCAGGTGTTGTCGGCACGCACAGCGGGACAGGTGCGCAAGATGCTGCAAATGGCGGCAGGGCCTGGCGGCACGGGTCAGAAGGCGCAGACCATCGGTTATTCGGTGGGCGGCAAGTCGGGCACGGCGTACAAGCAAATTGGCAAGGGGTATGGCACCGCCAAAAACCGCAAGTACCGAGGCTGGTTCGTCGGCATGGCCCCGATCGAGACGCCCCGCATCATTGTGGCGGTGATGCTGGACGAACCCAGTGCGGGGCAATATTACGGCGGCGTGGTCGCCGCGCCCGTGTTCAGCGAAGTAGTGCAGCAGACCTTGCGCATGATGGGTGTCCAGCCCGACATGACCGTCAAGCCCCAGATCGTGGCCCAACCGGTCGAGGAGAGCTTCTGATGCTTGAATTGACTACCCCTCTGGAGGCCGCTCAGTGGCTGCGCGCTCGTGTCACCGGTACGCTTCACGCCGACAGCCGCAAGGTGCAGCCGGGTGACGGTTTCATTGCCTGGCCTGGCGCTGCAACCGACGCCAGAGTGCATGTGGCATCGGCACTGGCTCGCGGCGCTACCGCGTGCCTGGTAGAGCGCAAGGGTCTGGACGCCCATGCGTTCAACGACCCGTCGGTTGCCTCCTACGAGCAACTCAAGGCCGCCAGCGGCCCGATTGCAGCGGCATTTTTCGGGCACCCCAGTGAGCAGCTGCAGGTGCTGGCAGTGACTGGAACCAACGGAAAAACCTCCACCGCGTGGTGGCTGGCCCAGGCACTCACTTATTTGAAGCAAGACAAGCCGATTTCCTGCGGGCTGGTGGGTACTTTGGGTATTGGCCACCCGCCAGCGCCCGGTGTCGCCAAAGGGCTGGGCTCTGCGTTGGGCGCCTGCGTGGCCACCGGCCTGACCACCCCGGACCCGGTATTGCTTCAGCAGACCTTCAGGCGATTTTTGATTGAAGGTGTGCAGGCCTGTGCCATTGAGGTGTCCTCTATCGGGATCGAGGAACACCGCCTGGACGGAACCCATATCCACACCGCGATCTTCACCAATTTCACCCAGGATCACCTGGACTACCACGGCACCATGGCCGCTTATTGGCAAGCCAAGGCCCGGCTGTTTCAGTGGGCCGGGCTGCAGGCTGCTGTCATCAATGTGGACGATGCCCAGGGCGAGGCCCTTGCCGAATCTCTGGTGGACAAGGTGCGCGATGTGTGGACGGTCTCTTGTAGTCAGGCCGCTCGCTTGCAGGCATGTGACATCAGCCATGGTGTTCAGGGCATGCGTTTTACCGTGCGGGAGCAGGGCGTATTGGGTGAGGCCCCCGTGCTCCAAACCCACCTGATTGGTGCCTATAACATCGCCAACCTGCTGGGCGTGATCGCCACCTTGCGTGTGCTGGGCGTGCCACTGGCCGCTGCCGTGGCGTCTTGTGCCGATTTGACGCCGGTGCCCGGTCGCATGGAGTTTGTGGGTGGTGCTGGTCAGCCTCTGGCGGCGGTGGACTATGCCCACACGCCCGATGCCTTGGCCAAGGCGCTGAAGGCGTTGCGTCCGCTGGCAGCACAACGAGGCGGGCAACTCTGGTGCGTGTTTGGCTGCGGCGGCAACCGCGATGCGGCCAAGCGACCGCTGATGGGTGCCGTGGCCGCCCACCATGCCGACTGGGTGGTGGTGACCAGCGACAACCCGCGCAACGAGAAGCCCGAACTCATCATCAGCCAGATTTTGCTGGGCCTGAGCGGTCACGCGCAGGTCGTGGTGGAGCCAGACCGTGCACAGGCCCTTGTCCGCGCACTTGCAGCAGCAGCACCTCAGGATGTGCTGTTGATTGCTGGCAAGGGCCATGAGGACTACCAGGAAGTGGCCGGCCAGCGATTGGTGTTCTCGGATTTGGTGCACCTGCGCGAGGCCTTGGGCCAGTGGGATGCCTCAGATGCGCACTCGGGAGCATCCCATGCTTGAAATGATGACCCTGCAACAAGCCATGCGCTTCCTGGAGAACGCGCGGCTCGTGGACCCCTTGGGTCAAGGTGGCGGGTTGTCTTTCCAGCGGGTTCACACCGACACCCGCACGATTGAGCCCGGCGACCTGTTTGTGGCGTTGCGGGGTGAGCGATTTGATGGCAATGATTTTCTGACCGAGGCCCGGGCCCGGGGCGCCGTGGCCGCCATTTGCCAGGGCGATGCCGATGCGCGTCTGCAAGCCGCTGGCCTGCCGGGACTGGTCGTACCGGATGCCAAACTGGCATTGGCCGCGCTGGCTACCGCGTGGCGGGCGCAATTCAACATGCCGCTGATCGCGGTGACGGGCAGCAACGGCAAAACCACAGTGACCCAGATGGTGGCTGCCATCCTGCGCGCCTTTAAGCCCCAAGCCTGCCTGGCCACCCAAGGCAATCTCAACAACGATATCGGTGTGCCTTTGACCCTGTCGCGCCTGCGCGCCCAACATGAGATCGCGGTGGTCGAACTCGGCATGAACCATCCCGGTGAAATCGCCATCCTGGCGGCTATCACCCAACCCACCGTCGCGCTGGTCAACAACGCCCAGCGCGAGCACCTTGAATTCATGGGCACGGTTGATGCCGTGGCCCAAGAAAACGGCTCGGTCATTGACGCGCTGCCCGCCCAGGGCGTGGCCGTCTTCCCCTCTGATGACGCCTTCAGTGCGCTATGGGCAGCCAAGGCCGGCCCGCGCACCACGCTCACCTTCAGTGCCGATGTCGCTCATCACGCCGACGTGAGCTGCCTGGTCGCACAGTGGTCTGGGGACGCCTGGCAGGTGTCGGTCCGCACGCCGGCGGGGCCATTGAGTTATGCCCTGCATATTGCGGGTCTGCACAACGTCAAGAACTCGCTGGCTGCGGTGACTTGCGCGCTCGCGGCTGGCGTGCCGCTGGCGCCGATTGCGCTTGGTCTGGCAGCGTTTGAGCCGGTCAAGGGCCGATCCAGGGCGCTGCTGGTGCACGTAGCGGGCCGCGCCATCACGCTGGTGGACGACAGCTACAACGCGAATCCCGACTCGGTTCAGGCCGCCATTGATGTGCTGGCCAGCCTGCCAGGCCCCCATTTGCTGGTGTTGGGTGACATGGGCGAAGTCGGCGACGAGGGCCCTGCTTTTCATGCCCAGGCCGGACAGCATGCCCACTTGAAAGGCATTGACGCCGTATTCACGCTGGGCCAGCTGTCTGCGTCGACGAGCGAAGCTTTTGGCGCGGGTCGTCATTTTGCCGATATGGCCGCGCTTCAGGCGGCTGTGCTGGCGGCGCTGCCCCAAATGGGCAGCATCGTCGTCAAGGGCTCGCGATTCATGAAGATGGAGCAAGTGGTTGCGGCCATTCTTCAGCACGAACAAGAAAACAAGGGAACTGCAGCATGTTGATCTACCTTGCGCAGTGGTTGCAGACCCTGTCGCCTGAATTTGGTTTTTTCCGGGTCTTCCAGTACCTGACGTTTCGGGCCGTGATGGCCGCCATGACGGCCTTGCTGATGGGGCTGGTGGCGGGGCCGTTCGTGATCCGGCGCCTGACCGCGCTCAAGATCGGCCAGCCCATTCGCGGCTATGGCATGGAGTCGCACCTGAGCAAAAGCGGCACCCCCACCATGGGCGGGGTGCTGATTTTGTTGTGCATCACCCTCTCCACGCTCCTTTGGGTGGACCTGAGCAACCGGTTTGTGTGGATTGTGTTGCTGGTCACCCTGGCGTTTGGGGCCATTGGCTGGGCGGACGACTGGCGCAAGGTGGTTCACAAGGACCCCGAGGGCATGCGTTCACGTGAAAAGTATTTTTGGCAGTCGGTTATTGGCCTGCTGGCGGCGCTTTACCTGGTGTTCAGCATTTCTGAAAACTCGAATCTGCGCGTGCTGGAACTGTTCTTCAGCTGGGTCAAGTCCGGGTTTGACATGGACCTGCCGCCCAAGGCGGGCCTGATGCTGCCTTTTTTCAAGGAAATCAGCTATCCGCTGGGCGTTTTCGGATTTGTGATCCTGACCTATCTGGTCATTGTGGGGTCGAGTAACGCGGTGAACCTGACCGATGGTCTGGATGGGTTGGCCATCATGCCGGTGGTCATGGTGGGTTCGGCTCTGGGTATTTTTGCCTATGTGACAGGCAGTCTGGTGTACTCCAAGTACCTGTTTTTCCCGCACATTCCGGGCACTGGCGAGTTGCTGGTGTTTTGTGCTGCGATGGCTGGCGCAGGCCTGGCCTTCTTGTGGTTCAACACCCACCCGGCGCAGGTTTTCATGGGGGATGTGGGCGCGCTGGCGCTCGGCGCAGCGCTGGGCACCATTGCCGTGATCGTGCGCCAGGAAATCGTACTGGCCATCATGGGCGGGATTTTTGTGGTCGAAGCCCTGTCCGTCATGCTTCAGGTGACCTGGTTCAAATTCACCAAAAAGCGCTTTGGCACGGGCCGGCGCCTGCTCAAAATGGCCCCTCTGCACCACCACTTCGAGAAAAGCGGCTGGAAAGAGACCCAGGTGGTGGTGCGCTTCTGGATCATCACCATGCTCTTGTGCCTGGTCGGCCTGTCAACCTTGAAGCTGCGCTAGCCATGACCATGCTCCACGTTGACGATCAAGCGGCTTTGCCTTCCGAGGCGGCTGTCGCGTTCGCGTGGCCGGGTGCGGAGCGGCTTGGCAGTCAACACGTCCTGATTCTGGGCCTGGGCCTCTCCGGCCTGGCCATGGCGCGCTGGTGCGCCCGCTCAGGTGCCCGGGTCACGGTGGCGGACACCCGCGAGGCCCCCGCACAGTTAGCAGCCCTGCAACGCGAAGTGCCCGAAGCCCGTTTTATCAGCGGCCCGCTGAGCGCCAGCCTGGTGGACGGCGCTGACCTGTCTGCCGTGTACAAAAGCCCGGGCTTGACACCTTTGGAGGTTGCTCCTGTTTTTGACTGTGCCAAAGCAATCGGTCTGCCGGCTAGGGGTGAGTTAGGCTTGTTTTCTCAAGCTTTGACCGATCTGAAGGCCCAGCGGGGCTACAACCCGCAGGTGTTGGCCATCACTGGCACCAACGGAAAAACCACCGTCACCGCGCTCACCGGGCAGCTGGTGAGCCGGGCCGGCAAGACCGTGGCCGTGGCCGGCAACATTGGCCCCACGCTGCTGGACACCCTGAGCGCCCACCTGGATGCCGGCACCTTGCCCGAGGTCTGGGTGATTGAGTTGTCCAGCTTCCAGCTCGACGGTGAAACCGGCTTTGAGCCGACCGCCGCCACGGTGCTCAACATCACCCAGGACCATCTCGACTGGCACGGCAGCCTGGCCGCCTATGTGCATGCCAAGCGCCAGATTTTTGGCCAGCAGGGGCTAATGGTGCTCAACCGTGATGACCCGACCGTGATGGCCCTGCTGCCCGCACCGGTACGGGTCAAATTGCAGCGTCCCGTGCTGCGCCCCTACGTCACCTTTGGCGGAGATGCGCCGCAACGCCCCGGTGATTTTGGTCTGGAAGAAGTCAACGGCATGGTCTGGCTCGTGCGCGCGCTGGAAGCCGACGAGACCCGCCGCAAACGCAACGAGGCCGCCGAAGAAATTCACATCCAGCGCTTGATGCCAGCTGATGCGCTGCGCATTCGCGGGCGTCACAACGCACTGAATGCGTTGGCGGCGCTGGCTCTGGCCTGCGTCGGGGGCTGCGCACTGGGCCCGGTGCTGTATGGCCTGCGGGACTACCGGGGCGAACCGCATCGGGTGCAGTCGATCGGCCTGTTCAACGAGGTGGAGTTTTTTGACGACAGCAAGGGTACCAACGTGGGCGCCACGGCAGCGGCCCTGACTGGCCTTGGAGCTGACCGCAAGGTGATCGCCATTCTGGGCGGCGAAGGCAAGGGCCAGGACTTTTCGCCACTGGCCTCGGCTGTGGCGCGCCATGCGCGTGCCGTGGTGCTGATCGGGCGCGATGCGCCGCTGATTCGTGCCGCGCTGCAAGACACCGGTGTGGTGCTTTTGGACGCCGATTCCATGCCTCAGGCCGTGCTACTGGCCAATGCGCAGGCCCATGCGGGTGATGCGGTGTTGATGTCCCCCGCCTGTGCCAGTTTTGACATGTTTGACAACTACGAGCACCGGGCCCGTGTGTTTTGCGAGGCTGTCCAGGAGATGGCCCACGCAGCGGGCGTGCAGATGGAGGACTCGCTGTGAGCGGCCTGGCTCAACGCATGTCGGCCTGGGCAGGCCGTTTGAATGCGCCTGTGGGCGACGTGCTGCCAGTGCGCCTGGGGGCCACACGACGCGCAGAGACCGGCAGCGCGCCTACCCGAGAGATGGGGTTCGATCAGCCCTTGATCTGGGTCACCGTGGCCCTGCTGGCCTGGGGCTTGGTGATGGTGTATTCCGCCTCGATTGCGATGCCGGAGAACCCGCGCTTCGCCCGCTACACCCCCACCTACTTTCTGGTGCGCCACGCTGCGTGGCTGGTGATCGCTTTTGTGGCCGCGCTGCTCGCGTTTCAGGTGCCTGTGGCCACCTGGGAAAAGGCTGCGCCGTGGCTGTTTGTGCTGTCCATCGCGCTGCTGGTGCTGGTGCTGATTCCCCATGTAGGCAAGGTGGTGTACGGCGCGCGTCGCTGGATATCCATCGGGCCGTTCAGCTTTCAGCCGTCCGAGCTGGCCAAATTCACCGTGCTGCTCTATGCGGCCAATTACATGGTGCGCAAGATGGAGGTCAAGGAGCGCTTCTTTCGCGCGGTCCTGCCGATGGGCGCTGCGGTGGGCGTGGTGGGCATCTTGCTGCTGGCCGAGCCGGACATGGGTGCGTTCATGGTGATTGCGGTGATTGCCATGGGAATCCTGTTTTTGGGCGGCGTCAATGCCCGCATGTTCTTCCTGATTGCCACCATTTTGGTCGTGGCGTTTGGTTTGATCATTGCGTCAAGCGAGTGGCGCCGGGAGCGTATCTTTGCTTACCTGGACCCCTGGAGCGAGCAAAACGCGCTGGCCAAGGGCTACCAGCTCACCCACTCCTTGATTGCCATCGGGCGTGGTGAGATTTTTGGCGTGGGCCTGGGTGGCAGCGTCGAGAAGTTGCACTGGCTTCCCGAGGCACACACCGACTTTCTGCTGGCCGTGATCGGCGAAGAATTTGGCTTGGTGGGCGTTTTGATTGCGATCGCCCTGTTTGTCTGGCTGACGCGACGCATGATGCACATCGGCCGTCAGGCCATTGCGCTGGACCGGGTGTTTGCCGGGCTGGTGTCGCAAGGCGTGGGTATCTGGATGGGTTTTCAGGCCTTCATCAATATGGGTGTGAACCTCGGCGCGCTGCCCACCAAAGGCCTGACCTTGCCGCTGATGAGCTATGGCGGCTCCGCGATCCTGGTAAATCTGGTCGCCCTGGCGGTGGTGTTGCGCATTGATTACGAGAACCGCACCCTGATGCACGGAGGCCGCGTATGAGCGTCGCACAAAAGGTTGCATTGGTCATGGCCGGCGGCACAGGCGGGCATATATTTCCTGGCTTGGCAGTCGCGCAGGCCCTGCGGGAGCGCGGCTGGCTCGTGCACTGGCTGGGTGGCACGGGCAGCGCGGAGCAGCCCTCCATGGAAAGCCAGCTGGTGCCGCCGCAGGGATTTGCCTTTGAAACGGTGGATTTTTCTGGCGTGCGGGGCAAAGGCCGGCTCTCGCTGGTGCTGCTGCCGGTGCGTCTGTTGCGGGCGTTCTGGCAAAGCATTCAGGTGGTTCGCCGCGTCAAGCCCGATGTGGTGGTGGGGCTGGGCGGCTACATCAGCTTTCCAGGCGGCATGATGAGTGTGCTGTTGGGCAAGCCGCTGGTGCTGCACGAGCAAAACTCGGTGGCGGGCCTGGCCAACAAGGTGCTGGCGGGCGTGGCCGACCGCATCTTCACGGCCTTCCCGGATGTCTTTAAAAAGGGTCTGTGGGTCGGCAACCCCTTGCGAGCCAACTTCCTGCGCATGCCCGACCCTGCGGTTCGCTTTGCCGGTCGCAGCGGGCCGCTCAACGTACTGGTGCTGGGTGGCAGCCTGGGGGCCAAGGCCCTGAACGACGTGGTTCCGCGCGCACTGGCCCTGATTCCTGCGGACAAACGCCCCGTGGTGACCCACCAAAGCGGTGCCCGCCAGATTGACGCCCTGCAAGCCAACTACACGGCCGCCGGTGTGCAGGCGCAACTCGCCCCGTTCATCAATGACACGGCCCAGGCCTTTGCCGATGCCGACCTGGTCATTTGCCGCGCCGGTGCCAGCACGGTGACTGAAATCGCCGCTGTGGGCGCCGCGGCCCTGTTTGTGCCGTTTCCCTTTGCCGTGGACGACCACCAGACCGTCAATGCCGAGTTTCTGGTGCGTGATGGCGCCGGGTGGCTGGTGCCGCAAACCCAATTGACGCCTGAATGGTTGGCTGACATGCTACAAAAAACAACACGAGAAACCCTTTTAACGTGCGGGCTAGAGGCCAAAAAGATGCAAAAAATAGATGCGGTTGCCCAGCTCGTGGCCGCCTGTGAGGAGTTGACCCGATGAAGCACGCTGTGCGCCACATCCATTTCGTGGGCCTGGGCGGGGTTGGTATGTCCGGCATTGCCGAGGTGCTGTTCAACCTGGGCTACACCATCTCTGGCTCTGACCTGAGCGACAGCGCGACCCTCAAGCGTCTGGGTGCCCTGGGCATCACCACCTATATCGGCCATGACGCGGGCAATGTGCAGGGGGCCGACGCCGTCGTGACCTCCACTGCCGTGCAAACCGATAACCCCGAGGTGATCAAGGCGCGTGAAAACCGCATTCCCGTGGTGCCGCGTGCACTCATGCTGGCCGAGTTGATGCGCCTTAAAAAGGGCGTCGCCATTGCTGGCACCCACGGCAAAACCACCACCACCAGCCTGGTGGCCAGCGTGTTGGCCGAAGCGGGTCTGGATCCCACCTTTGTGATTGGCGGGCGCCTCAACAGCGCGGGCGCCAACGCCCGACTGGGGCAGGGCGACTACATCGTGGTCGAGGCCGACGAGTCGGATGCCTCGTTCTTGAACCTGCTGCCAGTGATGGCCGTGGTGACCAACATCGACGCCGACCACATGGAAACCTACGGGCATGACTTTGCCCGGCTCAAAGGCGCTTTTGTTGATTTTCTGCATCGCATGCCGTTTTATGGCGTGGCCATTTTGTGCACCGACGACCCGGCAGTGCGGGAAATCGTGCCGCAAGTCACCTGCCCGATTACGAGCTATGGCTTTGACGAAGGCGCCGAGGTGCGCGCCGTGAATGTTCGGGCGGTGGATGGCCAGATGCACTTCACTGTGCAGCGGCGCAATGGTGTGGTGCTGCCTGACCTGGAGGTGGTGCTGAACCTGCCTGGGCGCCACAACGTACTCAACGCCCTGTCGGCGATTGCCGTGGCGGTGGAATTAAACATTGAAGACGCAGCTGTTCAAAAGGCCCTGGCCGAATTCAAGGGTGTCGGCCGGCGTTTTCAGCGCTACGGCGAGGTGCCGGTGCAAGGTGGTGGCACCTTCACACTAGTGGACGATTACGGCCACCACCCGGTGGAAATGGCGGCCACGCTGGCTGCTGCGCGGGGTGCGTTCCCGGGTCGACGTTTGGTGCTGGCTTTCCAGCCGCACCGGTTCAGCCGCACGCGGGACTGCTTTGAAGATTTTGTGAAAGTCATTGCGCTGGCCGATGCCGTTCTGCTGGCTGAAGTCTATGCCGCCGGTGAGGCCCCGATTGTGGCGGCCGATGGTCGCAGCCTCGCCCGGGCACTGCGGGTGGCGGGCAAAATCGAACCTTTGTTTGTGGACGATATTCTGGCCATGCCCCAAGTCATTCTGGACACTGCACGGGCCGATGACGTGGTGCTGTGCATGGGCGCGGGCTCGATCGGGGCCGTACCCGTCAAAGTGCTGGAGTTGCAACAGACCTCCGCACCCTCCGTTGAAGAAGGACAGCCGCTATGAAACCATTTGATCTCAAGACCGCCAAAGTCGCCGTGCTCATGGGCGGTGCTTCTGCCGAGCGGGAAGTCTCCCTCATGTCGGGCCAGGGTGTCTTGGAAGCGCTGCGTTCACAAGGTGTGGACGTTCATCCTTTCGACCCCTCGATGCGCGAATTGGCCGACCTCAAACACGAGGGGTTTACCTGCTGTTTTATCGCTTTGCACGGCCGGTTTGGTGAAGACGGCACGGTGCAGGGTGCGCTGGAATTGCTGGGCATTCCCTACACTGGCTCTGGCGTCATGGCCTCCAGTATCGCCATTGACAAGGTCATGACCAAGCGCATCTGGCGCGCCGAAAACCTGCCTACCCCGGGCTGGCAGCAGGTGGGCAGTGCATCAGCCACCGAGCAGGCGTTTGCAGACCTGGGCAGCCCGATGATCGTGAAACCCGCCCGTGAGGGCTCCACCATCGGCTTGACCAAGGTGACCACCATCAATCAGTGTGCAGCCGCCTACGAGTTGGCGGCGCTGCACGACACCGAGGTCCTGTGCGAGCAGTTCATCAGCGGTGATGAGGTGACCATTGCCGTGTTGGGTGCCGACCAAAATGCCCGCACTCTGCCGGTGATCCGTATCGTGGCCACTGGCGGCAATTACGACTACGAGGCCAAGTATTTCACCGACACCACCCAGTACCTGGTGCCGAGTGGTTTGCCTGAAGGTGAAGAAGCGCATATCCAGCAACTCGTGCTTCATGCTTACCGCACCCTCGGTTGCCGGGGCTGGGGGCGGGCTGATGTGATGGTGGATGCCCATACGCGCAAGCCGTATTTGCTGGAGATCAACACCTCGCCCGGCATGACCAGCCATTCCCTCGTGCCCATGGCCGCCCGGGCGGCTGGTTTGAGTTATCCGCAGCTGTGCCTGGAGTTGATCAGGCACGCCACGCTGGACTACAGCGCGCCCCTGGTTCAGACCACACGATGATGCATACGCCCGTGCCAGTTGATGTCCGACTCATGAACATGACAGCCTCTGTCTTGTTCCTGGCGTTCGCGTTGCTGGTGCTGGGCGCCCTGGCAGGTTGGGCCGTGAGGCATCCCGCCTGGGCGGTACGCGGCATCACGGTCACGGGCGATGTCTCGCACCACAATGCCGCCACCTTGCGTGCCAATGTGGCGCCACTCTTGCAGGGCACGTTTTTCACCATGGACATGGGCGCGGCGCGGCACGCTTTTGAGAGTCTGCCCTGGGTTCGCCAAGCCACCGTGCGGCGCGAGTTTCCCAATCGGCTCAAGGTGGTGCTGGAGGAGCATAAGGCGGTGGCCTATTGGGGGCCTGAAAGCGCCTCGGCGCTGGTCAATCACTTGGGGGAGGTGTTTGAGGCCAATGTGGGCGAGGTTGACGAGGATGATCTGCCCCGCCTGTTTGGCCCCGATGGCCAAGCCACCAGGGTTTTGGCGATGTACCAATCGCTGGCGCCCCAGTTCGCGATCCTTGACATGCCCCTGGTTCAGCTTGATCTGACGGGTCACGGTGGCTGGCGGGCGCGGTCCGACAACGGTGCGGTCATCGAACTTGGCGGTGGCACGTCAGAAGAAGTGCTGGCCAGAACGCAGCAGTTTCTTGGCACCCTGACGCAGGTGACCTCCCGATATGGCAGAAAGCCCGATGCCCTTGAAACGGCAGATTTAAGGCACCCCGATGGGTATGCCATCCGCTTGGGTGGGGTGACTACGGTGACAGTGGATGGTTTGAAAAAAGTAACAAAGTAGCGGCAACAGGAGCAACAGGCAACACTATGGCAAAAGAATACAAGGACCTGGTCGTCGGGCTGGACATCGGCACCGCCAAAGTCATGGTGGTGGTGGCTGAAGTGCTGCCGGGCGGAACGCTCAAACTCGCGGGCTTGGGCGTGGCGCCCAGCAACGGCCTCAAGCGCGGGGTGGTGGTCAACATTGACGCCACCGTGCAAAGCATTCAGCAAGCCTTGAAAGAAGCCGAGCTGATGGCCGACTGCAAGATCACCCGGGTCTACACCGGCATCACCGGCAGCCATATTCGCGGCATCAATTCCAGCGGCATGGTAGCCATCAAGGACCGCGAGGTCACTGCCGCCGATGTGGCCCGTGTGGTGGAGACCGCCAAAGCCATCAACATCTCGACCGACCAGCGCCTGCTGCTGGTGGAACCGCAAGAATTCATCATCGACGGGCAGGACGTGAAAGAGCCCATCGGCATGAGCGGCATTCGCCTGGAGGCCAAGGTGCACATCGTCACGGGTGCCCAGACGGCGGCCGAGAACATCATCAAGTGCGTGCGGCGCTGCGGCCTGGAGGTTGAGCAGCTCATGCTCAACCCCCTGGCCAGCAGCCTGTCGGTGCTGAGCGAAGACGAGCGCGAGTTGGGGGTGGCTCTGGTGGACATCGGCGCCGGCACCACCGACGTGGCGATCTTCACCAACGGCGCGATTCGCCACACCGCCATCATCCCGATTGCCGGCGACCTGATCACCAGCGACATTGCGATGGCGTTGCGCACGCCCACCAAGGACGCGGAAGAAATCAAGGTCGAGAGCGGTTACGCCAAACAAATGCTGGCCGATCCCGATGCGCAGGTGGAGGTGCCCGGCCTGGGTGACCGGGGCCCGCGCATGCTGAGCCGACAGGCACTGGCCGGCGTCATTGAGCCGCGTGTCGAAGAAATTTTCTCGCTGGTGCACCAGGTGATCCGCGAGTCCGGTTTTGAGGAAATGCTTTCCAGCGGCATTGTGCTCACCGGGGGCAGCTGCATCATGCCGGGCATGGTGGAGCTGGGCGAAGACATCTTCCTGAAACCCGTGCGACGCGGCATTCCAAGGTATTCCAGCGCGTTGGCCGACATGGTCGCCCAGCCCCGTGCGGCCACCGTCATGGGCTTGCTCGAAGAAGCCCGTTCGGCACGTCTGCGCGGCTTCAAGGTGGCCCAGAAAAACGGCTCCATGAAAACGGCCTTCGGTCAGGTCAAAGACTGGTTTGTGGGGAACTTTTAGCCATGAACTACCTGAACATCCCTGTGGCCAACCCGGCAGAGTGCGTTGGCGCCAATCCGCGTGAGAGCCCCCAGCGTCGATGGCCATGCGCCGGCCCGCCGTGACCACTCAGCCCCAGATCTTGATTCAACTTATTCGGCTAATGCCAAACCATCGAAACCTCAAGGAGAGAAAAAAATGCCTATCGAAATGATTGAAGACCAAGTGTTTAACCAAGGCACCCAGATCAAGGTGATCGGCGTCGGCGGCGGCGGCGGTAACGCCGTGGGCCACATGATCAGCTGCGCCGTGCAGGGTGTGGAGTTTATTTGCGCCAATACCGACGCACAGGCCCTGAGCAGTAGCCATGCGCACCGCACCATCCAGCTGGGCAGCAGCGGGCTGGGCGCTGGCAGCAAGCCCGACAAGGGCCGCGAGGCCGCCGAGTTGGCTGTGGACGATATTCGCAGTGCCATTGAAGGTGCGCACATGCTCTTCATCACGGCTGGCATGGGCGGCGGCACCGGCACGGGCGCAGCGCCTGTCATTGCCCGTGTCGCACGTGAAATGGGCATTCTGACCGTGGGCGTGGTCACCAAGCCCTTCGAGTTTGAAGGCGGTCGCCGCATGACCAACGCCGACGGCGGCTTGGCTGAGCTGGAGGCCAATGTGGACTCCCTGATCGTGGTGCTCAATGAGAAGTTGCTTGAAGTCCTGGGTGACGATGTAACGCAAGACCAGGCGTTTGCCCATGCCAACGATGTGTTGAAAAACGCCGTGGGTGGTATTGCCGAGATCATCAATGTGCCAGGCCATGTCAACGTCGACTTTGAAGATGTGCGCACTGTCATGGGCGAGCCCGGCAAGGCCATGATGGGTACCGCAGTGGCTGCCGGCCCGGACCGCGCCCGCATTGCGGCCGAGCAAGCTGTGGCTTGCCCGTTGTTGGAGGGCATTGACCTCTCTGGCGCCAAGGGTGTGCTGGTGCTGATTACCGCCGCCAAGGGTTCCCTGAAACTGGCCGAGTCCAAGCTGGCCATGAACACCATCCGCGCCTACGCTTCGCCCGACGCCCATGTGATCTACGGTACGGCCTATGACGACAACCTGGGTGACGAGATTCGCGTGACCGTGGTGGCTACCGGTCTGAGCCGTCAGGGTGCCCGTCGCATGGCGCCTCCGCTGCAGGTGCTGCGCACCGGTACGGACAACGTGCCGTTTCATGTGCCCGGGCTGAATGGCGCGTCCATGGGCTCCGTGTCGTCCGGCACGATGGCAGGTGCGATGGGCTCATCGGGTTCGGCTCAGCCTGACTACGGTTCGATGGCAACCCCCAGTGTCTGGCGCACGCGCGACCGCACGCAGGCGGCGGCCAAGGTGGATGCGCTGGCTTCCGGCGGGATGGATGACTTCGAGATTCCTGCGTTTTTGCGTAAGCAGGCGGATTAATCCCCCCCTATCCCCCCAACCCCCTTTCCACCCCCGCCGGGGGGGGAAGAGGGCTTCATTTGAGTCTGTCGCACCGGCAGCGGATGTCCAGGAGACGGTTGCCGGCGTGAGTGGTGCGGCAAGGTATCAAGGGTCAAGTTGCGAGCTTCGCAAGGGCGGGAGCCGGCCATTCGCCCTACAAGCATCATCCGATTTGCCCACAAAAGTAAAATAGCTCGGTGATTCAACAAAGAACCCTCAAATCCCTCACCCGAGCCGTAGGCGTCGGCCTGCACAGCGGCCAGCGGGTCGAGCTCACCTTGCGCCCGGCCGCACCAGACACCGGCATCGTGTTCCGTCGCACTGACCTGCCCGACCCGGTGGACATCGTCGTCTCGGCCACGGCAGTGACTGACACCCGCATGGCCTCCACCCTGTCTTGCGGCAACGCCAAGGTGTTTACGGTGGAGCATTTGATGTCCGCCTGCGCGGGGCTTGGCGTCGACAATCTTTATGTGGACATCACCGCCGAAGAAGTCCCCATCCTGGATGGCTCAGCGGCCTCGTTTGTTTTCTTGCTGCAATCCGCAGGCATCGTGCTGCAAAACGCCCCGCGTCGTTTTATTAGGCTGTTGAAATCTGTGGAGGTGCGAGACGGACAGGGTGCCTCGGAAAAGTGGGCCCGCCTGGAGCCCTATCACGGCTACAAGCTCAGCTTTGAGATTGACTTTGATCACCCCGCCGTGGACTCCACCGGCCAACGTGTGGTGTTCGACATGAGCATCGATTCCTACTCCAAAGACATCGCCCGCGCACGCACGTTCGGCTTTACCAAAGATGTGGAGATGATGCGCGCCAATGGCCTGGCCTTGGGCGGCGGCATGGACAACGCCATCGTGATGGACGACTACAAGGTGCTCAATGCGGGCGGCCTGCGCTATGACGACGAGTTCGTCAAACACAAAATTCTCGATGCCATGGGGGACCTCTACCTCATCGGCAAGCCCTTTCTGGCCAGCTACAGCGCGTTTCGTTCCGGCCATGGCCTGAACAACCTGCTGCTGCGTGAACTGCTCAATCACCCCGAGGCCTGGGATGTGGTGACCTTTGAGGATGACAAGCGCGCCCCCAAAGGATTTGCGCAACTCGCCCGCGCCTGGTAGTGCGGCGCTTTCAACCCCCATTCGCCTGAGGCCACCCCACCATGTTGCTTTTTCGCTGGCTCATTCTCCTGCTGCTGCTGGGTTCTGTGGTGTCTTTTGCGTTTTTTATGGGCACCGGCCAGCCCCGTTTCAAGCGCTATGGGTTGCTCACCCTCAAGTGGACCCTGATGGCTGCGTTCGGCTTTTTTGCGGTGCTGATTCTGGAGCGGATTGCCTGACATCCGCGTTTGAGGGTTCAGGTTGGCTCCCGCCTCTGCACAGCCGACTCAGCGACTCCGCCCCGCCTTGTAAGCCGCTTTTTGGGTCTGGTTTTGCGCGCCACCAACGCCCTTGGCCTGCATCAGTCGGGCAATGGAGTTGGCCGCATGGGCGTGGGTGATGGCCAGCCCCAGCGCGTCGGCAGCATCCGACCCCGGCAGGCCGGGCAGGGTCAGCAGCCGGCGCACCATCTCCTGAATCTGGGTTTTGTCGGCGCGCCCGTACCCCACCACGGCTTGCTTCATTTGCAGCGCCGTGTATTCGGCCACCGGCAGGTCGGAAAACACCAGCGCGGATACGGCTGCGCCGCGCGCCTGGCCCAGCAGCAGGGTGGATTGGGGGTTGACGTTGACGAACACGATCTCCACCGAGGCGCAATCGGGCTCATAGCGCCCCACCACCTCGCGGATACCGTCAAACAGGACTTTCAGACGCGCGGGGAGGTAATCCTTCTCGATGTGGGTGGTGCTGATGGTGCCGCTGGCCACATAGGCCAAGTTGGAGCCGTCCACATCAATCACGCCAAAGCCGGTGGTGCGCAGACCGGGGTCAATGCCTAAAACTCTCATTCGCTCTTATTGTTACTGTTTGAAGGCAATGAATACGCCGGCTAGAGGCCGAAATACCATCTAACCGAGTGAAAAAACACCGGGGCGGCAAAACACAGTGCATCCACCCGGTCCAGCAAGCCACCGGCCCCCGTGATGGCCGGCCCCTGGCCGCGCCAGATCGGGATGCCCCGGTCCCGCTTGAGCGCCTTCATCACCAAGTGCCCCAGCGATCCTGCCACACAGGCAATGAAGGCCATGGCCATGGCCTGACCCGGCATGAACGGCGTGATGCCCGCCAGCAAGCCGCCCACGCCACTGCCCACGGCAATGCCCACCCACCAACTCGGCCAATTGAAGCTCTGGCTGATGAGCGGCGCGGCAGGCGGGCGGCGCAGGCGGCGCGAGGTCAAGTGCTGGGCCAGCATGCAGGTTTGAACCACCAGCACCAGAAAAAACACCAAAAAAGCGCTGCGTTGGGTGTAGCCGGGAAAGTTCAAGAGTAGTAGCGCAGGTACATGGCTCATGCCGAAGATGCACACCATGATGCCCCACTGCAGCTTGGCATTGCGTTCCAGATAGCGCTGCGGGTCATTCGCCAAAGCGCTTACCACGGGAATCGCCAGAAACACATAGACCGGGATGAACACGGTAAAAAGATTGAAATATTTGCTGCCAGCCAGCCAGTATTGCAGCGGCAGCACCACAAAAAACGCCAGCACCAGGCTGCGGTGGTCGCCTCGGCGGGTGGGCGAGAGGGTCATGAACTCGCGCAGCGCAAAGAAAGAGACCCCGCCAAAAAGCACCAGCGCCACCTTATTCCCACTGAGCCAGCCCACCCAAAACACCAGCGCCATGAACCAGCTGGTGCGCAGCACACCTTCAAAATTGTGCAGATCGGCCCGACGCTGGTCGGAGGCAGCGCTGTCATCGCTCTCACGCAGGGACAGAAACACCGCGGTGATGCTGGCCAGCAGCAACAGTCCAAAGACGATGAAAAAAAGCGCGCCAACTTGCTGGCTGGCCGTGAGATTCTTTAGGGGCTGGTACATGGCAATCAGGCGGTTGAGTGCTCAGACATCGCGCAGAGCGATGACGGCGCTCCTCGCCCGATCCAGAAAGGCGCGACGTTCTTCACCGGGCATCAGGCGCATGGGCGTGCCAAAGGTCACCGAGCACAGCACCGGCACGGGCACCACCTCGCCCTTGGGCATCACGCGCTGCACATTGTTGATCCAGGCGGGAATCAGCTCGATCTGGGGGAATTTGAGTGCCAGGTTGTACAACCCGGCCTTGAAGGCTTGCGGTTCCTCTGCGTTGCCCCGGGTTCCCTCGGGAAACAGGATGATCGAGTCGCCGTGGTTCAAGGCCTCAATCAGGGGCTCCAGCGGGTCCTCCTCGGCGGTGCGCTCGCGCGAGACATAAATGACGTTGAACACGGCCGTGGTCAGCCATTGCTTGAAGGGGGTCTTGGTCCAGTAGTCCCGCGCGGCAATGGCGCGGGTGCGTGCGCGCAACTCCTTGGGCAGGGCGGCCCAGATCATGACCAGGTCGGCGTGGCTCTGGTGGTTGGCGAAGTAGATGCGCTGCTCGGCCTTGGGCGGGCAACCGTACCAGCGTGCCTGTGACCCGGTCAGGACCCGGATCAGACCCAGCAAAAAGTAACTCATCAGCGTGGCAAGCATGACGGGGATGATACAGAGCGACACCACGTTGTTTGGGTCGCCGCCAACTTCAATGGCCTTGGGTTGCGGGTGAATCTTGTCTATTTCTTGGCAGCCACAGCGTCATGCGGGTTCCGCTGGCGTCTGATTGCCATTGCACCGAGCCACCGACCGTTTGTGCCCGGCGCTGCTGGTTGTGCAGGCCTTTGCCACCAGCGAGCAGGCCGGCCTCCAGCGAGAAACCCTGGCCGTTGTCGGTGATCGTCACGGTGACACCACTGCTTTCCACACGGGTGGCCACGCGGATTTCCTGAGCTTTGGTGTGCTTGAGGATGTTGGCAAAGGACTCTTGCAGAATCCGCAAAATATGCAAGGCGTTGCGTGGGTCCAGCCAGGGGAGTGCAGGCAAGTCCACCACCTCCCAGTGCAGAGAGATGCCTGCGCTGGCCAGCCTCGGACCCAACCGAAAACGCAGGGTTGCAAGTAGCAGCAGCAAGTCGTCATCAACCGGTTCCATGGAGTCGATGGTGAGCTTGAGGTCATCAATACAACTTTTCAGAATCTCGCCCAGTTCGATGTCGCTCATGCGTCCGGTCTGCACCACGCGCAGCGCGCTGACCAGCGACGCCCCCAAGCCGTCATGCATGTCTTGTGTGAGGCGAAGGCGCTCGTCGCTCAAGGTTTGCAGGTGTTCGACTTCGCGCAGTCGCGCGTAACTCAGGCCTAGCTCCAATTCGCGGCTTTCCAGGCGCTGGGCCAGGTGAGCGTTGGCCTGCTCAATCTCCGCTTTGGCCCCTACATAGCGCCTGAACATGATGTAGGTGAACATAACAAACAGCCCAATAATGGCGTAAGGGTTGGTGTACATCCCCTCGGGACTTACCCAGTTGTTTTGCAACAGCAGGTCATAGGTGCAGCCCAGTGTGGTGGCAAAAAGCCACCCTGACATCAGCCACACCTCGCGCGAACGAATGCGCATGCTGTTGCGCAGTGCTTCAAGAAAAATCAGCGTGGCAAACGGCAGCAACAACATATAAAGCAGCGGCGTGATTAAAGTCAGACGGGGCAGCAGCAGCGCCAGCCCCGGCAGGGTGACCAAATTGAACGAGGCCGTGAGAACAAAGAGAGCAGGGGTCAGCCAGCGCACACCTTGGCCATGCAAACGCTCCAGGAAAACATGCGACAACACCAGCAGCCACATCAGTGATGCCACGGTGACCCACTCAAACCACTCGTCGTCAAAAGGCAGGGTGCTGCCGCCAATGTGGTAATGCAGCATCCGCACAAAAGCCATCGCAGAGGTGGCAAAAAAAAGCAGGTAAAGCGAATCGTTGCGCCGCCTGAGCCAAACTGCCAGTGAGAAAAATCCCACCGCCAAAAAGGCCGCACCGCCAATAAAAGGCAACTGCGTTTGAAGAAATTGCCGCACCTGGTAACGCCACACCAGCGGCTGTGCTGCACCCACCCACAGGGTAGATAAAGCGCTTCCGCTGCTGCGCAGCCGGTCTATGCGCAGCAGCACGGTGGCTGGTGCTCGCTCGCCCTGCCCGGCGTTGAGCCGCAGCAGCAGCGGATGGTTATAGCCGTTGTGGGTCATGCTGCCCTCAGAGCTGTAGATAAGCCTGTCATCTGCATACACTGCGATTTGTCCAATGGTTTTCCAACGTGGCACATACAAATAACGTGCCCGCGTGGTGCCCTGCAGCGCAGCCGTGTCAAGCCGATACCAGTCGGTCACGGTGTGCCCTTCATCTTGGGGCTGCGCCAGCAATTCACGCGGGGCAACGTGCGGCAAGCCTGCTGTCTGCCAGTCACTTTGGGGCAGCATTACAACGCCCCGGTTTCTTGGCGGCTGTGTGAACTCGTGGCCCACCACCGAATAAATCTGCGCGCTTGTCAGGTGGATAGCCTTGTCACCGTTGGTGGCCCTCTGGCAGCCCGAGATCGCAAGCAGTGCGACACCCCACAAAAGCCAGAAAAGGCGCATACGGTACCGAAACCACACGGACGCTTGTGCTTCCACTACAGCAAGCCTTGGCTTCTGGCCTCATAAATGGCTTCGGTCTTGGAGGTGACTTTCAATTTGACATAAATGCGGCGCACATAGGTGCGAATGGTGTGCTGCGACACCGTGATCAGCTTGGCAATTTCATCAGCAGTGAAGCCTTTGGTGATGAGCTCCAGCACCTCTTTTTCACGGACTGACAAGCTCGCGTGTTCGCTGCTGTCAGGTGCGCTCACCTGCTGTGGCGCAGGCACAGGGGCGTTCCGAAAGCGCGTCAGTATCTGGCGCGCAATCAGCGGGCTGATGGGGCTACCGCCGCCGTGCAGGCTGCGCATTTCGGCCAGCATGTCACCGGCAGTGCCGTCTTTCAGCAAGTAGCCTGAGGCACCCGCCTCAATCGATTGCAGCACATGCGCCTCATCGGCAAACGTGGTGCAAACCATCACCGCGCAGGTGGGCCACAAGGTGTAGGCCGCCCTAATCACATCGATGCCTGAGCCGTCAGGCAAGCCCAAATCCACCAGGAGCACATCGGCGGGCGGCCGCTCCAGCAGCCTCAATCCTGCCGCCCGGGTGCCGGCAGCGTGTGTCACGCAAAGGTCGGAAGACGCCTCAATGGCGCTGACGATGGCGTTTTGCAGGTCAACATCGTCTTCAACGATGGCCACATGAATCATGGCGGCGTCTGGCTTCCGGCGCGAAGGGCCTTGCGCCGGGTTCAGGTCTTGGGCGGGTGCGCCTTGGGGCTGGGTCAATTGAAGCACGAGTAAACCACCTGCAGCGAACCGCGTAAATGGGTTTGATTATGGGTGCAGGCCCGGTCAGGGTGTGTCACCAAAACTGGGGACAGACAAGGCGGCACGCAAGTCTGAACATTGGCAACACTGAAGTCCGAAGATGCACCCAACCCCAATTATTTCATCAGCACCCTTTAAGGAGTTTAAAAAGGTGAACACCATCTTCCAAAAATTTGCGCTTTCACTTGTGGTGGGTCTTGGTTTTCTGTGCTCAGGCGCTCATGCCCAGGATGGCTCTGAGGTGCACACCGGGCGAGCCATCACTATTTTGGAAGCGCTTCATCCGGGTGGTATTGCAGCGGGGCAAGAGCTCAAAGTGGCCTGGCTCGACACCGGAGAAGTCATGAATGTGGTGATTATTTACATCCGCAAGCTGGGCAACGAGCTGGAGCTTGAGGTGATGAACCGGGAATCCAACCAGTTCATTTTGTTTGAGGTACCGGCAGATGGCATCAGCGATCTGCTTTTTTAAGTTTTTAACAAGGAGTAATTCATGAAACGTTTGATCAACACCCTGGCCTTGGCCGTAATCTGCGCAGTACCGTTGAGCATGAGCACTGCGGCCTATGCCCAGGCAGCACAAGACGGCCCAACTATCGGAAAAATGGACAACATAGACATTTTGGCGACCGGAGTGATGAATGCTGCTACTGGATTGGACTCCAGCACGACGCAAAACATTGGCTCCGTTGAATCGGGCAAGATCTCGGAGTTGACTAACGAAAAAATAGTCGCTGACGGTGCCATGAACGCTGCCACCGGTCAAGGCACCTGCGCCGACCAATCCATTGGCACAATCGGGCACAAAACAGCCTGTGAGCGAAACAAATAAGACATCGGCCTGCGAGATGAATACCTTCAAACAGGCGCTGGCGGGTGCTTTGCTCACCACACTGTTCACCCAGGCCGCCCACAGCGCCGGTCTGATTCCTGACAGTGCCAACCGGCGCATTCTCAGCGTCAAATCCCAAACACTGCTGTACAACCAGGATTACTTCGACCAAAAAATCCGGTCAGGACTTCTTGGCAAAACGCCCGAAGAGCTGGCCCAGCAGGTGTCGCGAGTGGACTGCGGCTCGGTGTCGGTGGGCAACGTGCAAACCACCTCAACCGCCATTAGCACCAATATTCAAGTGGTGATCGTGGGCGACATCATCAATGTGGGCAATCGTTGCCAGTAGTCCTCTTTACCCAAGCATTGCCAAACATGATTATCAAGCGGTTCATTCAAACCAGTGGGGCCATGTTGTCCCTGGCCATCATCAGCGGCTGCGCCACCCACCACAGGGTTGAGCCGCCAAACGATGTAGCCACCAAGCTGTCCACGCGTTACCCCGTGCGCACTGTGACCTCCTTCACGCCAGGCCTCGCGTGCTTTGACCAGATGATGCTGGTCAACAAGGTGCAGCCCATTTATGTCACCGCAGCCACGCTGCCTGACTACTCCGAGGCACGCGGCACGGCGGGCTACGGCACGCGGGACATGCTCATTTCAGCCATTTCCGAGATGTCCAAACAAAGCGCGGGCATTCGTTATGTGGCCTTTGACCGCTCTACCCCCGATATTGTCGCACTGCAAAATAGCCACCCCCGAAAGTC
This sequence comes from Rhodoferax sp., assembly GCA_044339205.1. GTDB lineage: Bacteria > Pseudomonadota > Gammaproteobacteria > Burkholderiales > Burkholderiaceae_C > Rhodoferax. Next base: position 15,485 of record JBIIVW010000001.1, on the reverse strand, counting down.
GACGCTGCGCATTCCTGATTTTTTTATTCGCGGTGCGGTCACCCAAATCAATAGCGACCCTTACAGCAAGCAGGCCGGCTACTCTGCCAACGCGGCGCGTATCACTGATCAAATCTTGGGCGCAGGCGCTTCAAGCTCAAATTCGCTTAGTTTGTCGAGCATTTCCCTGGACATGGCCGTGGGCCTGGTCAACAACTACCAACTCTTGCCGGGTGTGTTTTCAGCCAATACCATGGCCGTTGAAAAACGTTCCAACTCCACTGAGTACACGCTGGGCCTTGCCAAATTGGGTGTGAACATGAACTTGGGTGAGAACCGTGCCCAGGCCATCAGCCAAAGTATGCGAAGCCTGGTGGAAGTGGGTGCCATTGAGTTGTTTGGAAAACTCTACGACCTTCCTTACTGGGAATGTCTGGCCGAACTGGGCAACGACGACCCCAGCGTCAAATTGGCGCGTGAAGCCTTTGACAGCTTGTCGGCTGAGCAGCGGCTAGACAGTGTGGCACTGCGTCTGCGCGAACTCGGCATGTTGGGCAAAACTGCAGCGCCCACCGATGCGCAAGGCAAGCATTCCAGGGCCATGCGCTCGGCCATCATGCAATACCGCACCAAGCACGATCTGCTGGGCGGGCCTGATATCGACTGGGCGCTTTACGAGAAACTGTTGGCCCCGGTGATGCTGGCCGTGGCGACTTCAAGCCCCAACAATTCCCCCGCCCTTCAATTAGTACCTGACGGAGTGCCTGCCAAGCCCAAGGCGAACGAGCCTGCAGGGGCTGGGCAAGCCAAGTGATGTGACCGCCATTGGCGGCTTCTGATGCATAAATACAGGCAATTTTCTCGCGCGGCCAGCTCTTCGCTGGCCTTTGCCTTGCTAAGCGCAGGCCAGCTGCCGCCCGCTCAGGCTGACGTGGCTGAAGAACTTCTGGGCCGGCAACCGCTGGAGACCGCAGTGCGCACCGTCATCGACGACCCCGGCAAAAAAGACCAACTCAACCGGTGGCAAAACATGGCTGACGCCGACGGCGGGGACGCCACGAGCGCCGCCACTGCCTCTCAATGGCAGACTCGCATGGCCTCCCCGGCGGGCTCTGCAAGCAACTCGCCCTCCATCAATCAGTGGCTCAACCCTGCTCCACAGACATCCAACGGCCAGCCAGCCCTTGCCTTGAGGCTGCAGGGCATTGTTGTACCTGACATGGATATGCCAGACGTTGCTGTGCCCGGTTTGGCGAGGCCTGATATCAAGGTGCCCGACACCTCAAACGTGGCCACCCAACTGCCCGAAGTCAAAATACCTGGCCTGCATGTTTTGGACGTTGTCAAAGACGTGAATGCTCGGATCAACGACGTAACAGTTCGCCCACCCGGCCTGCCTGATCAACCCGACACCCAAGACATCAACCCCCAAATGCGTGACATCAATACGCGCATCAACACAGCGCTCAACGCGTTGCCGGCCATGCCAGATGTCAACGCACCGCTAACGGAGGACCCCCGCCAAGTGCAAATGGACATGATTTTGGGCAACATTGACACCCGGCTCGACGATGCCATGAACAACATTGTGGCGCTGACGAAGTCCATCGTCACCCGGGGTGTTGACCTGCCGGGGGTAGCTGATGTGCCTCTGAGGGAGATCAGCACAGCCACCAAAAACTTCAGCACTGATATTGACAAAACAATCAATGACCGCATGAAAAAGATCACTGACCCCAACGCGCAAGTTGATGACCGGGTCAAGCAGGGCTTGGCTGGGGTCAGCCAGACCATTGATGGTGCGCTTGGCAAGGTCAAAGATGCGCTCGATGGCATCAACCAGAAGGTGGCCAGCGCGGTTGGCGGTGGGCTTGATCGCGTGAAAGTTGAGCTGATTAAAAAAGCTGATCAAAACGCCCAAGCTCTCAAACTGGCCAAGGCCGAAAAATCAATACATGATGGACAGCATCCGGCCTATGACGATTATTGCGTTGCCCACTGTTCTTGGCATGATTTACATAAAAAGGTTGAGGCAGAAACACCTGACTCCATTCGAAATCGAGTGAAATGGGACGCGGAGAACGAAAAAATCCAGGCCAAAATCGACACAGCCGACAAGCAGGAGAAACAGTTCAGAGCCGCATCGGCACAGACAGATGTGCAAAAAGCCCAATTGTTGTCCGAGCTGACAGCCGCAGTTGCTGCAGCCAAAGACAAAATGAATGTGCCTGACCTCTCCACCACGATTCAGGCCGGCGTTGACACCTCGGCTGATCCCGGCGCAGGGGACGAGGCCCGGACAAAAACCACCAAAGTGTTCAATTTGCTGCAACAAACAGCTGGCGCACCACTTGAGACAAGGCTCAGCCTGGAGCGCGTCAGCAATCAAGTTGTTGCGTTGGGTGTCGCCAATGTCGCCATTGGCTTGAAGGCCAATGCACAACAGCAGTTGGCCAGCGTAGGGGGTGGAGCCGGCATCAAAACTCTTCTCGACCTTGATGACCGGGTGGTGCTCAGTGGCGCACTCAATGGTGCCATTGGTGCAAATTCGCGAGCCTCACAAACGCTGAGCTCTGTGGGTACGCTGGATAAAAACCAGGCCTTTGGCGGCAACATCAAACTCACCAACACCATCAACGGTGCCGTCAATGTGGCCATTGGCAACGCAAGTAGCGCCAGCCAACGCCTGGCATCTCTGGGCGGCAGCGCCGGTGGCGGTGTGACCATGGTCAACAACGTTACAGGCATGGTGGGTGCGGCGGTCGGTAATGACACGCACACCTTGATCGAAATCGGCAACCTCGACGGTAAGGTTGGCCAAACAGTCAATTATTCGAACATTTCGGCCCTGTCGCCCATTGCCGCCGCGCTGGGCAACAGCTCAGCAGCGACGGTGCGCGCCGGTGTGCTTGCCGCAAATGCAAGCGTCACCGGACCATTGAGCATGACTGCCAACCTGACTCTTGGTGCGGTGGCTGCTGCCATTGGCGACAACAGTACCAGCGTGATCGAGGCGGGAGTGCTTCAAGGCCGCGTGGGAGGCGCTGCAAACGTCAATCAAAGCGCTGGCAATACCATTGCTGTGAGTATCGGTTATGACACGACGGCTACCAGCCGCTCGGCAGTGCTGGGTAGCCAGGGGGTGGTGAGTGGCAACCTGAACATGTCGGTTGTCACAGGCGAACTGGTGACCTTTGCCCTGGGTGCGCATACAAAAGCCACCACCCTGATTGGCGTGGTGGACGCACCCGTGCAAGGCAACGTCAAAATCAATGTGAAAACTGCGGAAGTCTTGACGGGCACGGTGGGTGTTAACACCGAAGCCACCACGGTGATTGGCTCTGTGACGGAACCCCATAGCGGGGATATTGACATCAGCGTCAGCATGGGTGCTGTCAACACCATGGCCATTGGTCTGAGCACCAGCGAAACGATCTATGCAAGAACCTACATTGGCAACGTGATGAGTCAATCCTGGGGTGCGGCAAACACCAGCGTTTCGACGGGGTCTACGACCAATTTGGGCTTGGGCCTGATCATTGATTTGGGGGCTTTGGGTACATTGCGGCTAGTGGAGCAAGGGTGTGTACTAATAGGAAACAAATTCAAAAATTCGCCCTGCTGAACATGGCTTCATACAAACCCCCTTCCCAAAAACCCTGTAATTTGTCGCGCGAATCAATAGGGGGCTGACGGCTAGACAATCCAGCTTAACAGCGCGGCCTGCCCCAGTTCCCGCTCGGACGAGACCTCAGCGGGGGAGTTTTTGCTCCCAAGCGACCCGCCACGGAAACCAGGGTTCAAGCGCCGCCCTCAAGGCAAGGCAGCGCTGTTCAGTCGGTTGGCAATCATGTTGGCGCGGCCGGCGATGTAGCTGGAGTTAGGCAGTTTCTCAAAATACTTGGGGCGCGGCAGCATCACGGCCAGGCGGGCGGCCTCATAGGTGCTGAGCTTGGCGGCGGGCTTTTTAAAGTAATGTTGCGCCGCCGCCTCAGCGCCAAACACACCTTCACCCCATTCCACGCTGTTGAGGTAGATCTCCAGAATCCGCTCTTTGCTGAGCAGGGCCTCCAACAGCAGGGTCAGCACAAACTCCTGGCCCTTGCGCAGGAGCGTTCTTTCGCCAGACAGAAACAGGTTCTTGGCCAGCTGCTGGGTGATGGTGGAGCCGCCCACCACTTTGGGCGGTCGGATGGTGGGCGCTGCGTTCTGGGTCGAGGTGACCGGTTTTTTGGCCGCTTGGCTTTTGGCTGCCTGGGCTTCGGCCTTGGCGTTTTTTTGCCAGGCTTTTTCCAGGGCGTCCCAGTCCACGCCGTCGTGGTTGCTGAAGCCATCGTCTTCACTGGCAATCACCGCGCGTTTCAGGTTGTCCGAGATTTGCGCATAGGGAATCCACTGTTGACGCCAGGGCAAGCGGCCTTTGTCGACAAGTACCCGCCAGGCTTCCGAGCGCTGAAAGGCAGTGGACTGCGGGTTGATCACGGTCATGGCGGCAATGCGCGCTACAAAAAACAGCTGCAATGCCAGCACGGCCACCACCAGCAAGCCGAGCCAGCGCAAGAGGGGCTTCATGGTCACGCGCCCTATTTCAGGCTGGAGCGCAATTCGGCCAGCACTTGCAGCGAGGGCGGGCGCACACCGCGCCAGATCAGAAAAGCCTCGGCGGCCTGTTCCACCAGCATGCCCAGGCCGTCGCGCGGGCTGGCGCTGTGCTCATGGGCCCAAGTCATGAATTCAGCGGCGGCGGGGCCGTACATCATGTCGTAGGCCAGGGCGCCGGGTCGCAAGACGCTGGCCGGCACGGGCACAGACCCGCCCTGCAGGCTACTGGCTGTGGCATTGATAATCACATCAAAATCACCCTCTAGCCGGCATATCTCTTGGGTTAGTAGCTCTGTATTGTGTAGCAAAGCCAGTGCCGCATGGCGGTTGACCAGCTCGGTGGCTTTGCTCCGCGTGCGGTTGGTCACGGTGATATGGGCGGGTTGCGCTTGCAGCAAGGGCCCCAAAACACCCGCCGCCGCCCCGCCCGCGCCAATGAGCAGCACGCGCTGGCCCCACAAGTCAACGCCGGCGTTGCGCTGAATGTCGTTGACCAGGCCGATGCCGTCGGTGTTGTCGGCCAGGATGGCGTCGCCTTCAAAACGCAAGGTGTTCGACGCCTGGGCCAGCAGGGCGCGCTCGCTGGTCTGGCTAGCCACAGCCGCAGCTTCAAACTTGAAGGGTACGGTGATGTTGCAGCCCAGACCGCCCTCGGCCCGAAAGGCATATACGGCGCTTGCAAAGCTGTCCAGCGCAATGTGGCGTTTCTCGTACCGCAGGCTCTGGCCGGTCAGTTCTGCAAAACGCGCGTGAATCCAGGGCGATTTGCTGTGCGCCACGGGGTTGCCCATCACGCAATAGAGGTCAGTCGATGGGGTCATTTGGCGGTGAGTTGGGTTTCCAGCGTTTCGTCGCGGGTGAATTTGAATCGGGATACCACGGCAATCTGGTCGGCCTTGCGGCGCATGGCGTCATTGAAGCGGCCAAAAGGCCCGGCGTTGCGCACAATGGCCTCCGCCCGGCGATCCAGCGTGCGGTTGCCGGAGCTTTGCACGATTTCGGTGGCCACGATGCGCCCGTCAAAATTGACGGTCACCACCATGGTCAGCTCGCCATACATCTTCTTGCCGGCGACTTCGGGGAAGTTCTCGGTGCCCTTGTCTTCAATGCTGCGGCGCAGCTTGTCGTAGTACACGGCGTAGCTTTCTTCGCGCGTGGCCGGGCTGATGTAGCGCTTTTTGGGCCGGGAATTTTCCTCGTTGATGCGCCGCTCGATTTCGGCCAGCAATTTGATCAACTGGCGCCGCTTTTGCTCTCGTTCGGCCTGCTCAGGCGTCAGGGTAGGCCGCTTGGGGTCGCGAGGGGGCAGGGCGGCAAGCTGGCTTTTGATCTGGGCCAGCATCAGGTTTTGCTGTTCCTGCAGGGTTTCCAGCTGGCGCTGCGCCTCGTCTTGCACGTCGTCCCCGGTGGTAGAGATCAGGGCCGGAGGCAAGGGGCTGGTGGCCCGCCCACGCTCTGCATCGCCCCCGCCGGCCATGGCCGCCTGGGCGATAGCCGTGGCTTTTTCCGGCTGCTGGGTGGTGCGGGCGTTGACCAGAATCACCTCCAGCGGCGTGTCCTCGAACACGCGGTTGAAGGCCTCGGGGTCGACAAAACGCACCGTCAGCAGCACCGCGTGCACGGCCACCGAGACGCCAAGCGCCAGTTGCAGGGGGCTGAAAGACCGGAGGTTCACGGGGCAGTATTATCGCCAGCGGGCGGCGTGCCAGCCCCTTCGCCTTCGGTCATGTCCACGGCGATCGCAATGGGCCCGGCGGAGACCTCGTCTTCATCACCGGCATCGTCCGTGGCATCGGTCGCTTCGGGCAGGGCGTCCAGGCGCTCCAGCACGGTGCCCACCACGTCCAGCGTGACTTCATCAATATCACCCAGCTTCACGCGCACCCGCGCGCCGCGTGGCAGGTTTTGCCCGCCCATGACCGGCAGCACCAGGGGCAACTCATCAGCGCGCACCATGTTGTCCTTAAAGACGGTGGCCTCAATCTCGGTGATGCCCTGCTGCTGCACGTATTTGAGAATCCAGAAGCGCTCAATCGCGCGCTGGTAATCGTTGTAAGCAAAGTAAGCCGAATCAAAGCTGGAGATGATCGAAAACAGGTCCGCATCTTTGGGCTTGAACGGCGCCACCAGCGCGGCCGTGTTGCCGTGACGCGCGCAGGCAATGATTTGCCACTGGTTGACCAAATCGGTGTAGCGGCGCAGGGGCGAGGTGCTCCAGGCGTAGCTTTTGACACCCAAGCCCGCGTGCGGCAGCGCCCGGGTGCCCATGCGCACCTTGACGCCGGGCAACATGGAGGCCTGACTGCGGTAAATGCCGGGCACGCCCAGCTCGGCCATCCAGCCGCCCCAGGTGCTGTTGGCCAGAATCATGGCCTCGGACACGATCAAATCCAGCGGCGCGCCACGCTGACGCACGCTGATGCTTACTTGCTCGGTGCCCTGAGGCTCGGCGCCGTCGTTGCCAACCAGCTTGAAGTTGTAATCGGGGCGGTTGAAGTTCTCGGGCTTGCCGCGCACCACTTCGCGCTTGGCTTTCAGGTCCTTGGCCAGGCGGTGCAAAAATGAGAGCTGTGGACGCTTGTTAATCAGCGGCTGGGGGTCCATTTGGTGCTCAAACGCCGGGTCTTCCAGCCACTCGGTGGTGACGATGGCGTCGAGCTGGTCATGGCGCAAGTTGGCGCCAATGTGCACCCGCTCCAGCCGGGTTTCGCTGCCGGTGATGGTCAGTGTGGCTTCATCCAGCGTGACATACAGCGACACGGCCGGGCAATCGCGCCCTTCCATCAAGGTGTAGGCCTGCACCACATCGTCGGGCAGCATGGTGACTTTGTAGCCTGGCATGTACACGGTCGAGAGGCGGTTGCGGCCCATTTGGTCAATGGGGCTGCCTGGCAACACGGCCAAGCCCGGCGCGGCGATGTGAATGCCCAGCACAATCGTGCCGGTGCCCAGGCCCTGCACCGAGAGCGCGTCATCAATCTCGGTGGTGGCCGAGTCGTCAATCGAAAACGCCCGCGCGGTTGACAAAGGCAGCTCGTCCTTGATGAGCGGGGCTTCGAGCTTGGGAAATCCCGTGCCCTTCGGAAAGTTCTCCAGTAAGAAGCGCCGCCAGTGGAACTGATACGGCGAGTCAATGGCACCAGCCCGGATCAGCAGCTCCAGCGGCCCCAGGTGCGTGGCGCGTGAGGCCTCCACCACGGCCTTGTATTCAGCCGCGTTTTTGTCGGGCTTGAACAAGATTTTGTAGAGCTGGTCGCGGATGGCTTGCGGGCAAGTACCCTCGCTCAGGTCCTTGACCCACTGCGCGGTTTGCAGCGCAATTTGTTTCTTTTTCTCAATGGCGGCCAGAGCCAGCGCGATGATGTCGGCCGGGGCCTTGCGAAACCGCCCTTTGCCGGCGCGGCGAAAGTAGTGCGGCGCTTCAAACAGGCGCACCAGCATGCCCGCCTGCTGAGCCAGCGTGGCTTGCTCACTGAAATAGTCACGCGCCAGCTCGGCAAAACCGAACTCCTCTTCAGGCGAAAATTCCCAAGCCATTTCCAGCTCGATGGTGTCGCTGACAGCCTGCGCCTCCAGCAGCATCTGCGCTGGCGACGGTTTTTCAAATTTCAGCAAGATGTTGGCCGTCTTGACCTTGACCCGCTTGCCGCTGTCCAACTCCACCTGTACAGAAGACTCCGCTTCTGACAGCACCCGACCGGCCATGAATTTTCCGGCTTCTTCAAACAATAAAAACATGGGCGTGATTCTCCCATGGCCTGCGGATCGGCCGTGTACGACGACTCGCTCAGGTGTCGCAGGTGCTTCAATTCATCGTTTTGTAACGCAGACAACGTGGACCTGTCACAAGAGCAACCTAGAGTAAAGAGTCTTAACTTGATGGGTGATTCATGAAATCTACAACCGGCGTTTTCTCTGCTCCCCGTGGGCTTGTCCTGGTCCTGACCTGTTTGAGCGCTGCGGCGCTGGTGGCTTGCGGTGGCAGTGACCCCGCGCCATTGTTGACGCTCAATGGCGCGCAGCCTCTGGTCATCGGCCACCGGGGCTCGGCGGGCTATTTGCCTGAACACACGCTGGAGGGCTACAAACTGGCCATCCAAAATGGCGCCGACTTTATCGAGCCTGATCTGGTAGCCACCAAAGACGGCGAGCTGATTGCCCGCCATGAGCCCAATATCACCGGCACGACCGATGTCGCCAGCCGCCCTGAATTTGCCAGTCGCAAGACCACGCGCCTGGTGGACGGTGCCTCGGAGACAGGCTGGTTTGCTACCGACTTCACGCTGGCGGAAATCAAGACACTGCGCGCCATTCAGCCGCTCAGCGATCGCGATCAGTCCCTCAATGGCAAATACCAGATCCCCACCCTGCGCGAGGTGCTGGACCTTGCCAAAACCGAGGGCACCAAGGTCGGCCGTGTGGTCGGTGTGTATCCGGAAACCAAGCACCCCACGTACCACGTGGACGCCAACCTCAAGCTCGAAGACCGCTTGCTTGCCATCCTGAACGATTACGGTTACACCAAAAAGGACTCGCCAGTCATCATTCAATCGTTCGAAGTCTCCAACTTGCAGTATCTGCGCACTAAAACCCAGGCTCGTCTGGTGCAATTGGTGGATGGTGACGACTATGACTTCAAGACCGGCAAAGTTACCTTTGCCGCCCCGTTTGACCGCCCCTATGACTGGACCCGCGCCGGCAAAACCGACTTGTTCGACTCCATGCTGACCCCGGCAGGTCTGGCCGAGATCAAAAAATACGCCGATGGCGTGGGCCCGTGGAAGCCCTACATCGTGCCGGTCAAGGGCTCGTTTGACGCCGCCGGCAAGATGCTGGACGTGAATGGCGACGGTGCCGTGAATTACATGGACACCACCTCACAGCCGGGCACGACCCTGATTGCCGATGCGCACAAGCTCGGCCTGATGGTGCACAGCTGGACTTTTCGCAACGAGCCCAAGCGCCTCGCCTTTGACTACAAGGGTGACCCCAAGGCTGAGTACCTGCAGTTTTACCGCCTGGGCATTGATGGCGTGTTCTCTGATTTCACGGACACGGCCGTGGCGGCGCGGGCAACTTACCTGAAGGAACTGGGTCGCTGATTTGGCCCGGTCAAGGCGACATTTCTGGTCTCGCTGCCGCCGTCAGGCTGCGGCTGGGGCCAGACCCAGGAATGTGAGTATCGAAGGCAAGTGCACCTCAAAGTCGCTCAAGGCGTGATCGCCGCCTTCCAGTAGTCGAACACTCGCACCCTCATAACGGGTGCTCATTTCCCGCCAGTCCAGCACTTCGTCGCCTTTTGCGATCACTGCCAGGTACCTGGCGGGCTGGGTCACACCGGGCGGGGTGAGGTCGCGCAGCTCCTGCACAAATTCGGGCCGGAAGAAAAATCGCTCTTGCGGGTCGTGCCAGCTGGTTTGCTCGCCAATGTACTTGGCCAGATCGCGCGCCGGATGGACGGCCGGGTTTAGCAGCACCGCCTTGCATCCGATGGCCTGCGCGACGGCCGTGGCATAAAAGCCACCCAGAGATGAGCCCATCACCGCCATGGATTCAGGCGGCCACCCCGCGATGCCTTGCAGGACCAAGGCCATGGCCTCTTGCGGTGAGGGGGGCAGTTGCGGGCACCACCATCCAACTTGCGGATGCTGCGCGGCCATGTGCTGGGCCATCGTGCGGGCTTTCGCCGACTGCGGCGACGAACGAAAACCGTGCAGGTAAAGCAGATGGGTGATGGGCTGCGGGCTTGGGTTGGCAAATTGCATGGGGTAAATCATAGGGCGGACCCGCTGTCCGGGGCTGGTCGCGGGATAATTCGGGAATGGCGAAAAATTTTGGAAGTATTCACCCGTGGCAGCGCATCGCGCCCTGGTTTCGCGGTTTTGACGGCTGGTTGGCCTTTGCCGTGTTTTTGCTGGCTGGCGCGGGGCTGGTGATCATGTATTCGTCGGGTTTTGACCACGGCACGCGGTTTCAGGACCATGGCCGCAACATGCTGATTGCCGGCTTCATCCTGTTCGTGGTGGCCCAGATTCCACCTCAGCGCCTGATGGCACTGGCCGTGCCTTTGTATGTGGCGGGGGTGGCCTTGCTGGTGGCTGTGGCAGTCTTTGGCATCACCAAAAAAGGCGCGCAGCGCTGGCTCAATGTGGGTGTGACCATCCAGCCCAGCGAAATTCTCAAGATTGCCATGCCCCTGATGCTTGCCTGGTGGTTCCAGAAGCGCGAGGGTCAGTTGCGCCCGTTGGATTTTCTGGTAGCGGGCGTGTTGCTGATGGTGCCGGTGGGCTTGATCATGAAGCAGCCCGATTTGGGTACCTCATTACTGGTCTTGGCGGCGGGTTTGTCGGTGATCTTTTTTGCCGGCCTAAGCTGGAAACTGATCGTGCCACCCGTGCTGCTGGGCTTGGTGGGCATGAGCCTGTTGGTGTTTTTCGAGCCGGAGTTGTGTGCTGAAGGGGTGCGCTGGGCCGTGCTGCACGACTACCAGCAGCAGCGGATTTGCACCTTGCTCGACCCCGGCAAAGACCCGTTGGGCAAGGGATTCCACATCATTCAGGGCATGATTGCCATTGGCTCGGGCGGCTTTTGGGGCAAGGGCTTCATGCAGGGCACGCAAACCCACCTGGAATTTATCCCCGAACGCACCACCGACTTCATCTTTGCGGCTTTCTCGGAAGAGTTTGGCCTGTTTGGCAACCTGCTGCTGATTGCGGCGTTTATTTTTCTGGTGCTGCGCGCCATCGTCATCGCGCTGGAGGCGCCCACCGTGTTTTCCCGCCTGCTGGCCGGGGCCGTGGCGATGATCTTCTTCTCTTACGCCTTTGTGAACATGGGCATGGTCAGTGGCATCTTGCCGGTGGTGGGCGTGCCGTTGCCCTTCATCAGCTACGGCGGTACGGCCATGGTGACGCTGGGCCTGGCGCTGGGGATTTTGATGTCCATTTCCAAGTCGAAACGCTTGGTGCAGTCATGACTACCCTTGCGCCCCGGTTTCCGATTGCAGTGATTGGTGTGGGCAATATGGGTGCTGGCATGGCGCACCGTTTGCTGGCGCTGGGCTGGCCGGTCCGGGTGGTGGATCTGGATGAGGCCAAAGTACAAGGTTTGGTGTCTTTTGGGGCTCTAGCCGGCATCAATCATGCTCAGGCAGCTATTGATTCAGTAGTAACCATCGTCTGTGTGGTGAACGCCGAGCAGACTGAGGCGGTGCTGTTCGGGCCGCAGGGAATCGCCCCCGCGCTGTCACCGGGTCAGGTGGTGATGCTGTGCCCCACCTTGGCGCCGGATGAGGTGGAAGACTTGGCCCGGCGCCTGGCCTCCTTGGGCGTGCACACGGTGGATGCGCCCATGTCGGGCGGCCCGGTCCGGGCACGCGAGGGCAGCATGAGCCTGATGGTGGCCTGCGCCAACGAGGTTTTTGAGCGCCATCAAGCCCTGTTCGAGGCTTTGTCGAACAAGGTGCACCGCATCAGTGAGCGGGTGGGCGACGGGGCTCGCACCAAGCTGGTCAACAACCTGGCAGCAGGCATCAACCTTGTGGGGACCGCTGAGGTGATGGTGATGGCCCAAAAAATGGGCCTCGATCTGGCGGCCACGCTGGCTGTGATCGAGCAGTCCAGCGGGCAAAGCTGGATCGGATCAGACCGGATGCGCCGCGCCATTGCTGGCGACTTTGAGCCCCGCGCCCACATGACGCTGCTTCAAAAAGACACGCGTCTGGCCATCCAGGCCGCAATGGCCGCCGGCTTTGAAGGCCCGCTAGGCGCGCGCGTACGCGATGTGTTCGATGGGGCCGCCCGAGCCGGCCTGGCGCATGAAGATGATGCCGCGTTGTTCAAGTGGCTAAACCCCAAGCCCTAAAATACTTAGATGATCTCTCGCGAACCCACCATCGAACGCTTGGCCGTTGCCAAGTCCCTCTTGCTCACCCCGTTTGGGCTGGATGAGTCCCACTTGTCCCGCGCCCTGGCTGAAATCAAGGCGAACAAGGTGGACGAAGCGGACCTGTACTTTCAGTACACCCGCTCCGAGGGCTGGAGCTTGGAGGAGGGCATTGTCAAGACCGGCTCATTCAGTATCGACCAAGGGGTGGGCGTGCGTGCCGTGAGTGGCGAGAAAACCGCGTTTGCCTACTCGGACGACATCTCGGAGGCTTCGTTGCTGGATGCCGCCCGCACGGTGCGCACTATTTCCAGCGCGGCCCAGATGGGTCGTATCAAGACGGCCACCAAAAAAATAGCCTCGGCCCGCTCCTTGTACAAAGGCCTGGACCCGATTGCCACGCTGGACAGCACGGCCAAGGTCAAGCTCTTGGAAAAAGTCGAGAAACTCGCCCGGGCCAAAGACCCGCGTGTGGCGCAAGTCATGGCCGGGTTGGCTGCTGAATACGATGTGGTGATGGTTGCCCGCGCCGATGGCACTCTGGCGGCCGATGTGCGCCCTCTGGTGCGCTTGAGCGTGACCGTCATTGCCGAACAAAAAGGCCGCCGTGAAATGGGGTCTGCCGGGGGTGGTGGCCGCTTCGGGCTCGCCTACTTTGACGATGCCATCATTGGTCAGTATGTGGACGAGGCCGTCAAGGCAGCCCTCACCAACCTGGAGGCGCGGCCCGCACCGGCTGGCGAAATGACCGTGGTGCTGGGATCGGGCTGGCCAGGCATCTTGTTGCATGAAGCCATCGGGCATGGTCTGGAAGGTGACTTCAATCGCAAGGGGTCCAGCGCCTTCAGTGGCCGTGTAGGCCAGCGAGTGGCTGCCAAAGGTGTGACCGTGCTGGATGACGGCACCATTGCCGACCGTCGCGGCTCGCTGAATGTGGATGACGAGGGCAATGCCAGCCAGCGCAATGTGCTGATTGAAGACGGCATTCTGAAGGGTTACATCCAGGACGCCATGAATGCCCGCCTGACGGGCGTGGCGCCCACCGGCAATGGCCGGCGCGAGAGCTACGCCCATGTGCCCATGCCGCGCATGACCAACACCTACATGCTCGGTGGCGACAAATCACCTGAAGAAATCGTCGCCAGCATCAAGAAGGGCCTGTACGCCACCAATTTTGGTGGCGGGCAGGTCGACATCACGTCGGGCAAGTTCGTGTTTTCAGCGAGTGAAGCCTATTGGGTGGAAAACGGCAAGATTTTGTACCCCGTCAAAGGCGCCACCCTGGTTGGCAGCGGCCCGGAATGCCTCAAGCGCGTCAGCATGATCGGCAACGACATGAAACTCGACAGCGGCGTAGGCACCTGTGGCAAAGAGGGCCAGAGCGTGCCGGTGGGTGTGGGGCAGCCCACCTTGCGTATTGACGGTTTGACCGTGGGCGGCACGGCGTAAGCCAGGCTCAAGCCCCACTGTGCTACATTCCTATCCATGAATTCGGTTCAGTTTTTCTTTAGCTATTTTTGGTTCTCAAGCGCCTGCGGCGGTAGAGAGTTCTGAACGTACCTGAAAAAAACGTCCTGATCTTCCAAAAACCGCCGGCACCCCCGGCGGTTTTTTTTTGCTTTTTTGCCTCGATTACTTTGACCTAGGAGCCTCACCATGAAATCAGAAGCCACAGCAGTCCCAGCGGACAGTTGGTATGCGCAAGCCACTGCCCGCCCCAACGACCGCCTTAGCCAGACCGATGACCAACGCATCAAGGACATCACCGTGTTGCCTCCTCCAGAGCATTTGATCCGTTTTTTCCCGATTCAGGGCACGCCCGTTGAGGCGCTCATCAGTGACACGCGCCGCCGTATTCACGACATCATGGCCGGCAACGACGACCGTTTGCTCGTGGTCATCGGCCCTTGCTCGATCCATGATCCTGCGGCCGCCCTGGAATACGCCCGTCAACTCAAGGTGCAGCGCGAGAAGTACGCCGACACGCTGGAGATCGTGATGCGCGTGTACTTCGAGAAGCCCCGCACCACGGTAGGCTGGAAAGGGCTGATCAACGACCCCTACCTGGACGAGACCTTCCGCATTGACGAAGGTCTGCGCATGGCCCGCCAGTTGCTGATAGAGATCAACCGCCTGGGCCTGCCTGCTGGCAGCGAGTTTCTGGACGTGATTTCTCCCCAGTACCTGGGTGACTTGATCTCCTGGGGCGCCATTGGTGCGCGCACCACCGAAAGCCAGGTTCACCGCGAGTTGGCTTCCGGCCTGTCGGCGCCGATTGGCTTCAAGAACGGCACCGATGGAAATATCAAAATAGCCACCGACGCCATTCAGGCTGCAGCTGGTGGACACCACTTTTTGTCGGTACACAAAAACGGCCAGGTGGCGATTGTGCAAACCCACGGCAACCCGGACTGCCACGTCATCCTGCGCGGTGGCAAGGCGCCCAACTATGACGCCGCCAGCGTCGAGGCGGCCTGCCAGGATCTGATCAAGGCCAAACTGCCTGCCACCTTGATGGTGGATTGCAGCCACGCCAACAGCAGCAAGCAGCACGAGAAGCAACTGGAAGTGGCGAAAGACATCGCCAGCCAAATTACCGGCGGTTCAACCAGCGTGTTTGGTGTGATGGTGGAGAGTCACTTGAAGGCCGGTGCCCAGAAGTTCACGCCCGGCAAAGACGATGCCTCCAAGCTGGCGTATGGCCAGAGCATCACCGACGCTTGCCTGGGCTGGGACGACTCGCTGGCCTCGCTTGAGGTGCTGTCGCAGGCGGTTGTGGCCCGTCGCGCACGTTGAACAGCTGACTTAGAGGGTTAAGAGGCCATTTTGGCCTCTAGCCGGCGAACCTATTGACTTGGTAGCTATTGATTTCGAAGTGCTTCCAGCAGTTTGAGGTGGATGCTGCCAAAGCCGCCATTGCTCATGCACACCAGGTGGTCGCCGGGGCGGGCCTGCGCAACCACTTGGGCGACCAGCAAGTCAATGGACTCGGCCACCTGCGCCCGCTCACCCATGGAAGC